>NZ_JBIRYZ010000026.1:0-117693 GCF_044390325.1 Streptomyces sp. NPDC018964
CCGCAGCGACCTCATAGACGGCTGCCTCGCCGAGACCGGCCTGACCATCCGACCCGCCTGAGCAATCCAGCGACATCACGAGTTCAACCTCAGTAGGGTGCCCGGGTGACGACGACCACCGCACCTCGCCTCGAAGAGATCACACCGAAGAACCTCAAGGCCGCCCTCGGCATACGGGTCCGCCCCGACCAGGAATTCGCGGTCGACCCGGTGGCGGACTCCCTCGCCGAGGCTTACGTGCATCCCGGTAAGGCCTGGCCCCGCCTGATCATGGACGGTGACCGCGCGGTCGGCTTCCTGATGGCCTTCCTCGACATCGACTGGCACGACGACGGCAGCGCCATCCGCTCCGGCCTGTGGCGGCTGAACATCGCGGCGGAGGAACAGGGCAAGGGGTACGGGCGGTTCGCCGTGGAGTCGGTGGCCGGGGAACTCCGCCGCCGGGGCACGCGAGAGTTCCACGTCACCTGGCACCCCGGCGACAACGGCCCCGAGGGCTTCTACCTGGGCCTGGGCTTCCGCAAGAACGGCGAGGTCGCCGAGGGCGAGACGGTGGGCGTGCTGGACCTGGGCTGAACCACAGGGCCCCGAAAGGGGCGCGGGGAACTGCGCGACCAGCCACCACGGACCCGCAGGGACCCTCACGCGGCGTCCCCCGGACCTCCGGTCCGACACCTCCGCAGGAGCCACCGGTGGCCGGGGTCACACCTCGGAGGGCCGGGGTCACACCTCGGGGGCCAGGGCCACGCCCAGGGAGAACCGGGGGGGGGTCACCCCCAGTCCCGCGCGGAGCGCCCCCGCTTCGTCTCCGACCGCTGCTTCTTCTCCCGCAACCGCCGCTCGTTGATCCCGCGCGGAATGCGGGTAGGCCTGCGCGGCTTCGGCGGCGGCGCGCTCGCCTCCGCCAGCAGCGCCGCCAGCCGCACCGCCGCCGCCTCCCGGTTGCGCCACTGCGAACGGTGCTCCGAAGCACGAACGGTGATCACACCACCGGTCAGCCGCCCGGCCAGCCGCTCCAGCGCCCGCCGCTTCCACACCTCGGGCAGCGCCTCGGTACGGGCGAGATCGAAACGCAGCTCGACCTGGGAGTCACTGGTGTTCACATGCTGTCCACCGGGCCCGGACGACCGCGAGAAACGCCACATGAGCTCGGCCTCGGGCAGGGAGACGGAACCGCGGATGACATAGGGACCGGACATGACGTCCATGTTCCCGCCCCTGACCGGGCCACGTCACCCGAATATCCCGGACCCCGAACTCCGGCCCCCGCGACACGGGTAAAGAAAGTAAAGCGACCTGGAACCTCTCGCACCCCTCTCCGCGTTCAATGGGGTAGCTGTAGCTTCTAGGCCGTACGTAAACGAGGGAAGGGACTCCCAACAATGGCTGTAAGCCTGTCCAAGGGTGGCAACGTCTCGCTCACCAAGGAGGCTCCGGGCCTGACCGCCGTCACCGTGGGCCTCGGCTGGGACGTCCGCACCACCACCGGCACGGACTTCGACCTCGACGCCTCGGCGATCGCGGTCAACACGCAGGGCAAGGTCTACTCCGACGCCCACTTCGTGTTCTTCAACAACAAGCAGACCCCGGACAGCACCATCGTCCACACCGGCGACAACCGCACCGGCGAGGGCGCCGGCGACGACGAGGCGATCAACGTCAACCTCGCCGGGCTCCCCGCCGACGTCGACAAGATCGTCTTCCCGGTCTCGATCTACGACGCCGAGAACCGCTCGCAGAACTTCGGCCAGGTCCGCAACGCCTACATCCGCATCGTCAACCAGGCCGGCGGCGCCGAGATCGCCCGCTACGACCTGTCGGAGGACGCCGCCACCGAGACCGCCATGGTCTTCGGCGAGCTGTACCGCAACGGCGCGGAGTGGAAGTTCCGCGCCGTCGGCCAGGGCTACGCCTCGGGCCTCGTGGGCATCGCCCAGGACTTCGGCGTGAACGTCTGACGGACACCCGCTTCCACAGCGGAGCCCCGGCCCGGCATCCCGCCCGGCCGGGGCCTCCGGCACACCCTCAGGGCCGCTCCGGCCGCCCCTCCCCGTACAGCCAGTCCTCCCAGATCCCGGTGAAGTCCTCACGGGGGGCCGACTCCTCCACGTACGCCGTGAAGTCACCGGTGTCCGCGTTTCCGTACCGGTGCTCCCGCGCCCAGCCCCGGAGCAGGGCACGGAAGGCGTCGTCACCGACCCTCTGCCGCACCTTGTGCAGCACCATCGCACCACGCCAGTACACGGGAGTGGCCGAGATGTCCGCCGCGCCCGGCGGCTCGGCCGGCGGGAAGGACCACAACGCCTCGTTCGTCCCCGCGTCCGGGAAATACGAACCGGCATACAGCAGGTCGAAGATCCGCTGTGCGCTGTCGCCCCCGTGCTCCTCCTGCCACAGCCACTGCGCGTACGTCGCGAAACCCTCGTTGAGCCACATGTCCCGCCAGGTGCGCGGGGTCACGGAGTCGCCGTACCACTGGTGGGCGATCTCGTGGACCAGCAGCACGATGTCGGGAGCACCGGGGAAAACCGGCCGGCTCTGGGTCTCCAGGGCGTACCCGGCGTCCTCGGGACGCTCGACGACCGCACCCGCGGAGGAGAAGGGGTACGGGCCGAAGGTCCGCTCCGCCCACTCCAGCACCTCGGGGATCCGCGCCAGGACCGCACGGCTCGCCCCCGCCTGCTCCGGATCGACGGCCGTGTACACGGGCAGCCCACCGGCGGTCACCGTACGACGGACCTCGTACCTGCCGATGGCCAGCGTCGTGAGGTAGCTCGCCATCGGCTCCCCGGTGCGCCACCGGTACGTCGTACGGCTCCCCTTCCGCTCCTCACCGGCCGGCTCCCCGTTGGACACCGCCCGCAACCCCTCCGGCACCGTCACCGCGACGGCGTACGTCGCCTTGTCGGAGGGATGGTGATTGCCCGGGAACCACGCCATCGACCCCACCGGCTCCCCCAACGCCAGCGCCCCGTCGGCGGTACGCAGCCAGCCCTCCTCGGAACCGTCCGGATCGGTGACGGTCACCGGGGCGCCGGAGTAACGGACGGTCACCCGGAAGGTGCCGTCCACCGCCTCGCGCGGGCGGACGGTCAGCTCCTGCCCCGCCCGTCTCCAGCGGGCGGCCACACCGTCGACGGAGACCTCCTCGACGTCGAGGCCCTTGAGGTCGAGGTTCAGCGCGGAAAGACTCTCCGTCGCACGGGCGGTGATCGTCGCGGTGCCGGTGAGATGACGCGCGCGAGGATCGTAGACGAGGTCAAGGGCGTAGTGACCGACGTCGTAACCACCGTTACCGGCCTTCGGGAAATACGGATCCCCCACACCGGAGCTGCCGGCGGGAGCCCCGGAACCATCCCCGCAGGCGGCCACGGACGCCACGAGCAGGGCGGCGACGACACTGCGGGAACCGGGACGGTGGAAACGCACTCCAGGATCCTATGAGGACCGACGCGTCACGGCGTGACACCATCACCCCCGTGCTCGACATCGGCTACGCCCTCTCCAACCGCTTCCCCGACCCCCCGCAGACCGACTACCGCCGCGCGGACGTCCACGCCCTGCGGCACGACCTGTTCTGCGGCGACGTCTACCTCGCCGACACCACATCGGACCGCGAGCTGTCCACGGCCTGGGGATGGGTGCCGGTGCTCGACTTCGCGTGGGCCCTGTGCGACATCGTGGAGCTCGTCGACCGGGACCCGGCCGGCTCCCGGGCCTCCCGCCCCCAGCACGCGGAACTGGACTTCACCGAGTCCACCGACCGCCTGCTCTTCGAACGCCGCTTCGGCTGGGTGGACATCGAAGCGGAGTGGCTGCCCGCCTCCGAACCCCCGCTGACCTTCTCCCACACCGAACTCCGCCGCGAGGCCCGCGACTTCCTCCACGACCTCCTCGCCGACCTGACCGACCTCCACGAGGACCTCGGCGAGAACCCGGCCATCTGGACCCTCCAGGCCCGCTTCCCCCGCGTGAAGTAACCCCCTCCCCTCAGTCCTCCACCCTGATCCCCAGCTCCCCCGCCAGCACCGGCGCCAGATCCAGCAACTGCCCCGTGCCGATCACCGCCCCCGACAACCGGTCCGCCCCCCGCGCGATCTCCAGCGGCGCGGCCCCACGCAGGTCCACGTCCTTCAGCACGGCCCCCGAGAGGTCCGCGCCCTTCAGCGCGCAGTCCACGAACTCCACACGCTCCAGCAGCGCCCCGCCGAAGTCCGGCTCGACCAGGACACACCCCTCGAAGACGACGTCCTTGAGCCGGGCCGACCGCAGATTCAGGAAATCGATCTTCCCGCCCCGCACCAGCACCCGCTCCAGCACCGCCCCGTGCAACCGCGTCCCCCCGAGCCGCGCGTCCGTCAGCTCCACATCGCGCAGGGTCGCCTCGGCCAGATCGGTACCCACGCCCCGGACACCGACGAGCACCGAATCCAGCACCCGCACCCGGGACAACCGCGCCTCGTCCAGCGCGCATCCCGTCAGCGCGCAGTCCATGAAACGCGCCCCGCCACCGTCCTGCCCGGCGAAGTCCGCCTCCCGGAACTCCAGCCCGTCGTAATCCCCGTCCGGCTCCAGCCCACCCCCCTCCCACCGCTCCAGCGCGGGCAACCGCACCTCAGGACGCCTCGCCCCCTTCACACCCGTACCGCCCACCGCTCTCCTCGCCATGCCCCCATGCTGCACCCCACCACTGACAATCCCCCCGACCTGCGAGAACCCCGCACATGTCACATTTCCGCACCCCCACACCGTCCTCTGTGCAAAGCCGGAAGGCGACCCCGACCGAGGGAGACCCCCAGCCATGCACCCCATCACCGTCATCGGCGGCGGCTTCGCCGGACTCACCGCGGCCATCACCGCCGCCGAAGCGGGCGCCAAGGTCACCGTCCACGAAGCCCACCACACCCTCGGCGGCCGGGCCCGCACCGCCGAAGGCCCCTACCGGACGAACGAGGGACCCCACGCCCTCTACAACGGCGGCCCGCACTGGACCTGGCTCCGGCAGCGCGGCCTCATCGGCCCCCTCGCCCCGCTCCCGCCCCTCGAGGCGGCCCGGCTACGCCTCCGCCACCGGGGCACCCTGCGCCGCACCCCGCCCCTCGCCCTGCTGAAACTCCTGCGCCGCGGCACCGCCCAGGCCCCCGTCGACACCGACTTCCTCACCTGGGCCACCGGCATCGCCGGCGAAGAAGGCGCACGGGCCGCCGCCCACTACGCCGCGGTCGCACTGTTCCACCACGACCCGGGCGCCCTGTCCGCCGCGTTCGTGCAGGAACGCCTGCGCCGCGCCACCAAACTGCCCCCGGAGGCCCACTACCCGCGCGGCGGCTGGGGCGGACTCATCGACCGGATGGCCGCCCACGCGTGGAACCTCGGCGTGCGCGTGGAGACGCTGTCCCGCGTCCACACCCTGCCCACCGACACCCCCGTCGTCGTCGCCACCTCGCTCGACTCCGCCCACCGCCTCCTCGGCGACCCCTCACTGACCTGGCCGAGCGGCCGCACCGTCCTGGTCGACCTCGCCGTACGCACCCGGCGCGGTGACGCGTTCGCCGTGTCCGACCTCGACGCGCCCGGCTGGCTGGAGCGCTTCACCGCCCAGGACCGCACCCTCGCCCCCGCCGGCGAACAGCTGATCCAGGGCCAGATCCCGATCGGCCCCCACGAGACCAAGGCGGACGGCACCGCCCGCGCGGAGGAACTGCTCGACCTCGCCTTCCAGGGCTGGCGGCAACGGACCACCTGGCGGCGGGAGACGGTGGCGAACGGCCGCACCGGCGCCGTCGACCTGCCCGGCACCAGCTGGCGCGACCGCCCCGCCGTCGACCGCGGCGACGGCGTCTACCTCGCCGGCGACCAGGTCGCCGCCCCCGGCGTGCTCTCCGAGGTCTCCTTCAACAGCGCCCTGACGGCCGTCTCCCTCGCCCTCGGCCGGAACACCCTTGACCTCAAGCGCGCTTGAGGTCACACCGTGGAAGCCGCAACAGCACACGACCCGACCCCTGAGGGGACCCTCCATGCACGCCATCCGCCTGCACACCTTCGGACCAGCCGAAAACCTCACCTACGAAGAGACCGAGGACCCCAGGCCGGGCCCCGGACAGGTCCGCATCGCCGTCCGCGCGGCCGGCGTCCACCTCCTGGACACAGCCCTCCGCGAGGGCATGCGAGGACCCGCCCCGGCCCCCGCCACCCTGCCGACCGTCCCCGGCCGCGAGATCGCCGGAATCGTCGACGCACTCGGCGACAACACCTCCGAAGACCTGCTGGGCCGCCGCGTGGTCGCCCACCTCGGCTTCGCACCCGGCGGCTACGCGGAACTCGCCGTCACCGACGCCGACCGACTCCACGACATCCCCGAACGCCTCGACTTCGCCGAAGCCGTCGCCATGATCGGCACAGGCCGCACGGCGATGGGAATCGTGCAGTTCGCCGAACCCGGCCCCACGGACGTGGTCCTCGTCCCGGCCGCGGCCGGCGGCATCGGCACCCTCCTCGTGCAATACGCCAAGAACGCCGGCGCCACCGTCATCGGCCTCGCCGGCGGCCCCACGAAAACCGCCCGGGTGACAGCCAACGGCGCCGACCTCGCCATCGACTACACGGACCCCCACTGGCCCGAACGACTCGACACCCACCGCGGCAAGATCACCCTCGTCTACGACGGCGTCGGCGGCGACACCGCCCGCACGGCGATCGACCTCCTCGCCCCCGACGGCCGCCACATCGTGTTCGGCTGGTCCTCCCAAGGCATCAGCAGCGACAGCCCCTACCTCGTCGAGGGCCTCTCGACCAACGTCCTCGGCCCCGAGATGATGCGCAGGGCAGGCGGCCCCGACCCCGTCCGCACCCTCGAACTGCGCGCCCTCACCGAGGCCGCCGAGGGCAGGCTCACCCCCGCCGTGCACCGCTTCCCCCTCGCCGAGGCCGCCGCCGCCCACCGCGCCCTGGAGAACAGGGCCACGACCGGAAAAGTCGTCCTGGAGCCATAACGGGTGCCACTACTGTGCGAGAGGTGATCGACGTTCCCGCAGAACTCGCCGCCGCCCAGGAGAAGTTCAACAAGGAGGCCGGCCGCGCCTTCATCGCCGCCCTCCCCGACCTCACCGACGCCTTCCTGCACCGCTGGAACCTGCGCGTCACCGGCGCGCCCATGCACGGCGTGAGCGCCCTGGTCCTCCCCGTCGACCGCGCGGACGGCACACCCGCCGTGCTCAAGCTCCAGGTCCGCGACCACGAGACCGACGGCGAACCGGTCGCCCTGCGCCTGTGGAACGGCGACGGCGCGGTCCGCCTCCTCGACCACGACGAACCCACCGGCACCATGCTCCTGGAACGCCTCGACGCCACCCGCATGCTCGCCCACCAGGAAGACGTCCACGAGGCCGTCCTGGTCATCGCCAGCCTCCTCGCCCACCTCCACACCACCCCGGCCCCCGAAGGCATGCGCCACCTCCGCGACATCGCGCCCGCCATGCTGGAACGGACCCCCGCCGTCCTGGACCGCATCCCGGACCCGGCCGCCCGCCGCCTCGTCGCCGACTGCGCCGCCGCCGTACGCGAGGTCACCGGCGAACCCGGCGACCGCCTCCTCCACTGGGACCTGCACGACGAGAACGTCCTCGCCTCCGACCGCGCCCCCTGGCTCGCCATCGACCCCAAACCCCTGGCCGGCGACCCCGGCTTCGACCTCTGGCCCGCCCTCGCCAACCGCTTCGACCCCGACGACGTCACCTGGCGCTTCGACGCCATGACCGACGTCCTCGCCCTGGACCGCGCGCGGGCACGCGCGTGGACGTACGGGCGGCTGCTGCAGAACTGCCTGTGGGAGGTCGAGGAGGGCCGTCCGCTGGACGAGACGGACCTGGAGATCGCCCGTCGGCTACGCGGTCTTACGGCATGAAAAACCCCAGGTCAGACCTGACCTGGGGTTTCACTGAGCCCCCTGTCGGATTCGAACCGACGACCTACGCATTACAAGTGCGTTGCTCTGGCCAACTGAGCTAAGGAGGCGCCGCGCGGCGCGCGCGAAGGCTGGTCCACTGTACACAGAGCCGGTTTCGCCGGGCCACGCACTTGTGGGACGAGGTCCCGCCCGTTCACCCCAAGTCGTACTCGAAGGTGTACGCCACCTCCGTCTCCCCGTGCCGGTAGGTGAACCCGCCCGTGCCGCGCAGGCCGGTCAGCTCCCCGGTGCCCGAGCCCTCGACGACCTCGAAGGCGCAGTGGACGGTGCCGTCGGGCTCGAAGCGGCCGCGCTCCTCCAGGACGAAGGTGCCGGACCGGCCGTCGACCCGGCCGGCGACGAGCTCCATTCCGGCGAAGGTGCCGGTTCCGCCGGTCAGGTAGGTGATCGCGTAGTCGCAGGTCGTGGCCTCGGCCTCGATGCCGCCCGAGAAGGCGTTGGTGACCGTGGCGTGCGCGAGACGGGGGAGAACACCCTCCTCGGTGACGGGGCTCTCCTTCCAGTCGGCGAAGGTGAAGTGGCCGGTGGTCTCGGTGGTGGGCATGGACGTTCCCTTCCGGGGTGGACGACGGTGTGCCCCACCCTTCCCGCCGTACCTGACATCCTCTGTCAGGTACGGCGGGACAATGGCTCCCATGCGCGCCGACCGGCTCCTCTCCCTGCTCCTGCTGCTGCAGAACCGCGGCCGGATGACCGCCCCCGAACTGGCGGCCGAGCTGGAGGTGTCGGTGCGCACCGTGTACCGGGACATCGAGGCGCTCGGCGCCTCCGGGGTGCCGGTGCGGGCCGAACGCGGGCCGGAGGGCGGCTACCGCCTGGTGGAGGGCTACCGCACGCGGCTCACCGGGCTGACGGACGCGGAGGCCGGTTCGCTGGTCCTCGCGGGACTGCCGGGACCGGCCAGGGACTTGGGTCTGGGTGCCGTACTGGCGAGCGCCCAGCTGAAGGTGGAGGCCTCCCTGCCGGGCGAACTGGCGGACCAGGCGCGGCGGGTGCGCGAGCGGTTCCACCTGGACGCGCCGGCCTGGTTCCGGGACGCCGACCCCGTGCCGTACCTGGAGCCGATCGCGCGGGCCGTGTGGGAGCGCAGGGTGCTGGAGACCCACTACCGGCGCTGGCGCGGCGAGGTGCACCGGGAGGTGCGTCCGCTGGGGCTCGTGCTGAAGGGCGGCATCTGGTACCTGGTGGCGCTGGCGGACGACGCGGTGCGCACCTACCGGGTGTCGCGGTTCCAGGCGGTGGCGGAGACGGGCGAGGAGTTCATCCGGCCCGCGGGCTTCGACCTGGCCGCGTACTGGACGGAGTCGTCCCGGCGGATGGAGGCGGCGATGCGGCAGGGCACGGCCCGGGTGCGACTCTCACCGCGCGGGCAGAAGCTGCTGCCGATGCAGTTCGGGGCGGCGGGGGCGCGGGCGCTCGCGGACGCGGGGCCGGCGGACGAGCGGGGCTGGGTGGAGGTGGAGCTGGCCGTCGAGTCGGAGTCGGTCGCCACCGGCGACCTGCTGCGGCTCGGCGTCGAGGCGGAGGTGCTCGGCCCGGCAGGGCTGCGGGAGGCGGTCGCGACGGCGGTGGGGGTGCTGGCGGACCGCTACGCGAGCGAGCGGTGATCACGTACGAAACACGACAGTCACCGCCGTGGTCGAAAGTTTCCACGAAATTCACAGCCCTGGAACTACTGACAACCAGGTGAACGCCGGGTACCGTCCTGTGCCAGTTCACTCGTGTGGACCACACCACAGCGGAGTCTCCGTCGTGGCTTCACCTTCCTACTCGGATCGTCCGGCACGTTCCTGCCGGTAGAAGGGGACCATTCACCATGGCCACTGTCACGTTCGACAAGGCGACCCGGGTCTACCCCGGTTCCACCAAGCCCGCCGTCGACGCCCTCGACATCGAGATCGCGGACGGCGAGTTCCTCGTCCTGGTCGGTCCGTCCGGTTGCGGCAAGTCGACCTCGCTCCGCATGCTCGCGGGGCTCGAGGACGTCAACGGCGGTGCGATCCGCATCGGTGACCGCGACGTCACGCACCTGCCGCCGAAGGACCGGGACATCGCCATGGTGTTCCAGAACTACGCGCTCTACCCGCACATGACGGTCGCGGACAACATGGGCTTCGCGCTCAAGATCGCGGGTGTCAACAAGGCGGAGATCCGGCAGAAGGTCGAGGAGGCCGCGAAGATCCTCGACCTGACCGAGTACCTGGACCGCAAGCCGAAGGCGCTCTCCGGTGGTCAGCGTCAGCGTGTGGCGATGGGCCGTGCGATCGTGCGTGAGCCGCAGGTGTTCCTCATGGACGAGCCGCTGTCCAACCTGGACGCCAAGCTCCGTGTGTCCACCCGTACGCAGATCGCGTCGCTGCAGCGCCGTCTGGGCATCACCACGGTCTACGTCACGCACGACCAGGTCGAGGCCCTGACCATGGGTGACCGTGTCGCGGTCCTGAAGGACGGTCTGCTGCAGCAGGTCGACACCCCGCGGAACATGTACGACAAGCCCGCGAACCTGTTCGTCGCCGGCTTCATCGGTTCCCCGGCGATGAACCTGGTGGAGGTCCCGATCGCCGACGGTGGTGTGAAGTTCGGCAACTCGGTGGTGCCGGTGCAGCGTGACGCGCTCTCGGCGACCAGTGACAAGACCGTGACCGTGGGTATCCGTCCCGAGCACTTCGACGTGGCCGGCGCCGACTCCGACCAGGGTCTCGCGGTCACCGTGAACGTCGTCGAGGAGCTGGGCTCCGACGCGTTCGTGTACGGCACCGCGCAGGTCGGTGGCGAGTCCAAGGACATCGTCGTCCGCGTGGGTGGCCGTGAGGTGCCGGAGAAGGGCAGCCAGCTGCACGTCGTGCCGCGTTCGGGTGAGACCCACGTGTTCTCGACGTCGACCGGTGCGCGCCTGTCCGACTGACGCCGTTTCACGCGAAGGGCCCCGCGGATCGTCGCGGGGCCCTTCGCGTTGTCGACAAATACCCCGGCATACCGGCCATTTCGACCGTGTTCGTCAACATGCCAACCGGTTTATCGGGCTCCGTATCCCCCGTAACGGTGACGGAATGTTTTCTTGTCGCCACTGGGCGCTACCCTCGCTCGCGTGAAGCACTCCACGAACCGTCAGACGCGTCGCGGCCGGGGCCCCGCCCGCCGGATCGGCCGTTCCCTCGCCTTCGTCCTGCCCGTCGTCCTGGTGTTCTCCGGGACTCTCGCGGTCGCTCGGGTCAACTGGTCGGGAGCCTCCTCGAGCCCGGTGCTCGCGGCCGCCTCCGACGCGTCCTCCCGTGCCGACGTCCGGGCGCCGCAGCACGTGTTGCGGGACAAGTTGCTGATCGAACTGCAGGAGGAGGACCCGGGCGTGGCGCTCACCCACCTCCAGCAGGCCGTGAACGACCGCCCGTCGCTGGCGGAGCACTGCGCGTCCATCGCCCGCGCCCTCGGCAAGGCGGCGGTCCGCGTCTACGGCCCCACCAAGGCCCAGTCCTACGCCCGCCCGGTCTGTGACACCTCCTTCGCCTCGGGCGTCACCACAGCCGCCCACTGAACCCGCCCGGCCTGCCGCCGTCTTCCGCGGGCGGTCGCGCCTTCCCCAGTCCCTGGCTTGAAGGCCTGGGAGGCACCCCGGGGCGGTACGGGTGGGCCGGGGTCTCCCCTTGGGGAGACCCCCCGCGAACGCCGGGCCGCGCGAACGCCCCCCGCACCGGCACAGGGCACCTGTAAAAACCCCGAACGCCGCGCCGCGTAAAGTGCGGGCATGACCGATCCGCGTGCCGTCGCCCGCCCCGTACAGGCCGTAGTCCTGGCCGGAGGTCAGGGATCCCGGCTTCGTCCGTACACCGACGACCGTCCCAAGCCGATGGTCGAGATCCCCGGCACGGGAACCCCGATCATCGGCCACCAGCTCTCCTGGCTCGCCGAGGAGGGCGTGACGGACGTGGTGGTCTCCTGCGGTCACCTCGCCGAGGTCCTGCAGAAGTGGCTGGACACCGCCGACCTGCCCCTCTCCGTCACCACCGTCGTCGAGACGGAACCCCTCGGCCGCGGCGGCGGCCTGAAGTACGCCGCCGCTCACCTCCCGCACCCGGACCGGCCCTGGTACGCCACCAACGGCGACATCTGGACCCGTTTCTCGCTGCGTGACATGGCCGACTTCCACACCGAGCGGGACGCCGTCGCGACCCTCGCCCTGGCCCGTCCGCGCATCCCGTGGGGCGCGGTGCGCACGGACGGCTTCGGGCACATCACCGACTTCATCGAGGCTCCGCCGTCGACCTTCGAGATCAACGCGGGCGTGTACGTCTTCTCCTCCGAGTTCGCCGGCCTGCTCCCGGAGCGCGGCGATCACGAGCGCACCACGTTCCCGCGTCTGGCGCGTGAGCGCCGCCTGGCCGGTTTCCCGATCCCCCAGGGCTCCTACTGGCGGGCGATCGACACCGCGAAGGACCTGACGGAGGCGGCGAAGGAGCTCTCGGCGCAGGGCCGTTGACGTCTTCTTCCTTCCGCCCGTCACATCGCCCGGCCGCCGTCCGTCAGTGAGGTGGCACGACGTGGCGACCCGCCGCGTCGGACGGGTGGCAGGAGAGGACCGCACGATGCTGACCAGCGTCATGTACGTGACGATCAACGTGACCGACCAGGACCGGGCGCTGAGGTTCTACACGGACCAGCTCGGCCTGGAGAAGCGCACGGATCATTCGGGCCCCGAGGGACGCTTCCTCACGGTGGGCGTTCCGGGCAGTGCTCCGGAGCTCCTCCTGTGGCCGCACGGGGCGGGCTCGGGGCAGTCGGCCGCGGGTGAGCCGGGCGGAAGGGCGCTCGGTGTGGTCTTCCTGGAATCGGACGATCTGCGGAAGGACTTCGCGGTGTGGCGCGACCGCGGCGTGACGTTCGATCAGCCCGAGCCGGAGGACTACCCGTTCGGGGTGCGCATCGAGGCCGTGGACCCGGACGGCAACCGGATCGCACTGCGTCAGCGCGGCCGGGCGAGCGGGGCGTGACGGCCGGCCGTCCGTAGTCACCGCTTTTTCACGGCAGTGGGGTCCCGCACGGACGAGATGCGGGACCCCACTGCCGTACGCCGAGCTAGCCCAGGAGGCCGCCCACGAGTCCCGGCCTCCCGGAGGAGGAACCGCCGCTGCCCCCGCTCGGTGTGCCGCTGCCGCCGGAGGTGCCGGCGCCGCCCGAGGTGGGGCCGGAAGTGGTGCTCGGTGCCTGACCGGCCGGGGAGGACTGCTGGGGTGGGGCCTGACCGGTGCTGCCCTGGGTCTGGCTGGGTTCGCCGGTGGCCGCTCCGACGCCCTGGGTCGCGCCGGGGGCGGTGGTGCCGGCGGACGGGCTCGCCGTGTCCGAGGTGGCGTCCCGGGTGGGCGAGGTGGAGGCGGACGGGGTCTGCTTCTCCTTCCGGCGCTCGTGGGACTCCTCCGGCAGGGGGGAGCCGGGGAGCTCGTTGCGCGGGGCTTCGCCGGGTCCGGGGACGACCACGCGGTCGGCGTCCCGTACGGCACCGCCGAGCAGTGAGCCGACGAGCATGCTGAACCCGCAGACCACGAAGGTGACCAGGGCGCCCCGGCGCAGCACGTACCGGCGCAGGTCCCAGATGTCGGCGCGGGGGCCGAGCCGGCGCCAGGCTGCGCCCGCGAGGCGGCCGTCGACGGAGTAGACGGGGGCACCCGCGATGATCAGCGGTGACCAGGCGGCGAGGTAGATGATGTCGGGCGTCTCGTAGGCGGGGACGCTCTTCCAGCTGACGGTGACCAGCAGGGCCGCCGAGAGCGCCGCCCCGACGACGGCGGCCAGGCGCTGCCAGCAGCCGAGGGCGGTCAGGACGCCCACGACGATCTGCGCGAAGGCGATGGCGAGGCCGGAGCCGACGGGGTGCTCGAGGGCGAACTGGCGCAGCGGTTCGGCGACTTCCCAGGGGTGCAGGGTGTGCAGCCACTTGACCATGGAGCCGCGTTTGCCGCCCTCGAAGTAGAGGGGGTCGCACAGCTTGCTCATCCCGGCGTAGACGGAGATGCCGCCGAGGAAGACGCGCAGGGGGAGCAGGACGACGCCGAGGTTCATCCGGCGTCCGGGGTAGTAGGCGTGCCGGGCCGCGTCGTCACCGTGCCGCCTGGCGCGCCGGCCGGTGTCCTCGGACTCGTCGCCGTACGCGGGGTCGTCGTAGGCGGGCTCGTGGTACGCGGGGTCGTCGTAGGCGGGTTCGTCGTAGGCGCTGCCGACCGTGCGCATCGGGGGCAGCAGGGGCCCGTCGGCCGGGCGGCGCTGGGCGCCGACGAACGGGGTTTCGATGGGCTGGGTGGCCGGGTCGTCGGCGTAGTCGTACCCGGTGCCGGTGCGCGGGATGACCTGGGTGCCCCCGGTGTCGGCGAGCGGCTCGTCGGCGTGGTGGACGCCTTCGTGCCGTACGGCCTGGAGCAGCCGGTGGGCGCCGGTGTCGTCGGGTGCGGACCGGCCGCTCCAGACGACGGGCCGACGGCGGGTGGGTGCCTGGCCCGGCGTGCCCACGGTGGTGACGACGGGGATGCGGGCGGTCTCCTCGGCGGCACTCGCGTGCCGTGCGATCCGCGGCAGGGGGGCACGCCGCGCCGAGGCGCCCAGCTGCACGCGGAAGCTGGCGTGATTGACGATGACCTGGGCCGGATCGCTCGGCACCTTCACCATGCTCAGCGCGGGAGCGTCGTCGAGTCCCGACGAGCGGTCCCCCGTGGGTGTGCGGGGTGTTCTGGTGTCCACACGCATCTAACCGAGTGACACGGCGTTAGGACACTGTCTTGACCCGTCGGAAGTGTCCGGACCGCGTCAAGCCTGCCCGGACCACCCGAAACGCCCCGCACGGGTGACCCCGTAGAACATCCGTTCAGCCGCGCCGACGCGCCGCCTCGTACAGCACGATGCCCGCCGCCACACCGGCGTTGAGCGACTCCGCGCCGCCCGGCATCGGGATCCGGACCCGGATGTCGCAGGTCTCGCCGACCAGTCGGGAGAGGCCCTTGCCCTCGCTGCCGACGACGATGACGACCGGTCCGTCCAGCGCGGCGAGGTCGCCGAGCTCGGCCTCGCCGTCGGCGGCCAGGCCGACGACCGCGATGCCGGCCTTCTTGTACGCCTCCAGGGCGCGCGTCAGGTTGGTGGCGCGGGCGACGGGCGTACGGGCGGCCGTGCCGGCGGACGTCTTCCAGGCGCCGGCGGTCATGCCGGCGGCGCGCCGTTCGGGCACGACGACGCCGTGGCCGCCGAACGCGGAGACGGACCGGACGACCGCGCCGAGGTTGCGCGGGTCGGTGACCCCGTCGAGGGCGACGATCAGCGGGTCCTCACCCTCGTCGTGGGCGTTGGCGACGAGGTCCTCGGGGTGCGCGTACTCGTACGGCGGGACCTGGAGGACCAGGCCCTGGTGGTTCAGGCCGTTGGTCATGCGGTCGAGCTCGGGGCGCGGCGCCTCCATGAGGTTGATGCCGCCGCGTTCGGCCGCGAGCTGGAGCGCCTCGCGCACCCGCTCGTCGTTGTCGATGAACTGCTGGACGTAGAGCGTGGACGCGGGCACGCCCTCGCGCAGCGCCTCGACGACCGGGTTGCGGCCGACGACGAGTTCGGAGGCCGAGCGGCCCCCGCCGCGCCGCTGCTGCGGGCGGGCGCCCTGGGCGCGGCGTGCCTTCGCCTGGGCGGCGCGCTGCTTGGCGTGTCCCTTGCGCATCTCGGCGGGCGGCGTGGGTCCCTTGCCTTCCAGGCCTCGGCGCCGCTGGCCGCCGCTGCCGACCTGCGCGCCCTTCTTGCCGGACATGCGGCGGTTGTTCGCGGCCATGAGGTATCCGTCTCCATGAAGTCGTGGGTGGTGCTGCTTGTGTGCGTACCTGGTGCGTATCAGGTACGCACCTGGTGCGTACGTCTGTGACGTGTGCCTATGAAGTGTGCCGCCCGGAGGCCCGGACGGCACAGTCGATCTTCGGATGCCGAGGTCGGGGCCGGTCGGGGCCTGGCTCCTCAGCGCGGGCCGAGGCTCCAGCGCGGCCCCTGCGGGCTGTCCTCGATGACCAGGCCGGACTGGCTCAGCTGGTCGCGGATGGCGTCCGCGGTGGGCCAGTCCTTGCGGGCGCGGGCGGCCTCGCGCTGGTCGAGGACCATGCGGACGAGGGTGTCGATCACGCCGTGGAGGTCCTCGCCGCGGCCGGTCTCGCCGGCCCAGTGCGGGTCGAGCGGGTCGAGGCCGAGCACGCCGAGCATGGCGCGGACCTCGGCGAGGCGGGCGATGGCCTCCTCCTTGTCGTCGGCGGACAGTGCGCTGTTGCCCTGCCGGACGGTGGTGTGCACGACGGCGAGCGCCTGCGGGACGCCCAGGTCGTCGTCCATCGCCTCGGCGAACGCGGGCGGCACCTCGGTGGCGGGTTCGACGACGCCTCCGGCCTTCTCCACCACGCGCTGCACGAAGCCCTCGATCCGCGCGAACGCGGACTCGGCCTCGCGCAGGGCCTCCTCGCTGTACTCGATCATGGACCGGTAGTGCGGGGTGCCGAGGTAGTAACGCAGCACGATGGGCCGCCAGCGCTTGACCATCTCGGAGACCAGGACGCTGTTGCCGAGCGACTTCGACATCTTCTCGCCGCTCATGGTGACCCAGGCGTTGTGCACCCAGTAGCGGGCGAACTCGTCGCCGTAGGCCTTGGCCTGGGCGATCTCGTTCTCGTGGTGCGGGAAGATCAGGTCGAGGCCGCCGCCGTGGATGTCGAAGGCGCCGCCGAGGTACTTGTGCGCCATCGCCGAGCACTCCAGGTGCCAGCCGGGGCGTCCGCGGCCCCACGGCGTCTCCCAGCTGGGTTCGCCGGGCTTGGCCGCCTTCCACATCGCGAAGTCGCGCGGGTCCCGCTTGCCGGTCTCGCCCTCGGCGGACGGCTGGAGCAGGTTGTCGAGTTCCTGGTTGGACAGCTTCAGGTACTCGGGGAACGAGGTGACGGCGAAGTACACGTTGCCGTCGGCCGCGTAGGCGTGGCCGCGTTCGATGAGGCCGCGCATCATCTCGACCATCTCGGTGATGTGGCCGGTGGCGCGCGGTTCGTAGGTCGGGGGCAGGCAGCCGAGGGCGCGGTAGCCGTCGGTGAAGGCGCGCTCGTTGTCGTAGCCGATGGACCACCAGGGGCGGCCCTGTTCGGCGGACTTGGCGATGATCTTGTCGTCGATGTCGGTGACGTTGCGGACGAACGTCACCGACAGGCCGCGGTACTCGAACCAGCGGCGCATGATGTCGAAGTTCAGGCCCGAGCGGATGTGCCCGATGTGGGGTGCCGCCTGCACGGTGGCACCACACAGGTAGATCGAGACGCAACCCGGCTGGAGCGGGGTGAAGTCACGGATCTGCCGGGCGCTGGTGTCGTACAGGCGAATGGTCACGACACCAGGGTAGTGGGCGCGGGAAGGTGCGGTGCGCCTCCTGCGGTTTCGGGGGCGTATGTCGCGTGGGGCCCGGTGAGGGCTGGTCGTGTCCGCGTGGTGGAGCCGCGCGTCGGCGCGGCCCCTACCGGGTGGGTTCCGTCATCCCTCGTGGACGACGAGTGCCGTCGCCACCGCCATGAGGCCCTCGTCCCTTCCCGGGAATCCCAGGCCGTCGGTGGTGGCGCCGGAGACCGAGACCGGGGCGCCGGCCGCTTCCGAGAGGAGCTGCTGCGCCTCCGCCCTGCGCTTGCCGATCTTCGGGCGGGGTCCGACCACCTGTACGGCGATGTTGCCGATGCGGAAGCCTGCCTCCCGGACGATGCGCGCGGCCTCGGTCAGCAGGGTCACGCCGGACGCGCCGGACCATTCGGGGCGGCCGGTGCCGAAGTGCTGCCCCAGGTCGCCGAGGCCGGCGGCGGAGAAGAGGGCGTTGCAGGCGGCGTGGGCGACGACGTCCGCGTCGGAGTGGCCGGCCAGGCCGGGGCCCTCGCCCTCCCACTTCAGGCCGGCGCACCACAGTTCGCGGCCGTCCTCGAAGGCGTGGATGTCGGTGCCGATGCCGACCCGGGGCAGGGGGTACGGCTGCTCGGAGGCCGTCGTCCGCTCAGAAGCCATCGTTGAGCCTCCTGCGGGCCAGGACCGCCTCGGCGAGGACCAGGTCGAGGGGGCGGGTGACCTTGAAGGCCTCCTCGTGGCCGGGGACGGTGACGACGGTGAGGCCGAGCTGTTCGACCATGCTCGCGTCGTCGGTGACGTCGTCCTTCACCGTCCCGTGCGCGCGCACGAGGGTGTCCCGGTCGAAGCCCTGGGGGGTCTGCACGGCCCGCAGCAGGGAGCGGTCCGGGGTGGCGACCACGGGTTCCGGTTCGCCCGGGGCGGCGGGCTCGACCTGTTTGACGGTGTCGGCGAGCGGCAGGGCGGGCACGACGGCCGGTGCTCCGTCGCGTACGGCCTCGATGACGGCGTCGACGGTGTCGACGGGGACGAGCGGGCGGGCGGCGTCGTGCACCAGGACGATGTCGTAGCCGGGCGGCAGCGCGTCCAGGCCGTGTTTCACGGACTCCTGGCGGCTCTCGCCGCCGGGGACCACGAGGAAGTCGGTGCGGTCGGGCAGCGCGTGCGCGTCGAGCAGCGACTTGACCTCGGGGGCGCCGTCGGGCGGGGCCACGACGACGACCAGGGAGACGGCGCGGGAGTCGGCCATCGCGCGGACGGCGTGGACGAGCATGGGCGTGCCGCCCAGGGCGCGCAGGGCCTTGGGGGCGCCGGGGCCGAGGCGTACACCGCGGCCGGCGGCCGGGATCACGGCCGCCGTCCGGGCGGTCGCACGGCTGGTGGCGCGGCCGGGTACGGGGGTCGTCGAGGGCGGGGGGAGCGGATCGTCAGACATCGGTTCCTGTCAGGTTTGTGTGCTCGGCCCAGGTGGGTATGGCCTGGGCGTACCCCCTGCTCCCGGAGCGGGGGGAGTGCCGGGCGTTCCGCCTTGACCAGCCCCTTCCGTGACGCTGGTCGAGCCGGCCTCCCGGGCCCGGTGCACCAGGGGTGGGGACGTGAGTCATGGCACATTCCCCGGTGTGGCGCAAGCGCGGTGTGGGCGGGTGTCCCGTGGGCAGGTGTCCGGGGGCGGACATGCCACAGCGCCCGGCGACGTCCATGACGTCATCGGGCACCGTGGCATGGTGATGTGCTGAGTGCTGAGAGTGCGCTGCTCGCTGCGGCCGGGAGCCGGCCGCGGGTGCGAGCCGCGACTCAGGGAGTCTCAGGAGGCGAGAACCTCGTCGAGCAGGGCTTCGGCCTTGTCCTCGTTGGTGTTCTCCGCGAGGGCGAGCTCGCTGACCAGGATCTGACGCGCCTTGGCGAGCATGCGCTTCTCACCGGCGGAGAGTCCGCGCTCGCGCTCACGACGCCACAGGTCACGCACGACTTCCGCGACCTTGATGACATCGCCCGAGGCGAGCTTCTCCAGATTTGCCTTGTAACGACGGGACCAGTTCGTGGGCTCCTCGGCGTACGGAGCGCGCAGCACCTCGAAGACCCGGTCCAACCCGTCCTGACCGACCACATCACGTACGCCGACGAACTCCGCATTGTCCGCTGGCACACGTACCGTCAGGTCACCCTGGGCGACCTTCAGCACCAAGTAGGTCTTGTCCACGCCTTTGATCTGGCGAGTTTCGATAGCCTCGATCAGCGCGGCCCCGTGATGGGGATAGACCACGGTGTCGCCAACCTTGAACGTCATGTGACAGGTACCCCTTCCGTGGCTATCCAGGGTAACACGGATACGGCGTCTTCTGAATGGCGTTTTCGCAGGTCAGGGCCATTCTCGGGGCTTGACAACAGCGACAGGGACGTGCTGCGGACACCTAGCGGAAGCGGGTATTCGCAGGTCGGAGCGGCTCTCCGGCTCGAGCGAAACGCGTACGTTACACGCATCCGGAGCCTCACACGAGCGGCTGAACATCCCCATATGTCCGGTTCCAAGTGCTCGACTTCCGCCACTCCGTTCGGCTCACGGAGCCGGGTTCCGGTCGAATCCGGAATTGATCACACGCCGTGAGGATGAGCAGCCGGTGATCAATTCCGGAGTCCTCCGCTCATTCCTTCGCGAGAAATGCTCGATCACTATGGGAATGGCACGGGAGTACGGCGTGAAAGTGACCCAAGTGACTGGTGAGTCACTTACGCCTCAAGGCACGGAGTAGGCCCGTTCCCGATCGTCGACGAGGCGGGCGACCGGGGCTTCGGACACTCCTTCCCGGGCCGATGCGGGACGTCTCGGGAGGGTCGGGTGCGGCCGCGCGGGGACGGCTCGGTAACCTGAGGCCGCTGACAGACCCTTAGGGCGGCTTCACCCGGTCGCCAAACGCTCGAGTCAAGGAGTTGCCGCCGCCGTGAGCAGCAGCCTTCGACGCGGCGCTCTCGCCGCCGCCGCCATCGCGTTCTCGATCGCCTCGCTCTCCGCGTGCGCGGCCGGCCACAACGCCCAGACCCTGGAGATCCAGCCGGACAACGCGTCGACGACCGTCGGCGCCATCAAGGTCCAGAACGCCACGGTCATCACCCAGCCCGACCTGGAGTCGACGGGCCCGGCGGTCGTCTCCGCCACGCTGTTCAACGAGGGCCGCACCGACCAGACGCTGGAGTCGGTCACCGTCCCCGGCACCGGCAAGACCGCCGAGCTGACCCCCGCCGAGGGCGGCAGCCTCACCGTCCCGGCCGGTGGCTCGCTGGTCCTCGGCGGCGAGGGCAACGCGGCCGCCGTTCTGCCCAGCAGCCGTGAGGCCGTCCAGGACGGCAACGCCCAGAAGATCACCTTCACCTTCAGCGAGACCGGTGACGTGAGCCTGCGCGCGCTCGTCTTCCCGGCCGAGCACTTCTTCGAGAAGTGGGGCCCGACCGAGGCTCCGGTCGCGCCGGGCGCCTCGACGGAACCGTCTGCGGACTCCTCGGCGGAGTCCTCCGGCGAACCGGCGGACGACACCACGGACGAGGCCACCGGCACCTCGGAGGACGGCGAGAACGCCGAGAACGGCGAGTCGACGGAGACCGACACCCCGTCGGGCACCCCGACCGACGCCGCCTCCGCAAGCGCCCAGACCAGCCACTGACACTCGTACGACACTGAAGGGCGGGACCCCGAACAGGGGGTCCCGCCCTTCAATGCGTCACGCCACCGTAGCTACGGCCAGTCGTGCCGCTGGAGCTGCGGCCAGTCGCGCCGCCGTAGCTGCGGGCAGTCGTGCCGCTGGGGCGGCACGGGTGGGCGCAGCGGCACCCCGCAAGCGCCGGGCAGCGCAACACCCCCCGCCCAGCCCCGGCACCGGCACCGGCACCGGCACCACGGGCCTACGGCTCGAACTTGTACCCCAGCCCCCGCACCGTCACCAGGTACCGCGGCGCCCCCGGATCCGGCTCGATCTTCGCCCGCAACCGCTTGACGTGCACGTCGAGCGTCTTGGTGTCACCGACGTAGTCGGCACCCCACACCCGGTCGATGAGCTGCATCCGCGTCAGCACCCGCCCCGCGTTCCGCAGCAGCATCTCCAGCAGGTCGAACTCCTTCAGCGGCAGGTCGACCTTGGTGCCGCCCACGGTCACCACGTGCCGGTCGACGTCCATCCGCACCGGCCCGGCCTCCAGGGCCGCCGGAGCGACCTCCTCCGGCTCCCCGCGCCGGCGCAGCACCGCGCGGATGCGCGCCACCAGCTCGCGCGAGGAGAACGGCTTGGTGACGTAGTCGTCGGCCCCTATCTCCAGGCCGACGACCTTGTCGATCTCGCTGTCCTTGGCGGTCACCATGATGACCGGGACGTTGGAGCGGCCGCGCAGCTGGCGGCACACCTCGGTGCCCGGCAGCCCGGGCAGCATCAGGTCGAGCAGTACGAGGTCGGCGCCGTTGCGCTCGAACTCGTCGAGTCCGTCGGGCCCGGTGGTCGCGACGGCGACCTCGAAGCCCTCCTTGCGGAGCATGTACGACAGGGCGTCGGAGAAGGACTCCTCGTCCTCGACGACGAGCACTCGGGTCACGGAAGGACCTCCGGGGAGGGAAGCGTTTCGTACGCGGATGGATCGGAAGAGTGGGGGGATGGGTGGGACGTCCGTCCGGCCTCGCCGTCGAGGTCCTCGGTGTCGTCCCGGTGGGACATCTGATGGGCGCGGTCGCGGGCCGCACCGGCCTCCGGCAGCCGCAGGGTGAAGGTGGAACCCTGGCCCTCGGCGCTCCACACCGTGACCTCCCCGCCGTGCGAGGCGGCCACGTGTTTCACGATCGCGAGGCCGAGCCCCGTACCGCCGGTGGCACGGGAGCGGGCCGGGTCGACGCGGTAGAAGCGCTCGAAGATGCGCTCCTTGTCCTTGTCGGAGATGCCGATGCCCTGGTCGGTCACCGCTATCTCGATCAGGTCCCCGCCGGGCTGGGCGACCGTGCGGGCCGCGATGCCCACGCGGGTGCGGGCGGGTGAGTAGTTGACCGCGTTCTCGACGAGGTTGCCGAGCGCGGCGGCGAGCTGGCCGCGGTTTCCCCACACGTGCAGGTCGGCGGTGCCGCCCGCGGCCATGGTGATCTCCTTCGTCCCCGCCGCGTGCCGGCAGCGGTCGATGGCCTCGGCGACCAGTTCGTCGACGCGGATGGGTTCGGCGTCCTCCAGCGGGTCGTCGTTCTGCACCCGGGAGAGGTCGATGAGTTCCTGCACCAGGTTGGTCAGCCGGGTCGCCTCGATCTGCATCCGCCCGGCGAACCGTTCCACGGCCTCGGGATCGTCGGCGGCGTCCATCACGGCCTCGGAGA
Source organism: Streptomyces sp. NPDC018964 (assembly GCF_044390325.1). NCBI lineage: Bacteria > Bacillati > Actinomycetota > Actinomycetes > Kitasatosporales > Streptomycetaceae > Streptomyces > Streptomyces sp. NPDC018964. Next base: position 22,671 of record NZ_JBIRYZ010000026.1, read on the forward strand.
GCAGCGAGAGCGCCCCGACGGGGGTCTTCAGCTCGTGGCTGACGTTGGCGACGAAGTCGCGTCGCACCGCCTCGATGCGGCGGGCCTCGGTGAGGTCCTCGACGAGCAGCAGGACGAGCCGGGAGCCGAGCGGCGCGACCCGCGCGGACACCGCGAGGGCCTCGCCGCGTCCGGTCCCCCGGCGGGGCAGGTCCAGCTCGACCTGGCGTATCTCGCCGTCGCGCCGGGTGTCGCGGGCCATCTGCAGCATGGGCTCCACGGCGAGCTTGCCGCCGCGCACCAGTCCGAGGGCGTACGCGGCGGAGCTGGCCTTGACCACGCCGTCGGCCTCGTCGAGGACGACGGCGGACGAGCGCAGTACGGACAGGACGGTGTCCACCCCCGGCGGAAGCACCGGGTCCGTGTGCAGCGAGGTGCGCGTGGGGCGCCGTTGCTCGCGCTCACTGAAGCGGAACGCCAGCATGGCGATGACGCCGGTGAGCACTCCGGCGATCGCTGCCACTGCGGCGACCGCCGCGTTCACGTCCATGCTCCCAGGTTAGGCATGGTGTGGCCGATGCCCACAGCCGTCGGTGGCCGAGCTCGAACACTCGTCGCCCAGAGTTCACCTTGGAGCCAGTGATGGTTCATTTGGGGTGACGGAATCGGACGCGTACGGGCCCGAACGTGGGAGCGTGGGGAGGAGACCAGGCCCCTGAAGCCCGGACAGAGACGCACGAGAGGAACCCTGATGCGGGACGCGTACCACGAGGAACTGGATTCGATCGGCGACGGTCTGGTGGAGATGGCCCGGCTGGTCGGGTCGGCGATCGGACGCGCCACGACGGCCATCCTCGACGCCGATCTGAAGCTTGCGGAGAGCGTGATCGAGGCCGACCAGAAGGTCGACGAGCTCCAGCACGACCTGGAGGCCCGGGCCATCGCCCTGCTGGCCCGCCAGCAGCCGGTGGCCACCGACCTGCGCATAGTCGTCACCTCGCTGCGGATGTCGGCCGACCTGGAGCGCTCGGGCGACCTGGCCCAGCACGTGGCGAAGCTGGCCCGGCTGCGCTACCCCGAGCGCGCGGTCCCGCAGGACCTGCACGCCACCATCCTGGAGATGGGCCAGCTCGCGCAGCGCCTGATGGCGAAGGCGGCCGAGGTGATCATCACCAAGGACGTCGACCTGGCGCTCCAGCTGGAGCAGGACGACGACGCGATGGACCTGCTGCACCGCACCCTCTTCCAGCACCTGATCGACGACCGCTGGAAGCACGGCATCGAGACGGCCGTCGACGTCACGCTGCTGGGCCGCTACTACGAGCGCTTCGCCGACCACGCGGTCTCGGTCGCCAAGCGGGTGGTGTACCTGGTCACCGGCGAGCACGCGGACGACATCCAGGCGGACCTGCAGCCGGAGATCCAGGCGGTCAAGGAGGCGGAAGAGGCCTGACCGGGGCGTACCCGCGCGACGGGGCCCGGCCGGAGGGCGTACGAGCCTCAATGCGCCGTTGATGCGCCCGGCGGAGCGGGCGTGGAATGGGGGCAGGTGTGCACAGGTGCCAGCCCCGAGGAGGGACCCATGGCCGATTCCCCCAGCACGACGCCCGACCCCACGCGGGAACACGAGACCGAGCAGCCCGCCGAGATCAGGAACCTCACCCTGATCGCCGCCTGCGGCTGCGGCTCGGGCTGCGGTTGCGGTTGCCAGTCGGGCAGCCCCTGCCAGTGCGGCTGACGCCGTACGCACCCGGCCCGCCACCGACCGAGGCCCCGGCGCCCTTGACGGGCGCCGGGGCCTCGGCGTGCCGGTGGGCGCGAAGCGGGCCGGCGCGTCCGCGAACGCACCGGTCACAAGGCCGACGGGATCCACGCGGTGACGCTGCCGATCCGGCCGGGAGGTTCGCGGAGGTCCGCATGCCCGCGGGGCCGGCGCTTCTCAGGAGGCACTGACCTCCGGGGCCTTCCCCACCACGACCGCTTCCTTCCCCGGAAGCCCGTCCGTCGGAAGCCCCTCCCCCGGAAGCCCTTCTCCAGGAAGTTCTTCTTCCGGAAGCCGCCGCATCAGCAGCCCGTACCCGAGCCCGGCCACCGTCCCGACGACGGCGCACGCCCCCCACAGCCACTCGGCGCCCCAGCGGTCGATCACGAAACCGGACATCAGCGGGGCGACGAGGGCGGCGACCGCCCAGGACATGGTGTACATGCCCTGGTAGCGCCCGCGCCCGTGCGCCGGGGAGAGGCGGACGACGAGTCCGGTCTGGGTCGGCGCGTTGACGATCTCGGCCAGCGTCCACACGCACACGGTGAGGGCGAAGACGCCGACCGACCCGGCGAAGGCGGTGAGCCCGAAGCCGTATCCGGCGAGCAGCGAGGAGATCACCAGCAGCCGTCCGGGGTCCCGGTGCTCGATGAACCGGGTGACGGGAATCTGCAGGACGACGATCAGTACGCCGTTGACGGCGATGGCCATGCCGTAGTCCGCGGGCGTGAACCCGGCCTCGCCCATGGCGACCGGCAGCCCCAGGTACCCCTGCTGGAAGACGAGGGCGATGAGGAAGGACAGCCCGACGACGCTCATGAAGCGCCCGTCGCGCAGCACGGTCCCGAGCGAGACGGCCCCGCTCCCCGCGGAGGCGTCCGGGGCGTCCTTGCCGTCCGGCCGGGACTCGGGCAGCTTCACGAAGACGAGCACGGCGCAGACCAGCGTCATGCCGCCCTCGATCAGGAACCCGGCGAGGTAGCTGTACTCGGCGATGAACCCGGCCGCCGCGGAGGAGACCGCGAAGCCGAGGTTGATGGCCCAGTAGTTGAGCGAGAAGGCCCGGATACGGTCCTCCGGCCGCACGATGTCGGCCATCATCGCCTGCACCGCCGGCCGGGAGGCGTTGGAGGCCATTCCCACGAGGAAGGCGACGGCGGCGATGCCGACCGGGTCGCGCACGAACCCGAGAGCCACCACGGACACGGCCGTGGAGACCTGCGCCACGAGCAGCGTGGGCCGCCGCCCCAGCCGGTCGGTCATCACCCCGGCGCCCAGCGACGAGATCACCCCGCCCAGCCCGTGCAGCGCGGCGACGAGCCCGGCGTAGGAGGCGGAGTACCCGCGGTCGAGCGTCAGGTAGAGCGCCATGAAGGTGGCGACGAACCCGCCGAGCCGGTTGACGAGGGTGCTGGCCCACAGCCACCAGAACTCACGGGGAAGCCCCGAGACGGACTCACGCGCGGCACGTCTCAGTCCGGTGACTGACATGGGACCCCCGTAGAAGATGTAAGCGTCTGATGCGGCAGGCACACCTTACGAAGCGAGAGACCCGGGTAGCCACCCGATTAACAGATCCCGTCAACCGTCCGCCAGGCGGGCGGGGCGCGCGGCCCGTACGGGACGTCGATTACGCTCGGACACATGGCCGACGCACCGTACAAGCTGATCCTCCTCCGCCACGGCGAGAGCGAGTGGAACGAGAAGAACCTGTTCACCGGCTGGGTGGACGTCAACCTCACCCCGAAGGGCGAGAAGGAGGCGACGCGCGGCGGCGAGCTGCTCAAGGACGCCGGCCTGCTGCCCGACGTGCTCCACACCTCCCTCCAGAAGCGCGCGATCCGCACCGCGCAGCTCGCGCTGGAGGCCGCCGACCGCCTGTGGATCCCGGTGAACCGCAGCTGGCGCCTGAACGAGCGTCACTACGGCGCCCTACAGGGCAAGGACAAGGCGCAGACCCTCGCGGAGTTCGGCGAGGAGCAGTTCATGCTGTGGCGCCGCTCCTACGACACCCCGCCGCCGGCGCTCGACAACGACGCCGAGTACTCCCAGTTCTCCGACCCGCGCTACGCGACCCTCCCGCCGGAGCTGCGCCCGCGGACGGAGTGCCTGAAGGACGTCGTCGTCCGGATGCTCCCGTACTGGTTCGACGCGATCGTCCCCGACCTCCTGGCCGACCGTACGGTCCTGGTCGCCGCCCACGGCAACAGCCTGCGCGCCCTGGTCAAGCACCTCGACGGCATCTCGGACGCCGACATCGCGGGCCTGAACATCCCGACGGGCATCCCGCTGTACTACGAGCTCGACTCGGACTTCAAGCCGGTCACCCCCGGCGGCAAGTACCTCGACCCGGAGGCGGCCGCCGCCGCCATCGAGGCGGTCAAGAACCAGGGCAAGAAGAAGTAAGCGCCCGCCTCAGTAAGCCCCCCTACCTGCGATTTCACGTCGGTGGGGGGCTTGCTTGTGGGCTGGGCCGTATCGCCCAAGGTTGTCGGAGAAGGGCCGAGTCGAGGGCTTCCAGCGCTCCGTCCAGACGGAGGGCCGGGTCGAAGACCTGATCCCCGCGTCATGAGGGCCAGGCGTCAGCCAGCTCGAAGGAGACGACCGTCCCCCCGAAACGGCTCGGTCCGGAGTGCCAGGAAGCGGCGATGGAGTCGACCAGGAGCAGCCCGCGCCCGTGCGCGTCGTCGGCCTCCGGTCTGCGGAGGCGCACGCTCGCCGGGAACCCCGGATTGTGCACCTCCACGCGCAGCGAGGTTCCCTCTCGGAACCACTCGACCCGTACGACCCACTCGTCGTCGGACCGCCCGTGGAGGATCGCGTTGGTCACCAGCTCCGAGATCATCAGAGCGCAGTCGTCGACCGAGCAGAGCGGGCGGTACGGGGCGATGAACTTCCGGAACCAGCGTCGCGCTCGGGGAACGGACTCCGGAACCGGCGGCAAGGTCATCGACCCGAGTCGCGGTGATCCCTCACCGGGGTGCCGGTCGATCACAAAGGCCATGCGCACTCACTCCTCACCGTTGCCACCGCGTCGGCGGCAGCACTGATCCCGGACGTCGAACCGTCTTGGTCGACACCTACGGAGATGGAACTTCTCTAGACATCAACAACCCTTTCGACGCCTCTCTAGAGATGTCAAGTGAAATGGTCGGAGTCCACCGGAAAGGAGACGCGTGCGACTACAGGCAGCGAGCGAACGCCCGATCTGTGGCCTAAGGTGTCTAGAGAAGCGAGGAGGGTTCTGGAATGGCGACTACCGACGACGACCGTCGGCCCAAGTACCAGCGGATCGCGGACTCCCTGCGCGAGGCGATCCGGTCGGGCGAGTACGGTCCCGGTGATCGGCTTCCGGGAGAGAACGACCTCATGACCACGCACGGCGTGGCCCGCATGACGGCCCGACAGGCCCTGAGCGTCCTCCGGGACGAAGGCATCGCCGAAGCCCGCAAGGGCGCAGGCGTGTTCGTCCGGGACTTCCGCCCGATCCGACGCCACGGCATCCAGCGTCTGGCCCGAGACCAGTGGGGCAACGGCCGTTCCATCTGGTCGGCGGACAGTGAGAACCGGGTACTTGAGGTCGACCAGGTCTCCGTGTCCGAGGAGACGGCGCCCGCCAGTGTCAGCACGGTCCTGAGCCTGGCCGACGGAGAGGTGACGTGCGTACGGCGCCGGCGCTTCGTCCTGGACGGCAAGCCAGTTCTGCTCGCGACCAGTTACCTCCCCATGTCCCTGGTCGCCGGTTCCGCCATCACCCAGGAGGACACCGGGCCGGGTGGGACGTACGCCAGGCTCGCCGAACTCGGTTACGAGCCGGCGCACTTCCGGGAGGAGATCCGCTCCCGCATGCCGTCGAAGGACGAGGCGACGCAGTTGAGCATGGCTACGGGCACGCCGGTCATCCTCATTTCCCGCACCGCGTTCACGGACCAGGGCCTCCCCGTCGAGGTCAACGAGATGACACTGGACGCCGCCTCGTACGTCCTGGAGTACGACTTCGACGCGAACCCGAAAGCCACGCCGTCCGACGTGCCGGAGCCCTTGACCAAGTCACCTCGGGACGAAGAGACCATGGGCTAAAGGCCGTCGCGCTCGGCCAGTGAGCCGTCAGGGCTCAGTGTGTAGAAGCGTGGCGGACCCATGGCTTCCACGGCTCTGCGCAGCTCCGCTTCCTGCTTGGCCGGGTCGGGCCCGTATGGGTCTCGCAGGTGGAATCGGTAGAGCTTGATGGCGTCCGCGTCGACGTCATCGCTCGGGACGGCCCTCCTGGATGAACCCGCAGAGCGCCCGCAGCGCGTCCTCGCCCAGTTCCAGAGGGTGGAAGGGGAGGGCGTACGGCTCTTCTTCGTCGCCGGGCCAGGGGACGATGTCCGCCGGGCGGTCGCCAGCCCAGTAGGGCAGTTCGAAGGGGAGGGGCTCGCCGATGTTCTCGATGATTCCGCTGTCCGGCGACAGGCTCAGGGAACGGACGAGGCGCCCGTCCTCCCACACGGCGAACGCCAGCCAGTCGACGACGCTGTGTATGGCGTGCAGGACGAGCCGTCGGTCGGCGCTCGCCGCCACGAGGTGTTCCGGGAGCTGGGAAGGGGCGTCGATCATCACTTCCTGATCGCCGATGACCTCCACGCCCGGCCAGCTCGCTGCGTACACCGTCCCTCTCGGCGGGTACACACCGTCCCAGAGGTTCGAGCCCCCGCACTGCTCGATCTCCCGGCCCGGGTAGAGCCGCCGCACCATGGCGACCGTTCGGTCAAGATCCGCCACCCCCACGCGCCGCAGCAATCCCGGCACGTCGCCGTCCGCGTACACCAGCAGTCCCGTCTTGGCTCCCACAGCCCCTCCCCAGAGCGTTACGCCTGATGGTGGGCGCACCCTAGCCGCGCGCACTGACAAGGCGACTCAACCCGCCTGCCCGGCTGAGCCGTCTCCGGGTCGTCTCAGGACGCTCGACGGCGGTCGATGACGATCGCCAGGCGCGCGAGCCCACCACTTTTGATCAGGGAGAACCCAGCTCCTCAAGATCTCCGGCAAGACTCGGAGCAAGAAGGGGCAAGCCGCCCCCTCCCGCTCCCGAGCTGCGGTTTCTTCGTGGGCGAGGGTTTCTTGCCGTGCCGGACGCCGGTCGTCCCGCCGGGGCGTCGGGGCGGGTGAGGAGACGGTGGACACGGCGGACGGGAGGGGGTGGGCGCATACTGGGGTCGGTGACGGGATCCGCCGCACCGAAGCGGCGCCTGCCCACCAGCCCCTTCAAGGCCCCGGTCATGTCGTCTCCCCGGCACTTCGCCGTGGGCGACCGGGTCACGCACGACGTGTACGGCCTCGGCCGGGTGAATCACCGCCGAGGGCGAAAACGCGGCGCTCGTGGGCTTCGGTTCGACGCGAACGCGGATCCTCAGCCCGTACGCGAAGACGACCAAGCCGTAGGACCACTGTGCCCGGCCACGGGACCTGTACCGAAAGAGAGACCTCTCATCGAACTGACCTCGCTGTTCTCCGCTCCGGAGGGGCGAACCCGCCGTTCCGTCGCAGCATCGCCGCCTCCGGCCACGAACCCCTTCTTGAGCCCGGACTTCGGGGAGGACGAGACCTTCGTGCCCGAGGACGCACACGATCCCGCCTCGGGCATGCGGGCGGCGCGGCCCCGGGCCGCTTGAGGCCGCGTTCCGCACGGTCCGTCCGGGTGGGCCGGTCTCGTGCCGGCCCACCCGGAGGGTGTGCGCGTGCCCGGTGACGACAGCTCCTACTCCGTGAAGTCGGACCAGACCGTCTGCTGGTTGCCCGACGCCGTGATGCCTCCGGAGTGGCCGCGCAGGCGGAGGTAGTCGGTGAAGAGGTCGGCGTGGCCGTCGCGGTCGGAGTCGCGCAGGCGGAGCCGTTCGCCGAAGGACTCGCCGGTTTCCAGGTTGCCCGGCACGCCCGAGCTGGCGCGGTCGAAGAACTGCGACTTGGATCCGGTGAGCCCCGAGGCGCTCCCGCGCAGGATGTGGACGGCGCCCGCGTCGGCGCGGCCGTCGATGTCCTCTCCGGGGGCGGCGACGGCGAGGTCCGGGTAGCCGTCGCGGTTGACGTCGCCCACGGAGATCCGGGCGCCGAAGCGGTCGCCGGACTCCATGCTGCCGGAGACGCCCGCGGTGTTCTGGTTGACGCGGGTGACGCTGCCGGGGCCGCTGGAGCCGCCGCGCCAGACGAGGACGCCGCCCGCGCCGTTGGCGTTGGGGTGTCCGAGGGCGATGTCCCCGTAGCCGTCCTTGTCGAAGTCGGCGATCCGGGCGTCGACCTCCCAGCTGGTGTCCTCACCGGTGCCCAGCTTGTAGGTCTTGCCCCGGGTGAGCGTGCTTCCGCCGCGGATGAACCAGGCGCCGGTGACGGTGTGTTCGGTGCCGTCCACTCCGCCGATGACCACGAGGTCGGAAGCCTTGTCCTTGGTGACCCGGCCGGCGGTCAGGTGCTCGGCGAACATCTTGTCGTTGGTGAGCTTGGTGACCTTGCCGCTGAAGCCGGACTTGGTGAGCGAGCCGACGTAGACGTGCGCGGTGTGGTCGTTGATCAGGGCCAGGTCGGGCTTGCCGTCGCCGTTGAAGTCACCGGTGGCGAGGTCGAGGCCCATCTGGCCGTACTTGCCCGGGGACTTGTTCGGGACGGTGGTGCCTCCGGACAGTCCCGACGCGGACCCCCAGATGATCGTGGCCCCGCCCTGCTCCTTGTTCTTGCCCACGTCCTCGCCGTAGACGCCGACGGCGAGGTCGGCGTATCCGTCGCGGTTGAAGTCGGCGGCCGCCATCGCGTGGCCGAAGCCGTCGTCCCACTCGTTGGCGCCGGGGATGCCCGCGCTGTTCTGCGTGATGTTCTGCTTGCGCCCGTTCGGTCCGGTGGCCGTGCCGTAGATGACGCCGACCGTTCCGGAGCCGTCCGAGCCCGCGTCGGTGACGCTCTCGCCGTACGCGTAGTCGCGGTAGCCGTCACCGTTGAAGTCGTCGGCGTACTTGGCGGGGGCCGCGGACGCGGTGGGGGCGGCGAGGAGCGGAGTGCAGAGCGCCGCCACGAGTGCGGAAGCGGCTGCGAGGGCGGTACGCGAGGAGGGCATGATTCTCCGAGGTCCGAGAAGCGTCCTGTGGACGGACGCTTGAACTGCGATCTTGGACGCGTACGGACCGTCGATGGTTATACACCAACAATGACCGCCTTCCCCTCACGGCGGCTCCGGTCCCGGCTCAGGCGAGCTCCCGGATCCCGACGGGGTCGTACGTGCCGTCGTGGAAGGTGAAGGGCTTCACCTCCGTCTCGTACACGTGGCGGATGTGGCCGCCGTAACCGCTGCTCACGACGTGAGGGGCTATCAACCGCAGGAACGCGTCGAGGTGGAGGACCAGGTCGTCGACCCAGTCCTTGCGGGCGAACAGCTCCCACTCGTACCGCTCCCCCGATGTCGTGAACTCCTGCACCGTACGGCGCAGGGAGGCGGTGTCGCCGCCGGGGAGGCGGCTGTGGTCGCCCGTGAGCAGCAGCGGGTAGGGGTGGTCGTCCGGGTCCCACGCGTCCGGGCAGTCGTCGTCCACGCCCATGTGCCAGCGCAGGGCCGCCAGTACCGGGGCCGGGGTGTCGTCGCGCAGGAAGCAGGAGAGGACGACCTCGTAGTGCTCGCTCATGGCGGCATTGTGGGGGACCCCACTGACATCGCCGCCGCCGAGGTCTCACAGCCCGTCCGCCACCGGTGCCGGACCTCGCTTTGCCGGATCGGCAAACGTGCTCGGACCCTCGGGGCGGCCTTCCGCATGATCGGGGTACGGAAGAGCACCGGGCCCGGAGGAGGGCGCATGTCGCAGCACGCCACGGAGATCATCCACCGGACGGTTCCCTCACCGGGAGGGCGGATCCACCTCGTGGAGCAGGGGAGCGGGCCGCTGGTGCTGCTCGTGCACGGGTTCCCGGAGTCCTGGTACTCCTGGCGCCACCAGTTGCCGGCCCTCGCCGCGGCGGGGTACCGCGCGGTCGCCGTCGACGTGCGCGGGTACGGGCGCTCCTCAAGGCCGGCCGCGCCGGACGCGTACCGGATGACGGCCCTGGTGGAGGACAACGTCGCGGTGGTGCGCGCCCTGGGCGAGGAGTCGGCCGTGGTCGTCGGGCACGACTGGGGCGCGAACATCGCCGCGAACTCCGCGCTGCTCGCGCCGGAGGTGTTCCGCGCGGTGGCCCTGCTGAGCGTCCCCTACGCCCCGCGCGGCGGTCCCCGGCCCCGTGACGTCTTCGCCGGGATGGGCGGCGACGAGGAGTTCTACGTGTCGTACTTCCAGGAGCCGGGCCGCGCCGAGGCGGAGATCGAGCCCGATGTACGGGGCTGGCTCGCGGGCTTCTACGCGGCGCTGTCCGCCGACACCATGCCCGCGCCCGGCGCTCCCGATCCGCACTTCGTCGGCAGGGGCGGGACCCTGCGCGAGCGGTTCCCCGCCGGCCGGCTGCCCGGCTGGCTGAGCGAGCGGGATCTCGACGTCCACGCCGGGGAGTTCGAGCGGACGGGGATGACCGGCGCGCTCAACCGCTACCGGAACATGGACCGCGACTGGGAGGACCTCGCCGCCCTCGACGGCGTCCCGATCACCCAGCCGTCCCTGTTCGTCGGCGGCCGCCTGGACGCCTCCACGACCTGGCTGGCCGACGCGATCGAGGCGTTCCCGGTCACGCTGCCGGGCCTGGTCTCCTCGCACCTGCTCGACGGCTGCGGCCACTGGGTCCAGCAGGAGCGCCCCGACGACGTCAACCGTCTCCTCACCGAATGGCTGGCGGCCGCCCTGACCGTGTCGTGACGGCTTGACACCCGCTCGACACCCCGCGGTTGGCGCCAGACCTCCGGGCCGCTTCCGGACTGAGGCGCTGGCACGTTCAGCGCGGCCCGGCTGCGGTCAGCCGCAGGTGCCGGCCCAGGCCGTACGGGTACCACCACGGGCTGTGCGCGCCGGCGTCGAGGTGGTCGATCGCGATCAGGGTGTCCGCCGCCGTCTTGCAGCGCGGGTGGCGGGTGGCGAAGGCGGCGACACGGGGGCGCTGGGTGGGGAGCCAGGCGGTGATGACCCCGGGGTCGCCGTCGTACCACCAGGTGAAGTCGAAGTCCTCCCAGAGCAGGTCGGTCGCCCAGGCGAAGGCGAGGCGGACCAGGCCGGCGTCCGCCGCCGGGCCGAGGAGGCCGGGGAGGGCGGCGAGGTGGTCCAGCCAGGGCCGCAGGCCGCCCGTCGCGTGGGCGATGCCCTCCACCAGGTCCGTGACGTCTCCCGCGGGCCGGCCGTCGGTCAGGGCGACGGCCAGCAGCGCGCGGAACGCCCGCTCCACCGCAGCGCGTTCGGGCGCGGGCCAGTCGGCCAGGGCGGCACCGTAGACGGCCAGGTGGCCGATCTCCAGGTCCGGGTCGTTGCCCTCCTCGCCTCCCGGGCCCCAGTGGCGCAGGGCGCGCGGCATGAGGCGGCGCCACAGGACGGGATACTGGTCCTCCTCCCAGTGGTCGACGGTCTCCCGCAGGAAGTGGCCGAGGACGTCGTCCGGTACGGCGGCGGGGTCGCCGCCGAGCAGGACCAGATCCGACTCCGGGGTGCAGTACGTGCAACCGTCCACCGGGCGGTCGAGTGCGGGGGGCGACGCGAAGACGCGGTCGGCTTCGGCGAGGGCCTGGCGCCACATCGCGTACGGATCGACGTCACGGGGATCGGACATGTCGGCCTGCCACGGGGACTCCGCACAGGGTGCCTGGCGAAGAGCGCGACATTACCAGCCGCGGGTCCTCCCGGTCCTCCGGCCCTCATGCCTCATGACGCGATCAGCGGAGTCGAGGCAGTGGAGCAGGGGCAGGGTCCGGGCCCCGCACAAGCCGTCGCTGCTGCCGTACGCCCTCGGCCGGTGGACCGGACCTCGCCCGCCTGTCCGCTCCACCACCTGGCCGGTGTCTCACGGGTGCATCCGCGCGCCCTTGAGGACCTTGTCCACCGCGTTCCTCGGGCCGTGGACCGACAGGCCCACCAGGTCCAGGTCCGCCGTGCCGACGGCGCGGACCGCCGCGCGGTTGGCCTCGTCGTGGCCCGTGGCGAACAGGTCGGAGGTGAAGACCGCGCGGGGCAGGGCGCGGGTCAGGGCGCGCGCGTGGGCCGCCTTCAGCACCTCCTTCGTGCCCTGGAAGACCAGGACCGGCTGGCGGAACATCGGCAGGTACGGCACGCCGTCCGCGTCCTCGTAGGGTGCGCCGACCAGTTCGGGGAGCCGGGTGCCCAGGCCGCTGACCAGGAACGCGGTGACGTTGAGGCGCTGCCAGGGCTCCAGGTCCTCGCGCAGCAGTACGGCGATCTTCGTGTCGAAGCGAGTGCTCATGCAGGGAGACTGCCGTCCTGGTCCCGTGCGCGTCTTGTACGTTGTTTGCATGGCCGCAGACCGCCCCGAGCGGGCCGTTTCCGCCTGGCGGCCCCGTGTTCCGGGCGTCGTCGAGGTGTTCCACGCCCGCTTCACCGAGTACGCCTACCCGATGCACGTCCACGACGCCTGGACGCTGCTCATCGTCGACGACGGGGCCGTACGGTACGACCTCGACCGGCACGAGCACGGCACCCCGCACGACACCGTGTCCCTGCTGCCGCCGCACGTCCCCCACAACGGGGCCCCCGCCACCCCCGGCGGCTTCCGGAAACGGGTGCTCTACCTCGACACCGGTCATCTCCCCGACGGTCTCATCGGGGCCGCCGTCGACCGGCCCGATCTGCGCGACCCCCTGTTGCGGCGGCGCGTGGGGCAGGTGCACTCCGCGCTCGTGCGGCCGGGGGACGAGCTGGAGGCCGAGAGCAGGCTGGCGTTGGTCGGGGAGCGGCTGCGGGAGCACCTGCGGTCCCGGGAGGTCCGCGACGCGCCCCGGCGGGACCCGGTGCTCGCGCGGCGGCTGCGGGAGCTGCTCGACGAGCGGGTCGTGGACGGTGTGAGCCTGGCGGAGGCCGGCGGGACGCTGTCCGCCCATCCCGCGCACCTGGTACGGGCGTTCAGCGGTGCGTACGGGATCGCACCGCACCAGTACCTGATGTCCCGCCGGGTGGGCCGTGCCCGGCGGCTGCTCCTGGAGGGACGGCCGCCGGGCGAGGTCGCCGTCGCCACCGGCTTCTACGACCAGGCGCACCTCACCCGGCACTTCCGCAGGCTGGTCGGGGTCACGCCGGGGCGTTACCGCGCGGAAGGCCGGTAGCCCCGCGCGGAGGCCGATGACCCCGCGCGGAGGGCCGGTGCCCCCGCGTGGAGGCGGGTCACCGGTCCCGCATGGGTCACTTCACGTCGACGTAGTCGCCCGCCGCCGTCGCGCCGCCCGTCGTGGACGTCTCGCCGAAGGTCCAGCGCCAGTAGCCGTCGGTGGTGGCCTTCACGGTGGTCTTCAGGGAGCCCGTGGAGTTCGCCCGTACGGTCTTGACGGTCGTGTAGGTGCTGGTGCCCGCCTTGCGGAACTGGAGCTTGGCCAGCTTGTCGGGGTAGCCGACGTACGCCTCCCTGCCCCAGTCGGCGCGGGTCAGCTTGCCCGTCACGGTGAGCGTCTTGTTCTTGACGACCGGTTCCGGCGAGGCGTTGACGGTGACCCGCGCGGCGCGCTTGACCTGGACCGTGCCGAGGCCGGTCAGGTTCTCCTCGGCCTTGAGCTTGGTCTCGGAGCCCGGGGCCCAGAGGCGGATGTTGGCCGCGATCTTCCAGGTGGTGGCGTCCTTGGTGGAGTCCAGGGTCCAGCGGGGGTCGATGTAGAGCTCGCCCTCGACGTTCGCCGAGCGGGGGGTGTCGTCGTAGTAGATGACATGGGCGGTGCGGATGCCGCTCTCCACGCCCTTGGCGGCCGTGGTGTCGTGGTACAGGTACGGGAACGCGGTGACGTCGCCGGACGAGTACCCCGCGGGCCAGGTCATGCGGAAGCTGAGGCTGGGGTACTTCTCCTCGGAGATGCCCACGATGATGGGCTTGCCCTTGTTGACGACCACGTTCGACACGGTGACGCCGGTGTCGGCCGCCTGGGCGGGTGTCGCGGTGCACACCCCGAGGGCGAGCGCTCCGGTGAGCGCGGCCATGAGGGCGGATCTGCCTGTGCGCATGCACGTCCTCTTCATGCACGGGACCCCTGAGACCGGGGTCCGGATCGCGGCAGGTTAACAGTCCGCTCCCGCACGTCCGTTCGGCACCCCTGTCGTGACCTGCGCGGTCGTCACCCGTCCGAGGGGCGTTGCAGCAGGTGGGTGAACGCGTCCAGGTTGCGGGTGGACTCGCCGCGCGACACCCGCCAGTCGTACTCCTTGCGGATCGCCGAGGCGAAACCGAGCTCCAGGAGGGTGTTGAAGCTGCCGTCGGCGGCGTCCAGGACCTGGCCGAGGAGGCGGTCGAGTTCCTCCGCGGTGACGGCGGAAAGGGGGAGGCGGCCGGTGACGTAGACGTCGCCGAGCGGGTCGACGGCGTAACTCACGCCGAAGAGCTTGAGGTTGCGCTCCAGGAGCCAGCGGTGGACGGCCGCCTCGTTCTCGTCGGGGTGGCGGATGACGAAGGCGTTCAGGGAGAGCGTGTGCCGGCCGGCGATCAGGGACACGGTCGTGGAGAGCTTGCGGGTGCCGGGGAGCTTCACCACGTAGTTGCCGGGCGCGGGGCTCTCCCACTCCAGCTCGGCGTCCTTCAGGACGCCCTCGATGACCCGCGCTGCCTCCGTCGCCTTGTCAGCCATGGTGCGAGCGTACGTGACGGCGGTGGGCCTGGGTCGCGGCCGTGTAGACGTCGGCGGTGGCCGCGGCGGAGGTGTCCCAGCCGAAGGCCTGGGCGTGCCGGGCGGCGGCCTCGCCCATGCGTTCGGCGAGGTGCGGGTGGTCGGCGAAGTCGCGCAGCACGCGTGCGTAGGCGTCGGGGTCGTGGCCCTGGACGAGGAAGCCGGTGTGCCCGTCGCGCACGGCCACCGGGAGGCCGCCGACCGCCGCCGCGAGCACCGGGGTGCCGGTGGCCTGCGCCTCTATGGCGACCAGTCCGAAGGACTCGCTGTAGGAGGGCATGACGAGTACGGACGCCGCGCGGAACCAGTCCGCGAGCTGTTCCTGCCCGACGGGCGGGCAGAACCGCACGACGTCCGCGATGCCGAGCCGCGCGGCGAGCTTCTGCAGCCCTTCCGGCTTGGCGAGGCCGCTGCCGCTGGGGCCGCCGACGACGGGGACGCAGATGCGGGAGCGCAGCTCGGGACGCTCGCCGAGCAGGGCGGCCACCGCGCGCAGGAGCACGTCGGGTGCCTTGAGGGGCTGGATGCGGCCCGCGAAGAGGGGGATCAGGGCGTCCTGCGGCAGGCCGAGGCGGGCCCGCGCGGCGGCGCGGCCGTCGGCCGGGCGGAAGCGGGTCAGGTTGACTCCGGGGTGGACGACGGCGACCTTGCCGGGGTCGGCGGCGTAGTGCCGTACGAGTTCGCCGGCCTCCTCGGTGGTGTTGGCGATGAGCCGGTCGGCGGCGGCGACGATCTGGGTCTCGCCGATGACGCGGGCGGCGGGCTCGGGCGTGTCGCCGTCGGCCAGGTTGGCGTTCTTGACCTTGGCCATGGTGTGCATGGCGTGCACCAGGGGCACGCCCCAGCGCTGGGCGGCGAGCCAGCCGACGTGGCCGGAGAGCCAGTAGTGGGAGTGGACCAGGTCGTAGTGGCCGGGGCGGTGGTGGGCCCAGGCCTGCATCACGCCGTGGGTGAAGGCGCACAGCTGGGCCGGGAGGTCCTCCTTGGCGAGGCCTTCGTAGGGGCCCGCGTCGACGTGCCGGACGAGGACGCCGGGGGCGAGTTCGACGGTGGGCGGGAGGGCGGCGGCGGTCGCGCGGGTGAAGATCTCGACCTCGATGTTGATCGCGGCGAGGCGTTGCGCGAGCTCCACGATGTAGACGTTCATGCCGCCCGCGTCGCCGGTGCCCGGCTGGTGGAGCGGGGAGGTGTGCACGGAGAGCATCGCCACGCGGCGGGGCCTGCGGTGCAGCCGCAGCCGCGGGGACGCGGTGGGGTAGCGCCGCCCGAGCCTCGCGGTGTACTGGCTCACGTGGCGTTCCTCCTCGCTGCGGGCACGGCTGTCGGAGGGTGTGCGTCCCTCGGCGGGGTCAACGTCCGAAAGCCGCGTCCCCATTTCCGGACGACGTCCCCGGTTCACGTTTTTGCCGAATCATTACCATACGTCGCTCAACCGTTCGAAAGTGGGCCGCGTCACCCACACCGGCACCGCTTCCGGGTACCCGCATACTCGTCCCCATGACAGTCCGCGTCCCCGCCCTCCCCCGCCCCCGGCCCGGCTCGAGCGGGAGGAACCCCGTCGTGGGCACGGTGACGCGCGGGACGACCAACCCCAACCGGCTGCGCCGCATGGACCGCTGGATCACGGCCACGCACGGCGCGGAACTGCGCCGCGCCGCCGATCCCGTCGCCGTCGACCTCGGCTACGGCGCGGCCCCCTGGACGGCGGTCGAACTGCTGCACCGGCTGCGCGCCGTGGCGCCCCGCGCGCGCGTGGCGGGCGTCGAGATCGAACCGGCCCGGGTCGCGGCGGCACGGCCGTACGAGCGCGAGGGACTGACCTTCCTCCGCGGCGGCTTCGAGGTCCCGGTCCCCGGGCGGCCGGTGCTGGTCCGCGCGGCGAACGTGCTGCGCCAGTACGACGAGGCCGAGGTCGCCGCCGTGTGGCGGCGGCTGTGCGCGCGGCTCGCCCCCGCCGACCCGGCGACCGGCTCGCGCGGCGGGCTGCTGGTCGAGGGGACCTGCGACGAGATCGGACGCCGGCACGTCTGGGTCGCCCTCGGCCCCGAAGGGCCGCGCACGGTCACCTTCGCGACCCGCCTCGGCTCCCTGGAGCGCCCCTCCGACCTGGCGGAACGCCTGCCGAAGGCGCTCATCCACCGCAACATGCCGGGCGAGCCGGTGCACGCCTTCCTGCGCGACTTCGACCGCGCCTGGGCCGCCGCAGCGCCCTACGCCTCGTACGGCGCGCGGCAGCGCTGGATCCGGGCGGTGCGGGACCTCACCGCCGACTGGCCGGTGGCGGACGGGCCGGGGCGGTGGCGGCAGGGGGAAGTGACGGTGCGGTGGGAGGCGTTGGCGCCCGGGCGTTGACGCCCTGGCGGTGAACCTCTCGTGACGGCTCGGGGTGGCAGGAACGATCTCCGTGAGCCGTTCGTCACACTGACGGGACGAGCGCCATGCCGGGGAATGCCGGGAAGGGAGAAACGGGAAGCACTCCCCCTGTCGTTTCACGCGCCGGCGTGGCAGCATCCCCGGATGAGGGGATGTTACTGACGGTTAATCAAGCGGGGGTAGCGGTCATGGGAACGGGCAAGCGCGGGTTGCTCACGGCGGCGGTGGCCGTGGTCTGCGCGGTCACCGTACTGGCGGTGCCCGGTACGGCGTTCGCGGCTCCCGCTCCCCCGCCGTCCCCCGGTACGACCGCGAGCGTCACCGTGGTCGCCGACGAGGACCTCGAGATCGTCCGCGAGAAGCTCGACGAGCTCTACCGCGCGGCGGCCGTCGCCACCGACGAGTACAACGCCGCCGAGGAGAAGGCCCGGCAGCAGTCCTCCCAGATCGTCCGGCTGGCGAAGAAGATCGTCGAGGGCCGGGAGAGACTCAAGGAGCTGAAGGCCCGCGCGGGCGCCGCGGCCGCCGCCCAGTACCGCGGTGGCGGGCTCCCGCCCGAGGCCCACCTGGTGCTGAGCGACGACCCGCAGGACTTCCTCGACGGCGCGGGCCGGGTGCGCCAGGGCGAGCACGCCACCAGAGGCATGCTCGGGGAGATGACCCGCACCCAGCAGGACCTGGAGCAGTACGCGCAGGACGCCGAAGCGCAGATGAAGAAGCTCGAGTCGGGCCGCAAGGCCAAGGCCGCGGCGCAGAAGAAGATCGAGAAGCGGATCGAGGCGGCCGAGAAGCTCGAGTCCCAGCTGGAGGAGGAGGAGAAGGAGCGCCTGGCCCGGCTGGAGCGGCAGGCCGCCGCCGAGGCGCAGGCCACCTGGCTGGGCTCCGGCATCCTCGACGAGATCAGGGGCGAGGCGACGAAGCAGGGCGAGAAGGCCGTCGCGTACGCCACCGCGCAGATCGGGAAGCCGTACCAGTGGGGAGCCGAGGGGCCGGAGACGTACGACTGCTCCGGACTGACCTCACAGGCCTGGATCGCGGCCGGGCGGAGCATGCCGCGTACGTCGCAGGCGCAGTGGCAGCAGTTGAAGCGCGTCGACATCGAGGACATGCGGCCCGGTGACCTCGTCATCTACTTCGGCGACGCCAGCCACGTGGGGATGTACGTCGGGGACGGCATGATGGTGCACGCCCCGCGCCCGGGGCGGACGGTGACGCTCGCGGGGGCCGGATCGATGCCGATCCTCGGGGTGGTACGGCCGGACGCGGACACGGACTGAACGGCGCGCCCCGAGGCGGCCACGAACGCGGGCCGAGCAGCACGCCCGAGGCGGACGCGGACTGAACAGCGCACCCCGGAGCGGCCACGGACGCGGGCCGAGCGGTGTCCGCCCACCCGGTTCGCCCCCGGGGCGGCCGCTCAACACCCCGGTGACACACGCCACGTGACCCAGGGCACGTCGATCTTGCGGTCAAACCCCCTGCGGACGTGACGTTCGTCATCCCCGTGGTGGCCGCGGGCTGTCCAAGTGCGGCAGTAAACGCGGCATATGACGGTGGCCGACGGCGGAGCGGCGTGGCTCACGCCATTCCGCTGCGGCGCCGTCAGCCGCTATGGTCCCCGTTCGAAGGGGCGTCCCCTGCTCGCACACGGAGGTGGGAGCCGGGCACAGGCCTACGGCCGAAGCCCCGCCGTGCCCTCGGGGGGAGGGAAGGAACCCGCAACCATGCCCGCACCCATACCGCGGCAGAGAGCGATCCCGGCCGCGGAAGGTGGTCAGGCGCCGGCCGCCGCACCGAACGGCGGCCCCGTCCAGGACTCCCCGGAGGCCAGGGCGGCGGCCCCGTCCGAGAACGCCACCGACCGGACCGGCACCGCGCCGGCCCGGGCCGAGACGGCCGCCCACACCAACCTCACCCTGCTGCTGATCGAGGACGACCCCGGCGGGTCGCCGATCGTGCCGGAGCTGCTCGACCAGTCCGGCAAGCCGATCCGCGTCCGCGCCGCCCGCAACCTCACCGAGGCCGAACGGCTGCTGACCGACGACGTCCACTGCATCCTGCTGGACCTCGCGCTGCCCGCGCCCGGCCGGGCGGGCGACGGCGACGACGAGCTCGCCGTGCTCAAGCACGTCCTGGAGCTCGCGCCCCGGCACGCCGTCCTCGCGCTCACCGGCGCCGACGACACCGAGCGCGGCGCCGAGGCCGTACGGGTGGGCGCCCAGGACTACCTCGTCCGCGACGAGCTGGACGGCCGGCTGCTGAGCCGGGCGATCCGGTACGCGGTGGAGCGCAAGCGGTCCGACTCCGCCGAGCGGCGGCTGGCCGAGGGCCGCGTGCGCGCCCAGGAGAACCGCCGGCTGGAACGCGGCCTGCTGCCCACCCCGCTGCTGGACGGCTCCCCGCTGCGGTTCGCCGCCCGCTACCGCCCCGGCCGCTCCCGGGCCCTGCTCGGCGGGGACTTCTACGACGTCGTCCGCACCCCGGACGGCACCGTGCACGCCATGATCGGCGACGTCTGCGGGCACGGCCCGGACGAGGCCGCGCTCGGTGTGGAGCTGCGCATCGCCTGGCGCGCGCTGACCCTGGCGGGGCTCTGCGGCGACCAGCTGCTGGGCACGCTGCAGCAGGTGCTGGAGCACGAGCGGCCGGACGACGAGATCTTCGCGACCCTGTGCACGGTGGACATCGCGCCGGACGGCCGCCGGGCGGGCCTGTGCCTGGCCGGCCACCCGTCGCCGCTGCTCATCCGCCCGGGTCACCCCGTGCGCCTGCTGCCCTACGACAACAACGGCCCGGCGCTGGGCCTGCTGCCGGGTGCCCGCTGGCCGCGGACGCAGGTGGAGCTGGGTGCCGAGTGGAGCCTGATGCTCTACACCGACGGCCTGATCGAGGGCCGGGTCGGCGACACCGGGGAACGGCTCGGCCAGGACGGCATGGTGGAGATGATCCGCCGCCAGCTCTCCGAGGGTCTGCGCGGGGAGGAGCTGCTGCGCACCGCCGTCAACGAGGTCCGGGACCTCAACGGCGGCGAGCTGACGGACGACGTGGCGGTACTGCTGCTCGACCGGACGGCGTGAGCGGGGGTCCGCCGCCGCCCGGAGCCTCCGTCACTCGGCCGCCCGGGACCTCCCCCGCTCAGCGGCCGCCGTTGTACGGGCCGTAGGGGCCGTCGCTGCTGGAGCCCTTGCGGGCGCGCCCGCCGCCGGGGAGGCCGCGGAGCGCGGGGCGGACGTCGACCATGTACACGATGGTCGCGATCAGCCCGATGATCGGCAGGAACGACAGTATGTTGAAGATCAGGTTCACCACGAAGGCGATGCCGAGGACGATCAGCCAGAAGGGCTTGGTCTGCTTGTCGGCCGCTCGGTAGGCGTCCTCACGGCGCGTGGCGGCGTCGATCAGCGCGAAGCCGCTGAACACGATCAGGGCCATGCTCAGCAGCCACATGAATCCCGCGAAGCCCTGCATCAGCACAACGGTCCACCACCAGACTCGTCTCGTCCTCTACGCCGTCACCGTACCCGCATCCACCGGCCGGCTACCCGGACAACGGGCCGGGCACCGTGAGAGTGCCCGGCCCGTCCGGTTCGTCCCGCCTACTTCGCGGGCGGCGTCGTCTTCTTCGCCGCGGCCTTGCGCACCGGGGTCTTCTTGGCGGCGGGCTTCCGCACCGCGTCGGAGTCGTCGGCGGCGGGCTTGTCGTCCTTGACCTCGACCGGTTCCAGCCGGGCCGCCGGCTTCGGCTCGGCCGCCGGCTCGACGGCGACGGCGATGTCCTCGATGCTCTCGGCGGCGTCGCCGCGCCAGGTCTTCACGGCCTGCTCGCCGTGCTCGGCGACCTTCTCGTAGGTCTCCCGGGCCTTGACGGCGTACTCGGCGGCGATGCCGACCCCGCGCAGCGCGAGGTCCTGGGCGTTCTCGCCGAGCTTCTTCAGGTCGGTGTCGAGCGAGCCGAGGAACTCGCCGACCTTGGTCTGGAGCGTCTCCTGCGTCTCCCGGACCCGGACGGTCGCCCTCTCCTGGACGGCCTTGGGGTCGGTGTTGCGCACGGCCTCGATGCGGGCCGGGGCCTCGGCGCGCAGCTGCTCCACCAGGGCCGGCACCTTCTTGGCCTGCTGCAGCGCGAGGTCGGCGGTACCGGCGGCGAAGTAGAGCGGGGTCGGGTCGCTGAGGGTCTTGCGCAGGTCGTCGGTGATGGCCATGGTGATGGTCCTCCCGGATTCGTTTTCGGCTGAGGGTTCTGTCTGGTCCGCGTCGGGCGGCCGGTGCCCTGGTCCGGCTCAGCCGGCCGTCCGCCGCGGACCGGTGTCGTCGTCGCCGGCCGTGCCGCCCGCGGGGGCGTCGACGGCCTCGGATTCCCCGGGCGTCGCCTCACCGTCCTCGGCGCTCCCGAACCCGTTCTCCTTGCGGAACGACTCGTAGATCTGGAGCAACACCTGCTTCTGACGCCCGGTCAGGGCGGGGTCGGCGAGGAGGGCGGCCCGCGTCTCGGCCTCGGACCGGTCCCGCTCGGCGTCGAGGATGCCGGCCCGGACGTACAGCGTCTCGGCGGAGATCCGCAGCGCCTTGGCGACCTGCTGCAGCACCTCCGCGCTCGGCTTGCGCAGCCCGCGCTCGATCTGGCTGAGATACGGGTTGGACACCCCGGCGGCGTCGGCGAGCTGCCGCAGCGACAGCTGCGCGCTGCGCCGCTGCTCGCGCAGGTACTCACCGAGATTGCCGACGTTGAGCGATGCCATGCCCCCACACTGCTCCACCTCGCTAACTTTTGCAAGCACCTGCTTGCAAAAGTGCGCCACGACACGGTCAGCGGCGCGGAGTGCGGGTCGGCGGCCGCGCATCGGCGCTCGCCGCGCTCCCGCGTGGGGTGAATCTCCTCTCGACGCCCACCGGGGCGGCACCGGTGTCGTTCCACGCGCGGTCACGGGCCCGCGGGCCAAGGGAGACTTTCGGCCCCGGGCCAAGGCCCGCTCACCCCTTCGAGACCGCTGAACAACTGCCTGAACGCGGGGAATTCCTCTTCTCAACAGGACCGTTCTCCGGTCACGCCGATCATGTGTTCTTGATCTGCTCAATGGGGCATGCCTAGCGTCACCCGCCATGGGGACCAACGCTTACGACGATCTTCTTGCGGACATCTACGACCAGATGTACCCGGACGCGCTCTCCGGCACGGCCGAGACCGTGGAGTTCGTCTCGACGCCCTGCCCGTCCAGGGGGTCCGTGCTGGGGCTGGGCGTGGGGAACGAACGACTCGCCGTGCCGCCGGCCGGCCGCGGGGTGGACGTGTACGGCATCGACTCCTCGGCCCGTATGCTCGCCGATCTCGCCGCGCGGGACTCCGCCGGTGCCGCGAGGACCGTCGAGGGCGACTTCCTCACGGCCACCACGGGTCGGCGGCACGATGTCGTCCTGATGGCGCTCAGCACGTTCTTCTCGCTGCCCGAGCAGGAGCAGCGGATCGACTGCCCGCGCGCGATGCGGGAGCGTCTCGCCCCCGGCGGGCGGGTGGTCCTGGAGGCCTTCGCCCCCGCCCCGTACCACCGGCAGGAGGGCGAGAAGACCACGACCCGCTCCCTCGGCCCGGGCACGGTGATGCCGGAGAGCAACCATGTGCCTCAGGCACGGCAGCTCATCGTCCTGGTCTTCGCCCTGCTCGCCGACGGCCCGACCCGCACCGCCCACACCGCGCTGCGCTACGCCTGGCCCGCCGAAATCGACGCCATGGCCCGGTGCGCGGGTCTGCGGCTCGTCGAGCGGTACGCGGGCCGGTCGAAGGAGCCCTGCGGCTCCGGCAGCCGGCGTCATGTGCCGGTCCACGAGGTAGCGGACGCCGCGTGATGAGCGCCCTGCTGGAACTGACGGACGTACGGCACGGGTACAGCGGCCGGGCCGTCCTCAACGGGGTGAACCTGACCGTCGGCGCGGGTGAGTGCGTCGTCCTGCTCGGTGAGAACGGCTCGGGGAAGTCCACCCTGCTGCGGCTCGCCGCCGGGCAGGAGCTCCCGGAATCGGGCAGCGTCACATTGCGCGGCACGGCCGTCTCCGAGGACGACTGGACCGTACGGGCCACCGTCGCCGCCGTCCTGGACAGCGGGGTGGGCTATCCGGACCTGAGCGTCCGTGAGCATCTGATGCTCGTCGCCCTGGCACACGGCCTGGGCGACGGGTCGGAGGAGGCGGTGGACGAGGTGCTGGCCGAGCACCATCTGGCCGAGCGCGCCGACGCTCTGCCACACCAGCTGTCCTCCGGGCAGAGCCAGTTGATGGCGCTGGCGCAGGCCTTCGTCCGGCCCGCCGAGCTGCTCCTGCTCGACGAGCCCGAGCAGCGGCTCGACGCGGACGCCCGGACCCGGCTGGCCGGACGGCTGCGGTCCGCGAAGGAGCGGGGGACGGCGGTGCTCCTGGCCACCCACAACCGGGAACTGGCGGACGCCGTGGCCGACGCCGAGTACACCGTGTCCGGCGAAGGCCTGCTGGTCGCGGGTGCGTCCGGTGGCTGAGCTGATGACGCGTCCGGTGCGCACCACGGACGAAACCGGCGCCGCCCACCACACCGGCGCGGTCCTGGCCCGGCTCCGGATGGCCCGGGCGGGACGGCGTGAGGAGCGCCGCAAGAGCATCGCCTACACGCTGTACTGCACGGCACTGCTTCTCGGCATCTGGGGCGTCCCCCTGCTGGTCGCCGCAGCACAGGCCGGCGCGGACGGCCGGCTGCGGGGGCCGGTGACCGAGCGCCTGCTGTCGGCGCTGCCGACGACCCTGCCCGCCGTACTGGCCACCGTGGTGCTGATGCTGGCCGAACGGGCCATGTGGCAGGGGCCGGTGCTGCTGGAGCGGGCAGCCCTGTCGTGGCTGCTGCCGCAGCCCGTGCTGCGCCGCGCCCTGTTGCTGCCCCGATTCATCGTGGCGTCGGCGACGACCACGGCGATCGCGACCGCGGCCGGCGCGGTGGCCGGGTTCCTCCTGCACGCCCTCGGGGCGGGCACCTGGTGGGCCGCGACCACCGGAGGAGCGCTGACGGGCGCGGCGGCCGGCTTCACCGGGACCGCCCTGGCCACCCTGGTCCAGCGCCACTGCGACACCGCACTGCGACGCGGGGCCTGGGTCCGGCGGACGGCGTGGGCGGTGGTGGCGGTCCTCTGGCTGCTCGCCGCCGTCTCGCTGGCGGGCGGCTCATGGGCCGGGGAACAGGTCGTGCCCTGGTCGGGGCCGTGGGGCTGGGCCGCGCTGCCGCTGGTGGCGGTGGCGGGCGGGGCCCCCGCGGCAGCCGGGTGGGCCGGGGCCGCCCTGTCGCTCCTGGTGCTGGCCACCGCGGGCCGGGCAGGGGCCGACGCGGCAGTACGGATCCCGGCCCGGGTACTGCGCACCCAGGCGGGCACCGCGCTGCGGGTGCAGGCGTCCCTGTACTCCCTGGATCTGCGGCAGGCACGGACGGCCGTACGAGCCACTCGCTCGCGCACCGTGCGCTCCACCGTGCGTCCGCCGTTCCCGCGACGGGTGTGGCTGCTCGTCCCGTGGCGGGATGCGACCGCGCTGCTGCGCGCACCGGGGCGGCCGGCGTGGGCAGCGATCTGGGCCGCCGTGGCCGTGGCGCTGCTGTGCCTGGACGGCACACCGGCCGCGGTGCCGCTGATGGCGCTGCCGGCCGGGTATCTGGCCGCGGCACAGCTGGCGGAACCGGCACGTCTGGAGACGGACGACGTCCGGCGCTCGGCGCATCTGCCCTGGCCCGCCCGGGTGCTGGCGCTGTGGCACGGGGCGGTGCCCGCGGCAGGGCTGCTGGTGCTGTCCGCCCTGTGCGCGGCGGCGGCCGCGGGGGCCGGCCTGTGGTCGGACCGGCTGCTGGTCCTGCCCGCGCTGGTGCCCTCGCTGGTCGGCGCCGCGCTGGTGAGCGCCTACCGGGGCGTCGTGCCGGTGCATCTGATGATCGGTTCGATGACGCCACTGGGTGACACGGGGCCGCTCGCGGCGTTGCTGTGGCAGGCACGGGGACCACTGGTGGCGCTGGGCTGCCTGGCGGTCGTGGACGGTCCGGTGCGCGGGAGCGAGCCGGATGCCGTGGGTCTGCTGTGGCCGCTGGTCGTCGGGGTGGGGATGACCTGGTGGGCAGGGGTGACGGCGCGCCGAACCATGCGCGGCCGATGAGCCCATGGGGCCGGTCGCCCTGCGACCGCGGTGCTCCACGACCTCCTTGGCTCCATGACTTCCTTGTTCCGCGAGTCCGTCCGGCCCGATGACTTCGACGGGGGAACGCCGTTATGAGGGTGAACAATGTGACGCGGGCTTCGGCTCCGGCCACCGGTCTCGGCTCGTCGACGGCCGTGAACGTGCCGCTGGACCGGCTCGGACTGGGCGGCCTGGCAGGCTCGGACACGTCGACGCCGCTGGGCAGCAACCAGAGTGTGACGGGGACGACGGACACCGGGGTGGACGTCTTCGTCAAGCAGGTGGATCCGCTGAAGCCGGACGCGCGGCGGCGGTTCGCCCGTATGCGCGACTTCGAGGAGTTCGCAGCGGCCCACCCGGTCCCGGAGCTGCGCGCACCGCGGCTGCTGAGCTTCGGCGAACCGGAGCTGCTGATCGCCCCCGCCCTGTCCGGCGCACCCCGGCACCCGTCCCGGACGGTTCGGCCGAACCCCTGGTCCTCGATCCGCTGCCCCGTGCGCCCGAACGCTTCGGTACCGACGCGAGGTCAGGGGGACCACGCGGAGCGGGCGGGAAGTCCCGCTGGGGCGCCGGAAAGGGAAGCGGAACCCGGCACACGCCGAAGGCGGCCTTCGGCACTGGTGACGACAGGACCGCAAACGACCTCAAGGTGACGACCACCGTGCTCGGTCACTCTGGAAAACACCGGAGCCGCACCGGACAAGGCGCTACCGTGGGGCCCGTGATCGTGTGGATCAACGGCACCCACGGCGCGGGCAAGACGACGACCGCCCCGCTCGTGCAGCGGCTGCTCCCGGACTCACGGGTGTTCGACGCCGAGAAGGTCGGCGAGACGCTCATGGACATCACGCCGCGGCTGCCCGGTACGGACAACTTCCAGCACTGGCCGCCGTGGCGGCCGCTCGTGGTCGAGACCGCCCGCCGCGTCCTCGACTACACCGGCGGCACCCTGGTGATGCCCATGACCGTCCTGGTCGAGGAGTACTGGCGCGAGATCAGCGCGGGCCTCGCCCACCACTCCATCCCGGTACGCCACTTCGTCCTCCACGCCGACCGGGAGACCCTGCGCGGACGCATCGCGGGGGACACGGTCCTCGGCCCGGACTCCCCCTTCCGGCTCAGCCACCTGGAGCCCTACGCCGAGGCGGCCCGCACCTGGCTGCACCGCGAGGCCGAGGTCGTCGACACCACCCACCTCACCCCGGCCGAGGCGGCCCTGCGGATCGCGGAGGCCGTCAAGGGCTGAGCCGCCCGTTGTCAGTGCCGTCGGCGAGGATTCCGGACATGACTGCGACCGCCGCCGCCACACGAACCCTCCTGGACGACGTCCGCACCAGCGCCGCCTGGATCGCCCGCGCGCTCAACGGCTCGGGGTACCGGGCGGACTTCACGCCCACGAGTCTGCGGGACGTCGAGCGCTTCATGGCCGAGCACAGCGACCACGGGATCGCGGTGCCCGGCGGCCTCCTCGCGACGGATCTGGGGCCGCGCCTGTTCGCCCTGGGCGCCTACCTCGGGGAGACGGTCCGGCGCAGCACCGGCGGGGCCTGGGAAGCCGACGACGAGGACCCGCACAGCGAGGTGGACCTCAGGCTCCGCCTTCCCGACGGTTCCGTCGTCTGGCCCGTCCAGCGTGTGATCAAACGCTTCCAGCACGGCCACGAGGACAGCATCGTCGGCTACGCGATGGGCCTGGACCTGCACCTGTCCGCACCGGCCCGGCGGCGTCATCGCCCCGGTGCGGCCGACCGGACGGCCGCGCCGGGGCCGGAGCCGGAGCCGGGTCCGGGGTCGGGTCCGGGGTCGGGTCCGGGGTCGGGGAAGACCGGTCAGGAATCGAGAAGCCTCCGGAGGCGGAGGACTCCTAGCGTGGAGGGCATGACATCCATCGACAGTGTGACGCTCGACGTGGCCGACATCGCGGCCGCACGCCGGTTCCAGTCCGCCGCCTTCGGGCTGGACTCGCGGATAGGGCTGCGCGCCTCCCAGGAGGCCACGAGCGGGTTCCGCGGGTTCACCCTGGGGCTCACGGTGTCCCAGCCGGGTGACGTCGACAGCCTCATCGGCACCGCCGTGGAGGCCGGTGCCGTACCGCTGAAGCCGGCCGCGAAGTCGCTCTGGGGGTACGGCGGCGTCGTCCAGGACTCGGACGGGACGATCTGGAAGGTCGCGACCTCGGCGAAGAAGGACCGCGGCCCCGTCACCCGGCGGATCGACGAGATCGTGCTGCTGCTCGGCGTCGAGGACGTGGCCGCGAGCAAGCGGTTCTACGTCGAGCGGGGCCTCACCGTGGCGAAGAGCTTCGGCCGTGTGTACGTCGAGTTCGCCGGCGGGGAGTCGAGTCCCGTCAAGCTGGCGCTGTACCGGCGCCGTGCCCTCGCCAAGGACCTCGGCGTCTCCGCGGAGGGGAGTGGATCGCACCGGCTGGTGATCGGCGGCGGTGCGGGCGCCTTCACGGACCCGGACGGCTTCGCCTGGCAGGCCGCGTCACCGGCCGCCCTCGCCTCCTGACCCCGGCGCACGCCGTGCGCCGGGGGAACGGGACGCCCGGGCGCGGAGGCCGCCGGTCCGGCGGGCCGCGCACGGCAGACTGACCCGCATGACCACCGCAGCCGATACCACCGTGTCCGATCTCCGCCGCTATCTCCAGGAAGCCCGCGACGCCCTGCTGTGGAAACTCGAAGGGCTCTCCGAGTACGACGTCCGACGTCCGATGACGCCGACCGGCACCAACCTCCTGGGCCTGGTGAAGCACGCGGCCGGTGTGGAACTGGGCTACCTGGGCGACACCTTCGGCCGGCCGTCCGGCGAGCCGCTGCCCTGGCTCGCGGACGTGGCGGAGACCAACGGGGACATGTGGGCCACCGCCGAGGAGTCGCGCGAGGACATCGTCGGCCTGTACCACCGGGCGTGGGCGCACGCGGACGCGACGATCGAGGCGCTGCCGCTGGACACGGCCGGCAGGGTGCCGTGGTGGCCGGACGACAGGGACGGACTGACGCTGCACCACGCCGTGGTCCGCGTGATCGCCGACACCCACCGGCACGCCGGCCACGCCGACATCCTCCGCGAACTCCTGGACGGCGCCGTGGGGGAGAGCCCGACCGGCACCAGCCTGCCGTCGGACGACCCGGCCTGGTGGGAGGCCTACCGGGACCGTCTGGAGCGCGTGGCCCGGGAGGCCGGCCGCGGGGTGTGACCGGCGCCCCTCACCGTGCCGCGCGGGCCCACTCGCCGAGGACGGGGACGCATTTCTCGGCGAAGTACTCGTAGTCCTCGGCCGTGTTGTAGACGTGCGCGGACAGCCTCAGGTAGCCGACTCCGCCGAAGCTGGTGAACGCCGCCTCGACGCCCAGCTCCGCGGGCGCCCGGTCGCGCAGGGCGTCGGCCGCGAGGCGGCTGGTGCCGAGACCGTCGGGCAGCCGCACCAGCCGCATGCCGGGCACGGGCATGCCGACGTCGACGGAGGCGTCCGCGCCGGTCAGCCCGGCGAGCGCGGCGCCCACGACCCGTGCGCCGTAGTCGGCCAGCTCGTCCATGTACCGGCGGGTGGCGGGCCAGCCCCAGGTACGGCCGACGAAGTCGAGGGCGGTCGGGGCCGCCAGCGGGCCGGTGGCGTCGAGGGTGCCCTGGTGGTCGAAGCGGCCGGGGTACGGGTCGGCGGCGCCCCACGAGTCGATCAGCGGGTACAGCCCGTCCCGCAGCGGACCGCGCGCCACCAGGACCGCGGTGCCGCGCGGCGCGCAGCCCCATTTGTGCAGGTTGCCCGTCCAGAAGTCGCCGTCCCACCCGTCGAGCGGGGCGGCGATCAGCCCGGGCGCGTGCGCGCCGTCCACGAGCAGCGGGATCCCGCGCCGCCGCAGCTCCGCGCTGATCCGCTCCACCGGCAGCCGGCGGGCGGTCGCCGAGGTGACCTGGTCGACGACGACGAGTCCGGTCGCCTCGCCCACCTCGGCCATCACCGCCTCGTACGCCCGCTCCTCGCCGGCGTCCAGCGGCACCCCGGCGGTGCGCACCCGGCCGCCCCAGCGGCGGGCCAGCCGTTCGGCGCCCATCGTGACGGCGCCGTAGCCGTGGTCGGTGACGACGATCTCCCCGCCGCCCCGGCGCTCCAGTCCCGCGTACACGACGCTCGCGCCGGCGCTCGCGTTCGGCACCAGGGCGAGGTCGCCGGGGTCCGCGCCGAGGAAGGCGGCGAGCTCGGCCCGGACCGCCGCGAGCCGCTCCGGCAGCCCGGAGAACCACACCACAGGGGCGCTCTCCATCCGCGCCCGCAGCTCCCGCTGCCGCTCCTGGGCGGCCAGCGGCACGGCGCCGAAGGACCCGTGGTTGAGATGGCGCAGTGCGGGGTCCAGCGACCAGGCCCGCGCCGCCGGCCGGCCGTCGGCCAGCAGCAGGGGCCGGGGCGCGGTGCCGACCTCGGTCTCGGTCTCGCTCACCTGACTCCCCTCCGTCGGCTCCCCGCCGTGAGGAGCACCGGATCCTAACGCGGCGCCACGAGGCGTCCCGGCGGCAGGCGTACGCACTTTTTTGTGGGTACTTGGCAGCGCGGCGGCGTGCGGCGAACCTGGTTGCGGGCGCCGGACGGGAAGGGAGCGGGAACGGCCGCCCGTCAGGAGGCCGGGGCCTTCGCCAGCCGCGACAGTCGGCGGTGACCCCAGTCGGACAGGGGTGCCAGCGCCTCGGCGAGCTCACGGCCGAACGCGGTCAGGGAGTAGACCGTCTTCAGCGGCAGCACGTCGTGCACCTCCCGGTGCACCAGCCCGTCCGCCTCCATCTCGCGCAGCGCCTGGGTCAGCACCTTCTCGGTGAGGCCCGGCACCTTCCGGCGCAGTTCGGCCGGCCGGTGCGGGCCGGACTCCAGCAGCCACAGCAGCGTGGTCTTCCACTTGCCCTCGATCACGGCGATCGCGGCGGTCACCCCGCAGACGTCCGGATCGTGGCGCCGGTGCACCATACCGTGCCCCTTTCCTCAGTAATTGCCATGAATACTACGGGAGTTGAAGCATGTCCGTGCAGACCGACCAGCCCTCCGTCACCGTCCTCGGTCTCGGTCCGATGGGCCGGGCGCTGGCCGGCGCGTTCCTGGAGGCGGGAGTGCGCACCACCGTCTGGAACCGCACGCCCGGCCGGGACGCCGAGCTGACCGACCGGGGCGCGCTCCCGGCAGCCTCGCCCGAGGAGGCGGTGGCCGCCGCCCCGCTCACCGTCGTCTGCGTGGTGAACCACGACGCCTCGGACGCCGTGCTGCGCCAGGACGCCGTCACCGCCGCCCTCAAGGGCCGTACGGTCGTGAACCTGAGCGCCGACACCCCCGGCCGTGCCCGGGACACGGCCGAGTGGGCCGGCCGGCACGGCGTCCGCTACCTGGAGGGGGCGATCATGACCCCGGCCCCGACCATCGGCACGGACGACGCGGTGTTCCTGCACAGCGGCCCGGAGGAGCTGTACCGGGAGCACCGGCCCGTCCTTGCGGCGCTCGGCGGCAGCCACACCCACCTCGGGGAGGAGATCGGCCGGGCCGCGGCGTACGACATCGCGCTGCTCGACGTCTTCTGGACGGCGATGGCCGGCTACACGCACGCCCTCGCCGTGGCCCGCGCGGAGGGCGTCACCGCGACGGAGCTCGCCCCCTTCGCCCAGGGGATCGCGGCGATCCTGCCGCCGCTGTTCGCCGAGTTCGCGGCGGACGCCGACGCCGGCACGTACTCGGGCGAGATCAACCCGATCACCTCGGCCGCCTCGACCATGGCCCACGTCGTCCACGCCTCCGAGGCCCACGGCATCGACGCGAGCGTGATGCGCGTGATCGAGGGGCAGGCCCGCCGCGTCATCGCCCTCGGCCACGGCACGGACGGCTTCACCCGGGTCGCCGAACTGCTCGCCGGCCGCTGACGGGGGTCAGAAGGGCAGCTCCCGCGCCCGTACCACCTCCAGCCGGGAGACCGCCCGGGTCAGCACCACGTACAGCCGGTGCAGCCCCCGCTCCTCCGCCTCCGCGATCGCCGCGGGTTCGACGGCCACCACGTGGTCGTACTCCAGTCCCTTGACGAGGCTCGCCGGCACCACGTCGACCCGCTCGTCCAGTACCTCCGGATCCGCCCCGGCCAGCGCCCGCCGCAGCCGGGGCACGTCCGCGTCCGCCGCCACGACACCGATGGAGCCCTCCCGTTCCCGCGCGTCCCGCACGGCGGCCACGACCGCGTCCGGCACCTCGTCCGGCCCGGCGGCCTCCCGGACGCGCACCTCGCCGTCGCCGCGCGGGGAGCGGGCCGCCGGGACGTCGACGTCCAGTCGTTCCAGGAGCCGGTTGGTGAGCGCGAGCACCGCCCGCGGCACCCGGAAGCCGGTGGTCAGCGGGATCACGGCCGCGTCCGGCTTCCCCAGGTGCCGCAGCGCCGCGGGCCACGAGCGGGCCGCCCAGGGGGTCGTCCCCTGGGCGAGGTCGCCCAGCACGGTGAGGGAGCCGAAGGCGGACCGGCGGGCGATGGCCCGGCACTCCATCGGGGAGAGGTCCTGGGCCTCGTCGACCACGACGTGCCCGTATCCCGCGGGGTGCTCGAGCAGCCCGGCGACCTCGTCGAGCAGCACCAGGTCCGCGGCCGACCAGCGCGCCGACTTCCACGACCGCGGCGCCCTCGTCCACAGCAGCGCCTTCCGCTCCCCGTCGTCCAGTACGCCCTCGGCGGCGGCGGCCAGCGCCTCGGGGTCGCCCAGCAGCGCGGCCACCACCTCCTCCGCGCGGACCCGCGGCCACACGGCGTCGACGTACGCGGACACCGGCCGCGACCGCTCGATCCGGCGCGCCCAGGCGGCGGAGCGCGGGCCGCCGCGCCGCTCGGCCCGCTCCCGCACGGCCCGCACGATCCGGGCCCGCAGCCGCTCCCGCCCGACGTCGTAGGGCGGCTCCTCGGCCCGTACGTCCGTCACGATCCGGGTCAGTTCCTCCGCCTCGACCCGCCAGCGGTACGAGCCGTCGGGCACGGTGAGGGAGCCGGCCGGGCCGGTGCGCACCCGCGCGTACAGGGCCCGGCGCAGCACCTCGGCCATCCGGGCGTCGTGCTTGACGACGGCGGCGCGCCCGTCGTCGGTCCCGGTGACCGGGTGCCGGGCGATCTCCTCGGCGAGGGTCGACTGCCGTACGCCGGTCTCGCCGAGGGCGGGCAGGACCTCGGAGATGTAGGAGAGGAAGGTGCGGTTGGGGCCGAGGACGAGCAGTCCCCCGCGCCGGATGCGCTGCGGGTGGGTGTAGAGCAGGTAGGCCGCCCGGTGCAGGCCGACGGCGGTCTTGCCGGTGCCGGGGGCACCCTGCACGCACACGGAGACGTCCAGGTCCCCGCGGACGAGGTCGTCCTGTTCGGGCTGGATGGTGGCCGCGATGTCCCGCATGGGCCCGACGCGGGGCCGCTCGATCTCCCGGGCGACGATGTCGCTGACGCGTTCCTCGCCCCGCTCCAGGTGCTCGTCCTCCAGGCCGGTCAGGTCGGCGGAGTCGCCCCGGCTGCCGGGTGCCCAGCCGAACCGCCGGCGTACGGCGACGCCCTGCGGGTCGCGGGCGGTGGCCTGGTAGAAGGCGCGGGAGACGGGTGCCCGCCAGTCGACGACGAGGGGCGGGGCGGCGGGGTGCTCGGTGATCCGCAGCCGTCCGACGTGGTAGCTCTGCCCCGGGTGGCCGGTGTCGTCCCGCGTGAAGTCCAGCCGCCCGAAGAACAGCGGTCCCGGGGGCAGTTCCCGCAGGTCCCTGGCGTGGCCGCGCAGCCGGCGTCCGAGGACCTCGGCGTCGGCTCCGGAGGCGGAGACGTCCTCACCGGTGACGACCTGTTCGTCGGCGTCGTCGGCCATGGCGGCGAGGGCGGTGCGGCAGCGGTCGTGGTGCGCGCGTTCCCGGTCGAGGGCGGGCTCGGGTGGTGTCATTCCACCGAGCGTACCGAATAAAGCAACCGAGTTACATTTTTTACTCAGTCACACAGGCGTGGCAGTGTCTCCTCCAGCGCCCCGAACGCCCGCCCGGCCGCTTCCACCGCGTCGTCCCGTACGTCCTCGATCCGCTCCCCCGCCGCGATCCGCCGCCAGTTCTCCTGCGCGAGGATCCGCCGTACGGCGATGATCTGCCCCGCCGCCAGCCGTGCGCCGAGCCCGCCCCCGAGCGCCCCGGCCAGCGCCTCCTCGGACCGCTCCAGGTGCCCGTACAGCCGCGCGACCAGCGCCGGTGTTCCGTACAGCAGCGCGTGGAAGGCCAGCACCTCGGGATCGTCGCTGAGGCCGGTGACCGGATCGCACCGCCGGAGCCCGTCCAGGAAGTGCCGTCGCAGCGCCTCGACCGGCTCCGGCCCCCGCGCGGCCACCCGGGCGGCCTCGTCCTCGTGATCGGCGATCCGGTACAGGACGAGGTCCTCCTTCGCCGGGAAGTACCGGAAGAGCGTCGGCTTGGAGATCTCGGCCGCGGCCGCCACCTCGGCGACGGACACGGCGTCGAAGCCCCGCTCCAGGAAGAGCCGGATCGCGGTGTCCGACACGGTCCGGTACATCCGCCGCTTCTTGCGCTCGCGCAGGCCGATCTCGCTCATGCCGCGAGCCTACGCACCCGCCGGCCGGCGCCGTCCCTCCCCGGGTGCCCGCGGAACCCCGCTCACCCGGAGAGCAGGTACCAGACCGAGTCGGACCACTTCCGCCCGGACGGGAGCACGCGCGGCGTGATGCTCACCGCGCTGACGGTTCGGGCCCGACCCCTGCGCGGACCAGCCGGAGGACGGTCCCCAGTGAATGCACGACCGCCGTGGCGCCCGCGTTCCGCAGGAGTTCGTCCTTGCGTTCGTTGCGCGCGTAGCCGAGGAAGGGGACGCCGGCCGCCCGGGCGGCGGCCAGGTCCGACGGGGCGTCACCGATCATCAGGGAGGTCTCCGGAGCGGCGCCCAGGGCGTCCAGGGCCCGGTTGACGCAGTCCGGGTCGGGTTTGAGACGGTCCAGCTCCTGGGTGCGGCCGTATATGTGGGGCGCGAAACAGGCGCCGAGGCCGCGGGAGGCGAGGTACTCGCGCACGGCGCGCGGGGAGTGGTCGGTGGTGACGGCCGGCCGGGAGCCCACCGCGGTCCAGGTGCGGATCAGCGGATCGGCGTACGGGGTGGGCATCGCCGAGGCGGCGGCGCGCAGTTCCTCCCGGGTGAGCCGCTCCTCCAGCTCCGCGGCCAGGTCGCCGCCGGGGTGCCGGCGGTCGACGGCGCGCAGGACGACGTGCGGGTCCGGGGATTCGCGTTCGGTCTCCGTCAGCAGGCCGTGCAGTCCCCGGCTCTCCAGCCAGGACGTCAGGCCGTTCGCCACCCGCTCCGCCGAGTGGCCCGCGAACAGGCGGCAGACGGGGCCGTCGAAGTCCCACAGCACGACACGGGCGCCTTCGATCAGGTGCCGCAGTCCATCGAGTTCGTCGTCGGTCCCGGTCCGCTTCGTCTCAGAGGTCACTAGGAGAGTGTCAGGTCCGTGGTGATGGTTTCCCAGAGGGCGTCGAACCACTTCCGGGATTCCTCCACGAACGCCCGCTCCCGCTGTCCGTCCCGCTGGGCGAAGGAGAAGAGCAGGGACTGGGAGCCCAGGGCGTCGTACATCTCGAGGCTGCGGCTCTCCCACTCCTCCTCGCGCCGAGTCAGTACGTAATAGCCCATCAGCGCCTCCTCCCCGTTGAGCAGGTACAGCTTCACGGGCGGGGTGAACGGCAGCGCGCGGAAGGAGACGCGCACGTCGACGCCGTGGGTGACGCGCAGGGTCCGGAGATTGTGCTGGAGCACCCGGGCCTGGGCGTTGCGCTGGGCCAGCCACCGCTCGTGGACCGGGCCCTCGGCGCCGTCCCCGCCCTCGACCGGGACGGGGAAGGCCAGATTGATCCTCCGGGAGGGCAGCAGGACCCGGACGTCGACCGACTCGGGGCGGATGCGTTGCTCGTGGATGTGCCGGACCGGTTCGCTCACCGCCAGCATCAGGCTCTCGGCGGTCATGCACACCGCGTCGATCCGCACGCGGGCCGCCGAGAACGCGCTCGTCAGGCGCGGCGCCAGTCCCACCATCGTCGACTGGGGGCCCTCCCGGGCGGGGTCCGGCTCGGCGATCCGCGGCGGGCTGCCCTTGCCGACGTTGGTGAGCAGGCCGTCGTCCCGGAGCGCGTACAGGGCCTGGCGGACGGCGCCGCGCTCCACGCCGAACTCCTCGGCCAGCTCGGCCTGGGTGGGCAGCCGGTCGCCCGCCCTGAGAGCGCCGGACCGGATGCGTTCCCGCAGGATGTCGGCGATCTCCTGCGGCGAGAGCCTGCTGCTGCCGTGCACCGACGCATTCTCCTGAGACACGACCAAACGTTACAACCTTGATCCATCTGACGGGAGTTGTTCGGGAGTTGTTTATGAGTAAAAACCAAGTAGGAACAACTATCGCATAGTTGGTTGCCAACTTCTCCAAGTTGGTGGTTCTCTGGTTCCACAGCCCCGGCCCGCACCCGAAGGAGGTACACGCCGTGTCCGTCCTCGCCCTCGTCCCAGCCGTCCTGGTCGTCACCGCCGAACAGCTCGTCCGGTGGGAGTACGGCGCGGCCGGCATCCTCGGCCTGCTGCTGCTCGCCGCGGGCATCAGGTCCAACAGACCGGGGGTCAGCTCCGCCGGCGCGGTCCTGCTCGCCCTGCTGGTGTCGAGGCCGGCCCTGTGAGGAGCGACCGCGGCCCCGGCCCCGCGGGAGGCCTCAGCCCGTGAGCACCAGCTCCGAGCTGATCGTCTCCCACAACGCGTCGAACCACAGGGCCGACTGTTCCACGAACGCGGTGTCCCGCAGGACGGCCCCCTGCTCGAAGGCGAACAGCAGGGACCGGACGCCCTGCGCGTCGTACGTCTCCAGGTGTTCCTGGTCGATCTGCGCCTCGCTGCGCGCCAGCGTGTAGTAGGCGAACAGCGCCTCCTCCCCGTTGAGCAGGTACAGCTTCACGGGCGGGGTGAACGGCAGCGCGCGGAAGGAGACGTTCACGTCGACGCCGTGGGTGGTGCGCAGCGCGAGCAGGTTGTGGCGGAGCACCTGGCCCTGGGCGTTGCGCTGGACCAGCCACCGCTCGTGGACCGGGCCCTCGGCGCCCTCCCCGCCCTCGACCGGGACGGGGAAGGCCAGGTTGATCCTCCGGGAGGGCAGCAGGACCCGGACGTCGATCTTGGCCGGTTTCAGCCGCCCGGAGTGGATCTGGCGCAGCGGCTCCCCGATGGCCAGGGTGAGGGAGACCGAGGTCAGGCAGAGTGCGTCGATCTCGACGTGCTCGGCCTCGAAGGCGGCGGCGATCCTGGGCGCGAGGCCCACGGTGGTGGGCAGCGGGGGTGCCGAGGGTCCGGTCGGCGCCCTGCCGGGGTTCGCGGCGACGGTCGCCGGGGTGCCCTTGGAGACGTCGGCGAGCAGGTGCTCGGAGTGCAGGACGCGCAGCGCCTGGCGCACCGCGGGGCGCTCCACGCCGAACTCGGCGGCGAGCTGGGCCTGGGTGGGCAGGCGCTGCCCCGGCCGCAGCGCCCCGGACCTGATCCGCGCGCGCAGTTCGTCGGCCACCTCGTGATGTGTTCTCCGTGGCCGCTGTGGCTTCTTCCGCCCATCGGCGGAGGTGCGTTCCGGATCCACGATCGAACACTACAACTTCCCGCCATCTTCGGGCAGTTCAGCGGAGGGTGGTTATAAGCCTCTTCCAAGTGGCTATAACTAGGAGCAAGTTGGCAACCAACTTTCACAACCTGGTCGACCATCCGAGGAGTTGGCCATCAGGGAGAGAGAGGAGGGAAGCCGCGAATGACAAGGGGGACCGCCATGCCGCTCATCGCCATCGTCCTCGCAGCCCTGGCCATCGGGTTCGAGCAACTCGTCCAGTGGAAGTACGGGCCGATGGGAATCATCGCCTTCGTCGCCCTCACCGTGGGCGTCAAGGCACGCAACACCCTGATCAGCGGTATCGGCGCGGTCATCCTCGTGATGCTGCTCGCCCAGCCCGGCTGACAGCGCACCGCACGGACCGCCGGCCGGACTCCCTTCCGGAGGGGAGCCGGGAGTCCCGCCGACGGGCACCACCCGCACGACAACCACAACCACAACCGAACAGCTCGCTACGGATGAGTCACCCGTCGTCGGCGGAAGGAGGAGGGCAGCGGGGCGCGAGGGCGACAGCGCTCAGAACACGTCCGGGCACCACGGTCGCCTGGAGGTACGCAGCAGGGCGTCGGCCCGACGGGCGGCGCCCGCTCGTTCTTCCCGGACCCGGCCCAGCGCCGCCAGCCGCACCGCCGACTCGTCGCCCAGCCACAGCACGGCCAGCTCGGCGACGTCCAGGGTCAGATCGGCGCTCTCGGTGGTCGGCGCACAGCTTCCGGTCCCGTCCGCGGACGCCTCCAGCCGGAAGCGGCCCCCGGCCAGTCCGGCCCGGTCGGCCACCTCCAGCACCAGCGACCCCGCGGCCTCGTACGTCCGCGCTCGAAGAGCCCGTACGACGTCCAGGATCCGCACCCACAGCCAGTCCGCCTGCGTGGTCACGGCGGCGGCGCGCGGGTCCGGCAGGAAGTGCGGGAGCAGGTCGTCGGGCGCCCGCCAGCCGCTCTTCACCCGCACCACCCAGTCGATGGAGCACAGGTAGAGCCAGAGCGCGCGCTCGGCCGCCGGGGTCACCCCGGTCAGCCACTTCACCCGCGCCGTGTTCAACGGCTGCTTGGCGTCACCCCAGTCGTCGTCGGCCGTGTAGGCGGCCATGCCCTCCACCTCGCCGGCGGCCGAGCGGTACACCGCGTAGTACGGCTCCTGGAAGGCCGGCCAGAAGCGCACCGCCCCTGTCGTCACCTTCCACCACAGTTCGTCCCGGCCGACCACGCCCGCCACCGTGCGGCGCAGCCGCTCGTGCAGCTCGGGGCCGAGCTTGCGGACGTCCTCCGCGTCCACCAGGTCGATCCGGCCGCCGTCCTCCGGGCCGGCCCGGCGCGGGTCGAGACCGGCGCGCGGCACGTCGACCGTCCACTCGGTCGCCGTGGTGGCCGGGCCGAAACCGTACCGGCCGTAGATCGGGTACTCGGCCGCGATCAGCGTCGCGACGACGTCCCCGCGCTCCTTCGCGGCGGCGAGGTCCCGCGCCATCATCCGGGTGAGCAGTCCGCGCCGGCGGTGGGTGGGGGTGACGGTGACGTTGGTGACGGCGTCGGCGGGCACGGTCGCCCCGCCGACCACCGTGAGCTCCTGCGCGAAGGACCGGAACGTCGCCACGCAGCGCCCGTCGTCGAAGGCCCCGACCGACCGGCCGGGCGTGAACTGCGCCCGGCGCGTGTCGAGGATCTCCTCGGACAGGGTGGGTTCCCGCAGGAACCCGGTGTTCATGGCACGGTGCCAGTCGGCGAACTCGGCCTCGGTGATCGGACGTACGTCGATGGCGTCGCGGGAGGTCATGGGCTCACGGTAGGTCGGCCGCGCGCCGGGTGTCGAAAAGGTTTTTCCCGAGGAACCCACCGAGATCTCTCCGAGGTCCCTCCGACGTCCCTCCCGGGGTTTCCCGGGTTTCCCCCGGCTCCCCCGCGCGGTGCTCACGCGAGCAGGTCGTCGACCTGTGCCTCCCCGTCCCGGTACCGGCGCGCGATCTCCGCGCTGCACTCGTCGGCCGTGCGCTGCAGCCGCTGCCGCCGCCGGGACACCTGCTGCTCGTACCGCACGAGCCG
This sequence comes from Streptomyces sp. NPDC018964, assembly GCF_044390325.1. Lineage (NCBI taxonomy): Bacteria > Bacillati > Actinomycetota > Actinomycetes > Kitasatosporales > Streptomycetaceae > Streptomyces > Streptomyces sp. NPDC018964. Next base: position 61,385 of record NZ_JBIRYZ010000026.1, read on the forward strand.
CCCCATCGCGGTGTTCAGCTCCACGTCCGTGCGCGCGCCCAGGTCGGACAGCTCCACCTCGGCGAGCATCTCGGCCGCCAGCCGCCGGTACTCCTCGCTCCGCGGCGTCCCCAGCGTCACGTGCCGGGCGGAGGAACGGTGCCGGGCCGGGGTGTCCCGCAGGATCTCCCCCAGCCGCTCGACGACGGACGCCTCCCCCGGCGCGGCGACCGACGGCACGCCCTCCGGCAGCAGGCGCCGGGCCAGTTCCGCCCGCAGGATGTCGATCCGTCCCTGCAGCAGCCGCCGCACGTAACTGAGGTCGGCCTCGTCGCGCTGCGCGTCCCGACGCATCGCGCGCAGCTCGGCCAGGCTGAGCACGATCAGATCGCGCACCACCCGGTCCTCGGGCAGCACCGGACTGTCCGTGCGCTGTGTGGGCGGCCGGCAGAACTCCCGTTCCCCGATTCCCGCCTGGGCCGACAGGACAGCCTCGAGCGGCTGTCCGATCCCCGGTGTGCTCATATGCCTCAACCGTCCCCTCGACCGGCATGTGCCAGCATCGTGCCACCCCAAGCAGCCGCAATGTGAGCGAGTGCCCCCGATCCGCCCCAGATGGACGCTAAGGAGTAAAAATAGCCCGACCGGGGTTCCGCGCGGGCCGCCCTCGGCCGCCTGTTCGCCGACCGGCATGATGGTCGTATGCGAGCAGTGGTGCAGAGGGTCGACGGCGCGCGTGTCGTCGTGGACGGCGAGACGGTGGGGGCGATCGAGGGCGAGGGGCTGTGCGTCCTCGTCGGCGTCACCCACGAGGACACCAAGGAGAAGGCGGAGCGACTCGCCCGCAAGCTCTGGTCGGTGCGGATGCTCCAGGACGAGAGGTCGTGCAGCGACACCGGCGCCCCGCTGCTGGTGATCAGCCAGTTCACCCTGTACGGCGACGCCCGCAAGGGCCGCCGCCCCACCTGGAACGCCGCCGCCCCCGGTGACCTCGCCGAGCCGCTGGTCGACGAGGTGGTGGCGCAACTGCGCGCGCTGGGCGCGACGGTGGAGACGGGCCGCTTCGGCGCGAGGATGAGCGTCTCGCTGACCAACGACGGCCCGTTCACCGTCCTGCTGGAGATCTGAGCCGTACGGCTGAAGATCCGAGCCGTACGGCTCAGGGCTCGACGACGGTCTCCTGCGCGGCGGCCGTGTCCCCCGCGAGCAGCCGCGCGTCCACCGGCACGTTCCGCTTCACCAGCGCCAGCGCGACCGGTCCCAGCTCGTGGTGGCGTACGGACGTGGTGACGAACCCGATCTTCCGCCCGTCCGGCCCGTCGTCGGCGACCCGGAGCTCGGTCCCCGCCACCGGCAGGTGCACCTCGCTGCCGTCCAGGTGGAGGAAGACCAGCCGGCGCGGCGGCTTCCCCAGGTTCTGCACCCGGGCGACCGTCTCCTGACCCCGGTAGCAGCCCTTCTGCAGGTGCACGGCGCTGCCGATCCAGCCCAGCTCGTGCGGGATGGTGCGGTGGTCGGTCTCGAAGCCGAGCCGCGGCCGGTGCCGCTCGACCCGCAGCGCCTCGTAGGCGAGGATCCCGGCGGCCGGTCCCACCTTCCGCGCGTACGACTCCAGGTCGGCGCGCGGCAGGAACAGGTCACGCCCGTACGGCGTCTCGCGGACGGCGACCCCCTCGGGCGCCTCCGCGATGGACCCGGCCGGCAGGTGCACCACCGCGGTGTCGGCGGTGCGGTCGGCGACCTCGACCCGGTAGAAGAACTTCATCGACTCCAGGTACGCGATCAGCGCCTCCCGGGTGCCGGGCTCGACGTGCGCCCAGACCGTCTCCCCGTCGTCGACCAGGTAGAGCGCGTGCTCGATGTGGCCGTTGGCGGAAAGTATCAGCGCCTCGGTGGCCTGGTGCGGCGGCAGGTCACTGACGTGCTGGGTGAGCAGCAGGTGCAGCCAGGCCAGCCGTTCGGGGCCGGAGACGGTGACGACCCCGCGGTGGGACAGGTCGACGAAACCGGTGCCGTCGGCGAGGGCGCGCTGCTCGCGGAACAGGTCGCCGTAGTGGGCGGCCACGCCTTCGTCCACGCCCTCGGCGGGGACGGCGCCGGGCAGGGTCAGCAGAGGGCTCTTCATGTGCCAAGCCTACGACTCGGTGGCCGAGGCCTTCCGGGAGCAGTCCTCGCACCGGCCGAAGATCGCGAAGTGCTTCATGTCGGTGTCGAAACCGAACTGCTCGCGCAGCTTGGCGGTGAACTCGGCGGCCACCGACAGGTCGGCCTCGATCACATTCGTGCAGTCCCGGCAGACCAGGTGGATGTGGTGGTGCCGGTCGGCGAGGTGGTACGTCGGCGCGCCGTGCCCGAGGTGGGCGTGGCTGACCAGGCCCAGCTCCTCGAGGAGCTCCAGCGTGCGGTACACGGTGGAAATGTTGACCCCCGACGCCGTCTTCCTCACTTCGCCGAGGATGTCGTCGGGGGTCGCGTGTTCCAGGGTGTCCACGGCTTCGAGCACCAGCTGCCGTTGCGGGGTCAGCCGGTAGCCGCGCTGCCTGAGGTCGCTCTTCCAGTCGGTGCTCACCACACCCACGAGTCTAGGACCTCCCGGCGGGAGGCCTACTTGAAGAAGGCGATCCCGTCGTCGGGCATGTCGTCGGGCAGGGCCTTGGCCCAGCGCTCGACCTCCTCCGGGGTGACGACCTTCTTCAGGTGCGCCGACATGTAGGGGCGCAGCTCGACCTCGGGGGTCTGCTTCTCGCCGACCCACATCAGGTCGCTCTTGACGTAGCCGTACAGCCGCTTGCCGGCGCTGTAGGGGCGGGCGGCGGCGGTGCGCGCCACCGCGTCCGTGACCAGGTCGATCTGCGGCTTCTGGTGGGCCAGCTCGCCGTACCAGATCTCGATGACGCCGTCGTCGCGGGTCATCGTCACCTCGACCTTGCGGTCGGCGTCGATCCGCCAGAAGCCGTGCTCCGACTCCAGCGGGCGGACCTTGTTGCCGTCGCCGTCCAGCACCCAGGTGTGGGAGCTGTACTCGAGGAAGTCCCGGCCGTCGTGGGTGAACGTGACCTCCTGGCCGAAGTTGCACTTCTCGGCGCCGGGGAAGTCGTGCACGCCCGCGCCGGCCCAGTTGCCGAGCAGGAAGGCGAGCGGGACGAGGTCCTTGTGCAGGTCGGACGGGATCTCGATCATGAGCGGAACTTCCTGGCGTCGGTGATCAGCGCTGGCCCTGGTACAGCTTCTTCACGGTCAGCCCGGCGAAGGCGAGAACGCCGACGGCGACCAGGACCAGCAGGGCTTCGAAGAAGATAACCACGGGGTGCTCCTTGAGCGGGGGGTGCGGTGGTGTGCACGGGGCCGGGCCCCAGCTTACGCGGCCGGGGCCGGCCCCTGTCGTGCGAGGTGTGCCTCCCCCGTCTCAGCCCAGCAGCTGGCTCTGCAGCACGACCGTCTGCCGGAACGGCACGGCGGGCGCGGTCCCCTTCCGGGACTGCAGCACGACGGCGAGGACGTCGCCGGCGGCGAGGTAGGCCTGCCGGTCCTGTTCGGCGCCGTACGGCTCGGTCTCGACCTGGGCCGAGCGCCGGACCCCCGCGACCTCCGACTTCACCGGGAACGAGTCGTCGTTGTCGGTGAAGTCGGCGCCCCGGACCTGGTAGGCCGAGACGTACGAGAAGTGGGGCACGAAGAAGCCCTGCTCCACCACGCCCGCCGTGTCGAACCGCAGCAGGTAGATCCGCGTCCGGGTGCCGTCCGCGGTCGTCCAGCCGCGGGCCGCGACGTGCCGCAGACCGTTGTCGACGAGCTCCTGCCGGAAGGTGTCCCGGTCGTCGCCCTCCTGGTACTCCTCGAGGAAGTCGTCCATGTCCAGCCAGCCGTCCGTGCCGCGCAGTGCCTCGTCCTCCTCCGCCCCCTCGGGGGCGGGCAGCAGCAGGGCGCGCAGGTCGGCGTGGTGGGTGCCGGCCGGGTTGGACTCCGCCTGCGGTCCGGGGCTGCCGGCGGGCAGCGGCGGCTTCGTCAGCTCCGGGTAGTCCCACCGCCCGTCGGAGGCGGTCGCCAGGCCGGGCACGTCCGTCCGTTCCATGCGCGTGATGCCGTACGCCGTGCCCGCGCCGGCCACGGCGAAGACGGCCACGGCGGCGGTCCAGCGCAGGGCGGCGCGCAGCACCCGGCGGTCCTCGCGCGGCGGCCGCCCGGGGCCGGCCATCGCCTCCGGCACGGCGGGTGCGGCGGGCGGTTCCGCGGGCGGGGCGGGTACGAGGGTCTGCGGCTGCTCGGTCATACGGCCTTCCCCGGTTCGTCGATGCGGTCGAGCTGCTCGCGGAACAGCGCGGCGACGCTTCTGGTGTCCAGCGGCTTCGCGCCGTCCGCGGTCAGGGTGACCAGGACGTTCCCGACACGGGCCGAGCACTGCATCATGTCGAGGTCGGTCTCCGTGTCCGCCGGCGGCAGGAAGCACCGGGCGTCCTCGTGGCCCTTGATCTTTGGCCCCTCGCGGAAGATGTCCAGGGCGTCGAGGAACTCGGTCTGGAACCGCGCGAAGTCCCGCACGGCGGCCTTGTTCTCCATCCGGGCGAGCACGATGCCCACGGTGTGGACCTCGTCCTCGTTGTAGACGCTGTTCGATCCGCTGGTGTAGCTGCGCATCGCCATGCCCTCGACGCGCCAGCCGTCGATCTCCTTCTCCAGCCGCTTGCGCTGGGAGCGCGGCAGATCGCGCAGCGACTCCTTCTGCAGCGCCGTGGCCTGGGCGCCGCTGAGCTGCGCGTCCGAGCCGAACTCGCCGAAGTCGGGCCCCGGGAACCAGTGGTCGTACCCGTACGGCACGAGCATCGCGGCCAGTCCCCGCCGCTCGGTCCTCCCTTCCTCGGCGGCCGCCGGCTCGGGGAACTTCCAGGTGGCCGCGCCGGCCTCGCGGTCGGCGTCCCGCACGGTCACGACGGTGTACCCGACGCCCGTGACGACGGCCCCGGCGAGCAGCACGGAGCCGACGGCGGAGGCGACGCGGCCCCACCGCACGGGCCGCTTCGCGGGGGCCGCGGCGGGAGCGCCGTCAGGGGCGCCGTCGGGGGCGGGCGGCAGGGGTGCCGTACTCCGCGTCTCGTTCACAGCCGCTCCATCTGCCGCTCGGCGAGGTCCATGATCATTTTCTTGGGAACGGGCTCGGTCCCGTACACCCAGATCTCCATGGAGACGTCACCGCGCCAGGCGTGCGCCTCCGCGGCGTACAGGGGCTCGTAACCGGGTTCGGTATCGGGGCTGTTGTGGACGTACGCCCTGCCGTCCCCGGTGCCGGGGACGGCCCAGCTGTCCGTGTCCGCCGCCTCGTCCGCCCAGTAGTGGCTGCTCTCGGTGTGGTCGGCGGCCGCCAGGCCCTCCTCCTGGCGGAACTGGACCAGCCGGATCTCCACGGTGTGGTCGTCGTCGTCGCGCCAGCCGACGACGGCCGCCCTGCGGAACCCGTCCATGGCCAGCTGCCCGAAGACCGAGCCGGCCCCCTCGTAGTAACCGGCGTACTCGGCGAGGTCCATCCAGCCGTCCTCGCCCACCGGCCAGTCGGGCTCCCGCGCGCCGCGCGGCTTCTCCAGCAGCAGCTCGCGCAGGTCGCCGTCGGTCCGCACGCGGCGGTCCCGCCCGGCCGACAACGGCTCGGGCGCCTCGCCCTCGGCCTGCGTGAGCACCGGCTGCGACAGCGGCGGCAGCCCGGTGGGCTCGCGGTCGGCCTGTACGAGGTATCCGGCGCAGGTTCCGGCGACCACGCCGAGCACGGCCGCGGCGGCGATCAGCACGGCCGTCCGCCCCGGCCGGCGCTTCCGGGACACGTCCGGAGCCGGGGCCTCCGGGGTCCCGTCCACAGAAACCTCCGGAGCCTCCGGGGCCGGGGCGTCGGCCGCTTCTTCAGGTTGTTCCAAGACGTCCCCCACAGAAGGTGAAGCGCGTATTCCGTTCACGCGCGCACAGGAGACCCACAGGCGTCGGCCGAAGTTGTGTCGATCATGATTACGATTCGGTCATGGCCAAGAAGCTTGTGATCAAAGTGACCGCGGGAACCGACGCACCCGAGCGCTGCTCGCAGGCGTTCACGGTGGCGGCGGTGGCCGCGGCCAGCGGTGTCGAGGTCTCCCTGTGGCTCACCGGCGAGTCCGCGTGGTTCGCCCTGCCGGGCCGCGCGGCCGAGTTCGAGCTGCCGCACGCCGCCCCGCTGCCCGACCTGCTGGACACGATCCTGGCCACCGGCCGGGTCACCCTGTGCACCCAGTGCGCGGCCCGCCGCGACATCGCCGAGAAGGACGTCCTCGAGGGCGTACGGATCGCCGGCGCGCAGGTCTTCGTGCAGGAGGCGATGGCGGACGGGACGCAGGCGCTCGTCTACTGAGCGGCCCGCCCTACCGGGGCCGCTTCCTGCCGTCCAGCTCGTCCCACCACTCGTCGGACGTCGGATCGCCGGACGGGTCGTCCCACCAGCGGTCCTCCGGGCCACGCCGGTTGGCGACCATCGCGGCGACCGGCGGGATCACCATGGCCACCACGCACATGCCCACGGCCGCCGGCATCGACCACAGCCGCACCACGCCCCAGGCCAGGACGAACAGCCCGACGCAGGTGCCCATCAGGGCGAAGTAGGCGTGCCGCCTGCGCGCGTACATACGTCCAGCGTAGGTCCGGACACGCCGGAGGGCCGCACCCCGAGCGTCCGACCCGTGGGGTGCGGCCCTCCGGCCGTTCCCGTGTCCTCAGACCGCGATCGCGACCTCGGCCAGACCGCCCTGCTGGGCGACGACCGTGCGGTCGGCGGTGCCGCCGGGCACCAGGGCGCGGACGGTCCAGGTGCCCTCCGCCGCGTAGAAGCGGAACTGTCCGGTGGCGGAGGTCGGGACCTCCGCGGTGAACTCGCCGGTCGAGTCCAGCAGACGGACGTAGCCCGTCACCGGCTCTCCGTCGCGGGTCACCTGACCCTGGATGGTGGTCTCACCGGGCTTGATCGTCGAGGCGTCCGGGCCGCCGGCCTTCGCACCGCACATGTCGTACTCCTGAAGTGGTCTGGAAAGGTCGGTGGGGAGGGGTTACTTGCCGGAGCCGAGCTCGATCGGCACGCCGACGAGGGAGCCGTACTCGGTCCAGGAGCCGTCGTAGTTCTTGACGTTCTCCACGCCGAGCAGCTCGTGCAGCACGAACCAGGTCAGCGCGGAGCGCTCGCCGATGCGGCAGTAGGCGATGGTGTCCTTGGCCAGGTCGACCTGCTCGGCCTCGTAGAGCGCCTTGAGCTCGTCGTCGGACTTGAAGGTGCCGTCGTCGTTGGCGTTCTTCGACCAGGGGATGTTGGCGGCGGTCGGGACGTGGCCCGGGCGCTGCGACTGCTCCTGCGGCAGGTGGGCCGGTGCGAGCAGCTTGCCGGAGAACTCGTCGGGCGAGCGCACGTCGACCAGGTTCTGCGCGCCGATGGCGGCCACGACGTCGTCGCGGAAGGCACGGATGGACGTGTCCTGCGGCTTGGCCTTGTACTCGGTCTTCGGGCGCTCCGGCACCTCGTCACCGGGGACCAGCTCGCGGGCGTCGAGCTCCCACTTCTTGCGGCCGCCGTCGAGGAGCTTGACGTCCTGGTGGCCGTACAGCTTGAAGTACCAGTAGGCGTACGAGGCGAACCAGTTGTTGTTGCCGCCGTAGAGGACGACCGTGTGGTCGTTGCCGATGCCCTTGTCCGACAGGAGCTTCTCGAAGCCCTCCTGGTCGACGAAGTCGCGGCGGACCGGGTCCTGCAGGTCCTTGGTCCAGTCGATCCGGATGGCGTTCTTGATGTGGTTCTTCTCGTAGGCGGACGTGTCCTCGTCCACCTCGACGATGGCGATGGTCGGGTCGTCCAGGTGCTCCTGGACCCAGTCGGCGTCGACCAGGACGTCGCTGCGGCTCATGCTTCTTCTCCTCCGGGGCAGTTGCGGCGGGGTGTGCGGGCGGGAGGGTGCGCGCGGCCTCGGCGGGTCCGGCGCACGGGTGCCCTCAGCGGGGACGGGGGCGGGAACGCGGACGTCGACGTCCGCTCAGAAGGAACGACAGAGCATGGCGGCGACACGGCACAGGTCTACTGCCCGCCGCTTCGTGAGATCCGCCTGTCGTTCCATGCGTCCGATCGTAAGGAGGGACGGGCGGGCATGTCACCGGTATGTCGCATGGTGAGACGGGATCGTCCGGAATGCGGGACGAAGTACCGCGGGAGCGGCCCTCCCCGCCCTCCGGGCCCTTCCGGTCCCGTCCTCACTTCTGCCCTGCGGACGCCCCCGTCTCGTCTGTCGGACAACTTCCCCCGTCACACCACTCCCTACCCGACCAGCCGGACGTCGGAACCCTTCACCGTGATCTCCACGCCGTCCTCCGCGGCCTCGACCTTGTCCAGCCGGATGCCGCCGGGCAGTCCGTCGATCCGCTGCTCGAAGTCGGTGGTCCGCCGCACGCTGGACTCGACGATCTCGGCCCCGCCGATCTCCGGTACCGCGTCGGCCTTCACGCGCACGGTGTCGCCGTCCACGACCGTCACGGAGCTGAGCACGGAGACCGGCTCGGGCAGCTCGGCGCCCAGCACGGTGGCCTCCAGCGCGACCTTGATCTTCCCGTTGCCGCCGTCGGACAGGCCGACGATCCTGGCCGTGACGCCCGGGGCCACCTGGCTGGGCTCGGACTTGCCGGCGGCCTTCAGCAGCTCGTCGTAGGCGACGGTGGCGGTGCCGGTGGCGCTGTCGGCGACGGCGGAGCTGAAGTCGGTGGAGAAGTCGACGCCGTTCATGTCCGCGCGCAGGTCGGCGATGCGGATCCGCCGGGCGTCGTCGCCGGTGCCGGCCTCGTAGTCCTGGATCCCCACCTCCACCTCGTCGAGGGTGCCGCCGGCGAGCTGGGTGAGGAAGGGGAAGCCGTTGATCGACACGTCGGGGGTGCTCGCCAGGTTCTCGGTCGCCCTCAGTCTGTCCGCCGCCTCGCCCTCGGCGAAGTCGACGGCCACGCGGTCGACGACGACGAAGATCCCGCCGAGTATCACGATGACGATGAGCAGTATTCGCAGTGCGCGCATGCGGTGTCCCCCACCTGGCGGTTTCGACGAGGTCGTGCCGCGAGGGTAACCCTGTGGCGGGTGGGAGCCGGGGGATTGTCGATCACCTGTGACAAGGGACCGCGCCGCGGGCGTCCCACCCGCCGGCCGTCAGCCGGCCAGCCGCCCCAGGACGTACACCGCGGGGGCCGCCGCGGCCAGCGGCAGGGCCACGCCCGCCGTGAAGTGGACGAAGCGGGACGGGTAGTCGTACGAGGCCACCCGGTGGCCGATCAGCGCGCAGACCGCCGCGCCCGCGCCGAGCGCCGCCCCCGCCGGACCGTCGACGGCGTACCCCGCCCCGGCCGCCGCCAGCAGCGCGGCCACCACGGACACCGGCGTCGGCAACGGCAGCGCCCGCGCCACCGCCCCCGCCGCCACGGCCACCGCGCCCACGGTCACCGCGGACGCGTCCGCCGCCAGGTAGCCGCCCGCCGCGATCGCCAGCGCCGCCGCCACGACCGTCGCCATCAGGCCGTACATCCGCTCGTCGGGATCCGCGTGCGACCGCAGTTGCAGCACCAGCGACAGCAGCACCCACACCCCCAGCGTCCCCAGGATCGCCGCGGGCGACCGGTCGGACACCAGCAGCGCCGCGTCAGCGGCCAGCGCGCCGAGGAACCCCAGCGCGATGCCCTGCCGCGCCGGCCACATCCCGTTCAGCCGGAACCAGCCCGCCGCCGTGAGCCCCTGCAGCAGCACCAGCGGCACCAGCAGCGCGTACGTCCCCAGCGCCGCCCCGCCCGCCAGCAACAGCCCCAGCAGCGCGGTGAGCACCGCCGGCTGGATGCCGGGCTCGATGATCGGCGACCGCCCCTCGGCCCGCGCCCGCTGCGCGTCGGTGACGCGCGAGTTCCCGCCCAGCGTGGCCGGCCCGTACTCGGGCCCGGACCCGTCGGCCGCCGGGGCCTCCGGGGCCGCCGGGACCTCCGGGGCCGCCCGGGGAACGGGGGCCGGAGCGGGAGCGGGGGAGACCGGGGCGTACACCGCCGCGGCCACCGGCGGCTGCGTCTCCCACGTCTGCCCCTGCCACTGCTGCGTGTACTGCTGGTCCGCGTACGGATCCTCGTACGCCTGCTGCTGCCCCGGCCACACGCCCTGAGCCCGCTGCGGATCCTGGTACGGGTCGTACGCCCCGTACGGCTGGTTCGTCATCGCTCACCCTCCTGCGAACGGCGGAAGCACCTCGACCGTGCCGCCGTCGGCCAGCCGTACCGTCTCATGCGCGCGCTTCCCCACGGGATCACCGTCGACGAGGAACGAGCACCGCAGCAGCACGCGCGCGAGCTCGCCGGGGTGCCGCCCGCGCACGCCGTCGAGCGCCTCGGCGAGCGTGGCCGCCTCGTACGCCTCCTCGGCCACCCCGGCCGCGGCCTTGGCTGCGGCCCAGTACCGCACCGTGACCTTTGCCATCTGCTGATCCTCAATCGGTCGACGACGAACACCTCAGGCTAGCCCGCTCGGCTCGCCGCCCAGTCCCCGATCCGCCCCAGCAGCGCCTGGGGTGCCGCGTTCTCCGCGTGGCCCATGCCGGGCTCGACCCACAGCTCCCCGTGCTCGCCGGCGGCGGCCGCCAGCATCCGCGGGTGGTCGAGCGGGAAGTAGCCGTCCTGGTCCCCGTGGACGATCAGCAGCGGCGTGGGCGCGATCCGCGGCACCGCCTCGACGGGCGACAGCGGCACCGGGTCCCACTGCCGGTGGTGGATCCGCGTCCGCAACCCGTACCGCCCCACCAGGCGCCCGGACGGCCGGGTCACCAGCCAGTGCAGCCGCCGCATGGGGGCGGTCCCCCGGTAGAACCACCGCGCGGGCGCGCTCACCGAGACGACGGCGTCGACCCCGGCGTCCCGGCCGGCCGCGGCATGCCGCAGCACCACCGAGCCGCCCATGGAGAACCCGACGGTGGCCACCCGCGCGTACCCCAGCTCACGCGCCCACCCCACCGCCGCCGCGAGGTCGAGCACCTCCCGGTCCCCGACCGTCGACCGCCCGCCCGACGCCCCGTGCCCCCGGAAGGAGAACGTCACGACGCTCCCGTACCGCGCGAGGGCCCGGGCCGCCCTGCGCACGTGCGGCCGGTCCGCGTGCCCGGTGAACCCGTGCGCGATCACGAACACGAGATCACGGGAAGGAGGGCCACCCGGTTCGTATACGGAATCGATCGCCACGCCGTCCGTGGTGCGCAGGAACGTCCGCAAAGGGACACCGTCCCGTGTTACCCCACCCGTCTCGGAATATGGACGAATGGTGGAACGAACGGTGGATCGCGCCACATGACCTGCCCGACCGGTACTCATGTCGGCTATTCTGCTGCGAAGAGGACTCGGGCAGTGAAGCCCCCGGGTCCTTTTGTGCTTTCGGAAGCGTTGTATACGAACGCGGGAAACCGCCGGTGTACGGGCCGTCGAACGCACGCAGCAATGCCGTAAACGTCCTCGCAGGGACCGAGGAGGAACCAGACGTTATGGGCGAGCGAACCGTGCACGAGCGAACGACGACGACCCGGGCCGGTGGGGTGCGATGAGCTCTCTGCTGCTCCTGACCAACGCCCTCCAGCCGTCGACGGAGGTGCTCCCCGCCCTCGGCCTGCTGCTGCACAACGTGCGGGTGGCGCCCGCGGAGGGCCCCGCCCTCGTCGACACCCCCGGCGCCGACGTGATCCTGGTCGACGGCCGGCGCGACCTCCCGCAGGTCCGCAGCCTGTGCCAGCTGCTGCGCTCCACCGGCCCCGGCTGCCCCCTCGTCCTGGTGGTGACCGAGGGCGGCCTGGCCGCCGTCACCGCGGACTGGGGCATCGACGACGTCCTCCTGGACACCGCGGGACCGGCCGAGGTGGAGGCGCGGCTGCGCCTCGCCATGGGCCGCCAGCAGATCGTCAACGACGACTCCCCGATGGAGATCCGCAACGGCGACCTGTCGGTCGACGAGGCGACCTACTCCGCGAAACTCAAGGGCAGGGTCCTCGACCTCACCTTCAAGGAGTTCGAACTGCTCAAGTACCTCGCGCAGCACCCCGGCCGGGTCTTCACCCGCGCCCAGCTGCTCCAGGAGGTCTGGGGCTACGACTACTTCGGCGGCACCCGCACGGTCGACGTCCACGTACGGCGCCTGCGCGCCAAGCTCGGCCCCGAGCACGAGTCGCTGATCGGCACCGTCCGCAACGTCGGCTACCGGTTCGTCACCCCGGAGAAGACCGAGAAGCCCGAGAAGGCCGAGAAGCCGGCGCGCGCCGCGAAGGACGCTGGGGCCGCCGGGGCGCAGGAGAGGGCGGACAGCGCGGAAACGGCGCCATCCAAGGTCTGACACGCCCTGCCCACCCCGGGTATATCCGCGTAGACTCCGCGCGTGGCCAAGGTAACCAGGGATGACGTGGCGCGGCTGGCGGGGACCTCCACCGCCGTCGTCAGCTACGTCATCAACAACGGACCCCGGCCGGTCGCCCCGGCCACGCGCGAGCGTGTCCTCGCCGCGATCAAGGAGCTGGGGTACCGGCCGGACCGGGTCGCCCAGGCGATGGCGTCGCGGCGCACGGACCTCATAGGCCTGATCATCCCGGACGCCCGCCAGCCGTTCTTCGGCGAGATGGCGCACGCTGTCGAGCAGGCCGCCTCCGAGCGCGGGAAGATGGTGCTGGTCGGCAACACCGACTACATCGCCGAGCGCGAGGTCCACTACCTGCGGGCCTTCCTCGGCATGCGGGTCTCCGGCCTGATCCTGGTCAGCCACGCGCTCAACGACCAGGCCGCCGCGGAGATCGAGGCGTGGGACGCCCGGATCGTGCTGCTGCACGAGCGCCCGGAGGCGATCGACGACGTCGCCGTCGTCACCGACGACCTCGGCGGCGCCCAGCTCGCCGTGCGCCACCTGCTGGAACACGGCAACGAGTACGTGGCCTGCCTCGGCGGCACCGCGGAGACCCCCGCCGTCGGCGACCCGGTCTCCGACCACGTCGAGGGCTGGCGGCGCGCGATGGACGAGGCCGGCCTGCCGACCGAGGGCCGCCTCTTCGAGGCCCCGTACAACCGCTACGACGCCTACCGCGTCGGCCTGGACATCCTGTCAGGACCGGACCGCCCGCCCGCGGTCTTCTGCTCCACCGACGACCAGGCGATCGGCATCCTGCGCGCCGCGCGGGAGCTGCGGATCGACGTGCCGGGCGAGCTGGCGGTCGCCGGGTTCGACGACATCAAGGAGGCGGCGCTCGCCGATCCGCCGCTGACCACGGTCGCCTCCGACCGTTCGGCGATGGCCCGCGCGGCGGTCGACCTCGTCCTGGACGACGGGGTGCGGGTGACGGGCTCGCGGCGCGAGCGGCTGAAGGTGTACCCGTCCCGCCTGGTGGTGCGCCACTCCTGCGGCTGCGGGCGGTAACCGGACCCCGCCGCCGGGCCCGCCACCGCTCCGGGCGGCCTTTATATCGGGCATACGAGGTTCTGCCGGGCTTCTCAGCGCACACTCAGCTCGCTCTCATCGTCGGGCGCGAGGCTCGACGCCATGACCGAGAGCCTCCGCCCCAGCGGCGAGTACGGAAACCCCGCCCCGGTGGACCCCGAGTGGCCGCCCCCGCCGGCGTACGCCCCGCCCCGGCAGCCCGCACCGGAGTCCGCGCAGGAGCCCGCCCCGCAGCCCTCCTCGGCGTTCACGCAGGAGCCCGTGACGGAGCCCGCGCCTCGGCCCGCGTCGAAGTTCGCGCAGGAGCCTGCCCCGGAGTTCGCGCAGGGGCCCGTGAAGCGGAAGCGTGCCCGTGGTCCGGCGGCCCTGCTCGCCGCCGTGGCGATCGTCGCGGCGGCCGTGGGCGGCGGCACCGCCTACGGCATCCAGGAGCTCACCGGCAACGGCACCGTGGCCACCGGCTCGGCCGGCACCACCGTCGTACCGGTCGGCAAGAAGGGCACGGTGTCCGGCGTCGCCGAGGCGGTCACCCCGAGCATCGTCGAGATCAGCGCCACCTCGAACGCCGGGTCCTCCACCGGCTCCGGCGTGATCATCACGTCCGACGGCGAGATCGTCACCAACAACCACGTGGTCTCCGGGGCCTCGTCGATCGAGGTGCGGACCAGCGACGGCACGACGTACACGGCGGAGACCGTCGGCACCGACAGCAGCAAGGACCTTGCCCTGATCAAGCTCCAGGACGCCTCCGGACTGCAGACGGCCACCCTCGGCGACTCCGACGGCGTGCGGGTCGGCGACCAGGTCGTGGCGATCGGCTCCCCCGAGGGCCTGACGGGCACGGTGACCAGCGGCATCGTCTCCGCCCTCGACCGTGACGTGACGGTCTCGACGGACGAGGGCGAGGGGCAGCGACAGCAGCGGCAGGGCGGCGGCTGGCCGTTCGAGTACGGCGGCCAGGAGTTCAACGGTGACACCGGCAGCTCCACGACCACGTACCAGGCGATCCAGACCGACGCGTCCCTGAACCCGGGCAACTCCGGCGGCGCGCTGATCGACATGAACGGCCACGTCATCGGCATCAACTCCGCGATGTACTCGGCGAGCGGCAGCGGCTCGTCCTCCTCCGACGCGGGCAGCGTGGGCCTGGGCTTCGCCATCCCGGTCAACACCGTCAAGTCGGACCTGTCGGCGTTGCGCTCCGGCTCGACGACCTGACGCGCCGCCCGCGTGACGTGCGACGCTGAAGACCTGACACCGTAGAGAGCCGTGAGGAACCCCGAGCCCATGAGCCCCGCAGAAGGCGACCGTGACCCCCAGCGCATCCTGATCGTCGACGACGAGCCGGCGGTGCGCGAAGCGCTCCAGCGCAGCCTGGCCTTCGAGGGGTACGGCACCGAGGTCGCCGTCGACGGCGCGGACGCCCTGGAGAAGGCGGCGGCCTACCGGCCCGACCTGCTGGTGCTGGACATCCAGATGCCCCGGATGGACGGCCTGACCGCCGCCCGCCGCATCCGCGCCTCCGGCGACACCACGCCCATCCTGATGCTGACCGCCCGGGACACCGTCGGCGACCGGGTCACCGGCCTGGACGCGGGGGCGGACGACTACCTGGTCAAGCCGTTCGAGCTGGACGAGCTGTTCGCCCGTATCCGCGCGCTGCTGCGCCGCAGCTCGTACGCGGCGGCGCTGGCCGCCTCCGCCGAGTCCGACGACGTCCTCGCCTTCGCCGACCTGCGCATGGACCTGTCGACCCGCGAGGTCACGCGGGGCACCCGGCGGGTGGAGCTGACCCGCACGGAGTTCACCCTCCTGGAGATGTTCATGGCGCACCCGCGCCAGGTGCTCACCCGTGAGCAGATCCTGAAGGCGGTCTGGGGCTTCGACTTCGAGCCGTCGTCCAACTCGCTCGACGTGTACGTCATGTACCTGCGCCGCAAGACCGAGGCGGGCGGCGAGCCGCGCCTGGTGCACACGGTGCGGGGGGTGGGGTACGTGCTGCGGCAGGGCGGCGCGGAGTGAGCGGGCTGGTCCGCCGCGTCCGCGCGCTGCCCATCCGGGCCCGGCTGTCGCTGCTGGTGGCGGCGGCGGTGGCGTTCGCGGTGGCGGTGGTGGCGGTGGCCTGCTGGTTCGTGGTGAAGAGCGTGCTGGTGAGCTCGCTGGACGAGGCCCTGAAGGCGAACCGGATGAACGGGCAGCAGGTGAGCAAGTACCTCGACCTGCGCACCGGTCTGTGCGCCCACGAACCCGTCACCCACGAGGAGAACCCCTTCGGTTCGTCCGTACAGCTCGTGGACGGCAAGGGCGGGAGCTGCCTCATCATCGGAACGGAGGAGGTCCCGCTCACCGGCGCCGACCGCGCCGTGGCCGAGGGCACGTCCGCCGACGCGCTGCACGAGGCGACGGGGTCCGACGGAGGGCGGTACCGGGTCTTCACCTACACCGTGCCCGGTCTGCGGGACGTCGCCGTCTCCGCCGCCCGGCCGCTGAGCGAGGTGAACGACTCCCTCAGCAACCTCGCGCTGGTGCTGGTCTTCGTCGCGGGCGCCGGGGTCGTGGGGGCCGCCGCCGCCGGCCTCTGGGTGGCCCGGACCGCCCTGCGCCCCGTGGACGAGCTGACCCGGGCGGTCGAGCACGTGGCCCGGACCGAGGACCTGGGGGTGCGCATCCCCGTGGAGGACGACTCGGAGGACGAGATCGCCCGGCTCTCCCGCTCCTTCAACTCCATGACGTCCGCGCTGGCCAGCTCCCGCGACCTCCAGCAGCAGCTCATCGCGGACGCCGGCCACGAGCTGCGTACCCCGCTCACCTCGCTGCGCACCAACATCGAACTCCTCACCCGCAGCGAGGAGACGGGCCGGCCGATCCCGGAGGCCGACCGCAAGGCCCTGCTCGCCTCCGTGAAGGCGCAGATGACGGAGCTGGCCGCGCTCATCGGCGACCTTCAGGAGCTGTCCCGCCCCGACACCGGCCAGCACACGGACCGGGCGCAGATCGTCGCCTGGCAGGACGCCGTCGAGTCGGCGCTGCGCCGCGCCCGGCTGCGCGGCCCGGAGCTGACGATCACGGCGGACGTCCACCCCTGGTACGTACGGGCGGAGCCGTCGGCGCTGGAACGGGCGGTGGTCAACATCCTGGACAACGCGGTGAAGTTCAGCCCGGAGGGCGGCACGATCGACGTGCGCCTGGCCGACGGCGTCCTCACCGTCCGCGACCACGGGCCCGGCATCCCCGCCGACGAACTCCCGCATGTCTTCGACCGGTTCTGGCGCTCCCCGAGCGCCCGCGCCCTTCCCGGCTCCGGCCTCGGCCTGTCCATCGTGGCCCGCACGGTGCAACAGGCGGGCGGCGAGGTGTCCTTGACCCGGGCGGACGGCGGCGGCACGACGGCCACGGTCCGTTTGCCGGGCGCCCCGACCCCGCCGCCCGGGGTGCCGTAGGCGGGGGCGGCGACCTTTCCGTGCCGGGCGGCGGCCGAACGGCGTCCCCGCACACCACACCCACCCTTGCCACCGCCAGTAGGATTCACCATATGAGCGGTAGCAAGAAGTACTCGATCAGTCTGCCCGAGGACCTCGCCGAGGCCGTGCGCGCCCACGTCGGCCCTGGCGGATTCTCCGCTTACGTGGCCGAAGCCCTCGAGCATCGGGTCGCCATGGACAAGCTTCGCGAGATCGTCGCCGACTTCGAGACCGGCGACGACGAGCTCACTCGCGAGGAGGTCGAGGCCGCCCGCGCACTGCTGCGTCACGACCACCGGCAGTCCGGCAGGACCGCCGCTTGATGCCCGGCACCCTCCTGCTCGACAGCGAAGGGCTGTCGAAGCTCTACCGCAAGGACCGGGCCGTCGTGGCCTTCGTCCAGGCCGCCTCGGAAGAGGGTGTCCGCGTGGCCACCAGCGCCATGACGACACTCGAGGCCGACTACGAACGCGTTCATCCCGCCCGCATCGCATGGGTCCTCTCCCGCGTGGACGTACACGACGTCACCAAGGCGGTCACGGACCACGCCGCGACCCTCCTGCGCACCCACCACCTCCACGGTCACGAGTACGCCATCGACGCCGCCCTGGCCGCCATCGCCCGCACGGTCCCTCAGCCGGTCACCGTCCTCACGCCCGACCCCGAGAACCTGACGCTCCTCTGCGGCCCCAGCGTGGAAGTGCTCAAGGTCTGAGCCGGGGCCGGTACGAGGCGGTGAACGCGCCTCGTACCGGCCCCGTCCGTACTTATCGCACGATCGTGATGCGGTCCGCCTTCGGCGGGGCGAGCGGGCTCGCCGCCGTCGAGTGGGCGGTCAGGTACTGCTCGAGGGCCGCCAGGTCGTCCTCGCCGACCAGGTCGTTCGTGCCCTGGCCCAGGGTCGGGAAGCCGTCGCCGCCGCCCGCGAGGAAGCTGTTCGTCGCGACGCGGTAGGTGGCGTCCGGGTCGATGGGCGAGCCGTCGAGCTCGATGGAGTCCGTGACCACGCGGTCCGCGCCGGATTTCGTCAGGTCCAGGGTGTAGGTCAGGCCGGAGGAGATCTGGAGGATCTTCGGCGCCGCCTCGTTCGGGCCGCTGACCTGCTCCTTCAGGGCCTGGATGACCTGTGCCCCGGTGAAGTCCTGGAGGTTGACCGTGTTGGCGAACGGCTGGACGGTGAAGGCCTCGGCGAAGGTCACCACACCGTCGCCCTCCGCGCCGCCGGCCGCGTGGGTGAGCGAGGCACGGATGCCGCCGGGGTTCATCAGCGCCAGGTCGGTCTCCTCGTCCAGCGTGCGGCCGTACTCCAGTTGCGCGTCGGCGATCAGGTCACCGAGCGGGGACTCGGTGCCGTCCTTCACGATGTCGCCGGAGATGTAGCCGATCGGGCGGTTGCCGATGGGGGCGGCGAGGGTGTTCCACTTGTCGATCAGGCGGGTCATGTCGGGCGCCTCGGGAACGTCCCGGGTGACCACGTGGTTCGCGGACTTCACGGCCGTACGGGCGATGTCACCCGTGGCGCGGTCGTAGGTCAGCGTGGTGTCGGTGTAAAGGCGGCCGAAGGACGCGGCCGAGGTGACCATGCGGGGCTTGCCCGCCGGGTCCGGGATGGTGCACACGTACGCGTTGTGGGTGTGGCCGGTGACCAGCGCGTCCACCTGCGGCGTGATGTTCTTCGCGATGTCCGCGATCGGGCCGGAGACGCCGTCGCCGGCGCCCGGGGAGTCGCAGTCGTAGTTGTAGGAGGACGAGGCCGGGAAGCCGCCCTCGTGGATGAGCGCCACGATCGACTTCACGCCCTGGCGCTGGAGCTCCTTGGCGTACTTATTGATCGTCTCGACCTCGTCCTTGAAGGCGAGGCCCTTGACGCCCTCCGCGGAGACGATGTCGGGGGTGCCCTCCAGGGTCACGCCGATGAAGCCGACCTTGACGCCCTGCTTCTTCCACACCCAGTACGGCTTGAGGATCGGCTTCCTCGTCCTCTCGTCCAGGACGTTCGCCGCCAGGTACGGGAAGTCGGCGCCCTTGAACCTCTTGTCGGTGTAGCAGCCCTCGTCCGGGTGGCAGCCGCCGTTCTGGAGGCGGGCCAGTTCCCTCGCGCCCTCGTCGAACTCGTGGTTGCCGACGCTCGTCACGTCCAGGTCGAGCTTGTTCAGCGCCTCGATGGTGGGCTCGTCGTGGAAGAGGCCCGACAGGAGCGGGGAGGCGCCGACCATGTCGCCGCCGGCGGCGGTGATGGAGTAGCGGTTGCCCTCGCGCGCCTGGCGCAGGTGGGTGGCGAGGTACTCCACGCCGCCCGCGTCGACGGTCCTCGTCGTGCCGTCGGGCTGGAGTTCGGTGACCCGGCCGGAGGAACCGGACGGCGGCTCCAGGTTGCCGTGCAGGTCGTTGAAGGACAGCAGCTGCACGTCCTGGTAGCGGCCGTGGTCGCGGGACTTGCCCTTGTTCCCGTGGTTCTCGCCCGCCGTCGCCGACCCGGGCAGGGCGGCCGCGGCCAGCGCGCCGACGGTGAGCACACCGGCGGCGGTCGCGAGGAGACGGTTCGTACGGCGTCTGCGGCGCTGGTGGTGCGCCGGGGATGTGGCTGGCATGCGCCCCCCTGTGGGTCCGAGTGGGTACCGGCGCAGCCTAGGGTCAACGCGCGTAGCGCAACAGGGCTTCGGGGTTACGGCATGGTTTAGCTTTCCCCCGTGTCGCTGTCGTCCGTTTTGCGACACCCTCCCCGCGCGCTCCCTTTAATCTCGTACGCATGACCAGCGACGACTTCGCACGGCCCGGCCGCCCCCGCTCGCTCCAGACGTACGCCGCGCTCGACCCCGAGCAGACCGGGGCGGTCCTCGCCCTGCTCACCGAGGCCGCCAGAACCGACGGACAGCAGGCGGTGTCCGAGCAGGGGCGGTTGCAGCTGCGCGGCGGGGAGCGGGACGGGGTCTCGCACCTGCTGCTCTCCGTCGACGGCGAGCTCGTCGGGTACGCCCAGCTGGAGGACACCGATCCGGTGGAGCCGCCGGCCGCCGAGCTGGTCGTGCACCCCTCGCGCCGGGGCAACGGGCACGGGCGGGCGCTCGGTTCGGCGCTGCTCGCCGCGTCCGGGAAGCGGCTGCGGGTGTGGGCGCACGGCGGCCACTCCGCCGCCCGGCACCTCGCGCAGGTCCTCGGTCTGACGCTGTTCCGGGAACTGCGGCAGATGCGGCGGCCGTTGGCCGGCCTCGAGCTGCCCGACCCGGTGCTGCCGGACGGCGTGACCGTCCGGACGTTCGTGCCGGGGCGGGACGACGCCGCCTGGCTCGCGGTGAACGCCGCCGCGTTCGCCCACCACCCCGAGCAGGGCTCCCTCACCCAGCGCGACCTGGACGACCGCAAGGCCGAGGCGTGGTTCGACCCCGCGGGGTTCTTCCTGGCGGAGAAGGAGGGCCGGCTGGTCGGCTTCCACTGGACGAAGGTGCACGCGGCGGAGCGCCTCGGCGAGGTGTACGTCCTCGGGGTGAGCCCCGACGCGCAGGGAGGCGGCCTCGGCAGGTCCCTCACCACGATCGGGCTGCGGCACCTGGCCGGCAAGGGCCTGCCGACCGCCATGCTCTACGTCGACGCCGACAACAAGGCGGCGGTGTCCGTCTACGAGCGGCTGGGCTTCGTCACCTACGAGACGGACCTGATGTACCGGACGGAGACCTGAGTCCGCGTGTACCGGATGTACCGGACGGAGGCCTGGGTCCGCGCGGGCCGCGGAGGGTGAGGCGGCGCCCCGGTTCCGTCGCGCACACCGCGCCCACCACCACCGCCGCGCACAGCAGGACCGCCCAGCGGTCGTGGCCCGCCGCCCACCGCGCGTCGTCCGGGGTCGTGAACAGCGCCCAACTCCCCGGGGTCAGCAGCGGGCCCAGCACCGACCCGACGAGCAGGGCCCCGGCGACCGCCTGACCCGGCCGGGCACCGTCCCCGCGGTGGATCACGAGCGCCGCCCCGGTCAGGGCGAGGGCGAGGGCCGTCGCCGCCTCGAGGGTGATCGCGGCGGCCGGGGGGCGTACGGGCGCGGGCACCAGGAGCAGCGCGGCGGTCCACCACACGGCGGCGACCGGGGCCACGAGGAGGACGCGCAGTCCGTGGCGGACGGCCCGCCGGGTGGGGACGGCGGCGGTGGTGTGCCGGGCCGGGTCGTCCAGGACGAAGGCCGCTCCCAGCGCGAAGGCCACGGCGGACGCCCGCAGCGCGTGCAGCGCGAGCCGGCCGGTCGCCTGATCGCCCATCAGCCTCGGTACGGCGGCGAGCAGCAGGCCCAGGGCCCCGGCCACCGCGATCGTCCTCCAGGGCATGGTCCGTACGGTCGCCCGCGGCAGGGCCGCGTCGATGGTCCTCACCCGCACTCGTCCTTCGCCTCCGGTTCGTCCAGGCCCAGCAGTCGCGCGACCCGGTCCGTCGTCACCCGCGGGGCCGTCAGCTCGGCCCAGTGCGCCTTCACCTTCGCGGCGGTCCCGTCCTTCGGGCGCCGCAGCAGCTCGCGCACCACCTCCGTCTGCGCGGTGGTCATGGACAGCGGGTTCGTTTGCGAGAGGACGACCGCGGAGCCGGCGTCGCTGTCGTCCAGGCGCACCCGTCGCAGGTCCGACATGGGGTCGGGCCGGTCGGCGAGCGCCAGCCACATCACGGTGACCATCCGGCCGTCACACAGGTCACCGGCCTCCGCCTCGGTTCCCGCGACCAGCACACCGGCCACGGCGACGGCGAACTCGGGGACCCGGTTGCCGCCCCAGGCCGTGCCGACGGTGACCTCGCCGGGGCGGGTGGACGGGTCGATCGCCGCGTCGCCGTCCAGGCCGTACCGCGCCTCGACCCGTTGCCGTACGACGAGCGGCCGGTCCTGCGCGGCGGAGCCCGCGAGGGAGCGCACGCCGTCCAGGACCTCCGCCCAGTCGTCGGTGCGCGCTCCCCACTCCGGGAAGGCGCAGTACGTCGTGGTGTCCCCCCGTTCGGCGCACCGCTGCTCCTTCTCCGGGGTGACGGAGAACCGCGTACGCGCCTCGGTGATCTCCGGCGACAGGTCCTGGGCCTGAGCCACCGCGCCCACCAGGGTCAGCGCCACCGCCCCGGCGACGCCCGCCCGGACGGTCCGCAGCCGGGCACCCCCGGAGACCAGCACCGCGAGCAGGGCCGCGCTCAGCGCGAGACCCGTGAGGTACAGGGCGTGCCAGGCGGCGGGACGGCCCAGCAGCTCGGACGGCAGCGTGGTGGAGGTGTTCTCGCCGACCGTCAGCGACAGCCACCGCGTCCACCCCTCGTTGCCGGGGCCCGTGGTCAGCAGGGAGGAGAACAGGAGGAGGACGATCAGCAGCGGGGCGGCGAAGGAGAAGGCCAGCAGCCGGGCCAGCAGCACCCCGAACGCTCCGAGCAGCAGCACGGACAGCGGCCCGGTCAGCAGCTCGCCCGGCGAACCGTGCCCGACCGCGCCCGGCTTGAGCGCCTCCCAGGTGAACTGGCCGGCCACGCACACCCCGGTGAGCAGCGCGACGGCCGCGACGGACAGCAGATGGGCGACCGTACGGCGCCACGGCGGGACCACCAGCACGTCGAGGTGCCGGTCGGTGTCGTACCGCCGGGAGCGCAGCACGGCCTGGTTGACGCAGAGCAGCACCGCGAGGCCGACGAGCAGGGGCGCGTTCTGGGTGGCGCGGTCGGCGTCCTGCAGCGCGGGGAAGCCGTCCCAGGAGGTGCGCGTGCGCCACACCGTCCCGCCGAGGTACACCGAGAAGGCGATGAGGACCGGCGCCCGCAGCAGGAGCCGGCGGGCCTCGAAGCGGGCCAGGACGAACACGGCCGCCCAGGGCGCGCGGGGACCGGACGCCGTGACCGTGGCGGCCGGGGTCCCGGTGGTGAGCGTGGTCATGCGGCCACCTCCGTGTCCGTCGTGTCCGTGCCGTCGAGGGTGAGCAGGTAGCCGTCCTCCAGGGTGGGTTCGAGGAGCTCCGCGCCGGCGGGCGGGTCGCCCACGTTGCGGAAGGTGCCGAGTCCGGTGCGCCAGCCGGCCTTCGCGCCGGGGTCGCGTTCGCTGCTGCTCCACACCCGGCCGGTGGCCCGCGCGGTCAGCTCGGCGGGGGTGCCGTCGAAGCGGACGGTGCCGCCGGCCAGTACGACGACCCGGTGGCAGAGCATCGCCACGTCCTCGGTCTGGTGCGTGGACAGCAGCACCGTGCGGCCCTCGCCGGCCCGCGCGATCAGCTCCCGGAACCGCATCCGCTGTTCCGGGTCGAGTCCGACGGTGGGCTCGTCGAGGACGAGGAACGCCGGGTCGCCGACGAGCGCCGCCGCCAACGCCACCCGCTGCCGCATCCCGCCGGACAGCTTGCGGATCCGCTTGCCGCGCGCGTCGGCGAGGCCGGCCTCGTCGAGCACCCTGCGCACCTCGCGGTGGCGGGCGGCGCGGCCGGTGAGCTCCTTGAGGATCGCCACGTAGTCGACGAACTCGAAGGCGGTGAAGTCGGGGTGGAAGCCGGGCGTCTGCGGCAGGTAGCCGAGGTTGCGCCGGACCGCCTGGCGGCCGCGCGAGGTGCCCGGGTCGTGGCCGAGCACCGTGAAGGCGCCCCGGTCGGGCGGTACGGCGGTGGCGAGCACCCGCAGCAGCGTGGTCTTGCCCGCGCCGTTGGGCCCGAGCAGCCCGGTGACACCGGTGGACAGCCGCAGCGACACGTCGTCGAGGGCGCGGGTGCCGCCGTGGCGCAGGCTCAGCCCGGAGGCGGAGACGGTGGGGGTCATAGGGAACTCCCGTACAGATGGAGGCGGGTGGACGAAGTCGAAGGCGGCCGGACCGCGATTCCCCGGGGCGAGGAGCGGCCGGGGCCCGGCCGGCGAGGTGCCGGGGTGATCGGGCCGGGTTTCCCCGGGTGGAAAGCCGGGGCGGTCGGGCCGGGTTTCCCCGGGTGGAAAGCCGGGGTGGTCGGACCGGGTTTCCCGGCGGAGAGGCAGCCGGGGTGATCGGGCCGGCCCCCCTCGGGCGAGATACCGGGGCGGCCGGGCCGGACTCCCCCTACCGGCGGGAAGCCAGGCGGCCGTCAGGCCGCATGCCGGCTGCTGAGGTCGAAGCGGTCCCGGAGCAGGACCAGCAGCCCGGCGGCGAGGACGGCGACCGCCGCCGACACGCCCTGTCCGGCCGCGGTGAACGGGGCGAGCGGGCCGTCCCCGCCGGCCCGGGCGGCGTCCGCCGTGAGCAGCAGCGCGATCCAGCCGCCGCCGACGAGGGACGGGGCGAGCACCGGGCCGAGCCGGGCGGTCAGCGCCAGTCCGGTCGCGGTGAGCGCGAGGGCCGGCAGCAGCCAGGTCAGGGCGCGCAGCCCGTACCCGGGCAGGGCGAGGGTGGCCAGCCCGTTGAGGCCGAGCCCGGCGCCGAGCACCGCCACCGTGCGGATCATCAGCAGCCGGAAGCCGTGCGTCGGGGCGACGACCGCCATCTCGTACGTCGGGTCCAGCGCGGGACCGTACGACAAGGCGACCCCGGCGAGCGGCAGCAGCGGGGCGAGGGCGAGGAAGAGGGTGGGTGAGCCGCCGCCGTGACCGCCGCCGCCGTGACCGGCGGTGACGGCCACCGTGAGCAGGAGGACGGCGGTGACCGCGCCCAGCCAGGAGCGGCGCAGGGCCGGGGTGGCGGCGAGCAGCCGCGCGGTGTGGTCGGCGACGCCGAACCGCGGCAGCAGCGACTCCAGGAATCCGGGCCGGGGCGCGTCGAGTTCGGCGTCGAGCCGTTCCCATCCGGCGTCGAGGGCGACCGGGTCGCTCACCCCGGCGAGGACGGCCCGGCAGTGCGCGCAGGCGGTGAGGTGGGTGTCGGCCGACCAGAGCAGGGGCGGCTCCAGGTCGCCTCGTGCGTACGCCCGCAGGTCGTCCTCGGGCACGTGCCAGCCGGTGCCGCCCCCGGACGTACCGCCCGTCGTTCCGTACGTCATGCCAGCGCCTCCCGGAGTTGCCTGCGGGCCCGCATCGCCCGCGTCTTGACCGTGCCCGGCGGGATGCCGAGCAGGACGGCGGCCTCACGGGTGGTCAGCCCGTCGACGACCGTGGCCTGGAGCACCGCGCGCAGTTCCGGCGACAGCCGGACGAGCGCACCGGCGAGGTCCCCGTGCTCCACCCCCGCGAGCACGCGGTCCTCCGCCGACGCCTCGTCCCGGTGCCGCAGCCGCGCCAGCGCCTGCCGCAGCCGGCCCCTCGCGCCGGCGCCGCGCAGGGCGTCGACCAGCCGGCGGGAGGCGATCCGCCACAGCCAGCCGGCCGCGTCCCCGTCCTCCCGGTAGCGCGCGCTCCCCCGCCACACCGCCAGGAACGTCTCCTGTACGACGTCGTCGACGATCCCCGCGTCGGCGCACCGGCCGCGCATCCGGGCGGTCAGCCACGGCGCGTACCGCCGGTACAGCTCCTCGAAGGCGCGCCGGTCCCCGTCCGCCGCGACGGCGCGCAGCAGCTCGCCGTCGCTTCTCGTTTCGCTCACGTCCCCTCATCGCGCGGGCCCCGCCGATCGGTTCACGGGATCACGGTTGACTTTCCCACCCTCCTTGCACCACCCTTTCACTACTCAATTAGTGAAAGGGTGGTTGTCGAGTGGTCGACTACCGGATCGACCGGCACAGCGGCGTGGCCACCTACGTCCAGATCGTGCAGCAGACCAAGCAGGCCCTGCGCCTGGGCCTGCTGGAGCCCGGCGACAAGCTGCCCACCGCCCGCGAGGTCGTCGAGGCCACCGCCGTGAACCCCAACACCGTGCTGAAGGCCTACCGCGAGCTGGAACGCGAGGGCCTGGTGGAGGCCCGGCGCGGCCTCGGCACCTTCGTACGGCGTTCCCTGGGCGCCGCCCCCGCCGACTCCCCGCTGCGCGCGGAGCTGGAGGACTGGGCGTACCGGGCCCGCGAGGCCGGCCTGGAGCGGGAGGACGTGGCCGCGCTCTTCACCGCCGTACTCGAAACGCACTACCCCACACACCCGAAGACCCCCCAGGGAGACCCGTCATGACCGTCCCGGCCATCGAGGCGGACGCGCTCGGCAAACGCTTCGGGCGGCGCGCCGCCCGGGCGCTGCACGACTGTTCCTTCCGGCTGCCCGCCGGCCGCGTCTGCGCCGTCGTCGGCCCCAACGGCGCGGGCAAGTCCACGCTGCTCGCGATCGCCGCCGGGCTGCTCGCCCCCACCGACGGCACGATCACCGTCCTCGGCACCGACCCGGCGTCGGCCCGCCCCCGGGTGGGCTTCGTCGACCAGGACAAACCGCTGTACCCGCAGCTCACCGTCGCCGAGACGCTGCGCATGGGCGCCGACCTGAACCCCGGCCGCTGGGACGCGGACACCGCGGAGCGGGTCGTGGCCGGCGGGGACCTGGACCCGCGGGGGCGGATCCGCTCCCTCTCCGGCGGCCAGCGCACCCGCGTGGCCCTCGCCCTGGCCCTGGGCAAGCGGCCCGAACTGCTGCTCCTGGACGAGCCGATGGCCGACCTCGACCCGCTGGCCCGGCACGAGCTGATGGGCGTCCTGATGGGGCAGGCCGCCGCGCACGGCACGACGATCGTGATGTCCTCGCACGTCGTCGCCGAGCTGGAGGACTCCTGCGACCACCTGCTGCTGATCGGCGGCGGCCGGGTCCGCCTGGCCGGCGAGATCGACGACCTGCTGGCCGCCCACACCCGCGTCTCCGCCCCCGCGACGACGGACCTGGCCCCGCACGACGTCGTGGAGTCCCGCACCACCGGCCGCCAGCTCAGCGCGCTGCTCCGCCCGGCCGGCCCGCTGCCCGGCGACTGGCGCGCCGCCGCGCCGTCCCTGGAGGAACTCGTCCTGTCCTACCTGCGCAACCCCGAGGCCCCCACCCCGGCCCCCACCGCACCCGACACCGCGGAGGCCGCCGCGTGACCACCACCCTGACCACCGTCCCGTCCGAGACCGCCACCGGCCCCGCCCACGCGCCCCGCCAGCTGCGCTGGCTGATACGGCTGCACCGCCCGGCCCTCCTCGCCGGCGCGGCACTCGTGCTGCTGACCGGCGCGGCCCTGCTCTGGCTCGGCGGCCCGTTCACCGACGCCTCGGCGACGGCCTGGAAGCAGTACAACGCCTGCTCCTTCGACGAGAACTGCTCCTACGACCAGGACGCCATCCTCCGCTACAAGGGCGTGTACAACTACACGACCTACGCCGTGCTCGCCGTGCCGTTCCTGGTCGCCGCGTGGGCCGGCGGCTCGCTCACCGGCCGTGAGACGGAGTCCGGCACGACCCGCCTCGCCTGGACGCAGGGCGTCTCCCCGGCCCGCTGGCTGGCCTCCCGGCTCGCCTTCCCGGCCGTCCTGACCCTCGCGGCGACCGGCCTGCTCGCCCTGCTGCACCGCCTCGCCTGGACCGCGGCCGAGGGCCGCGTCGACACCGCCCTGTCGTGGGACCACACCCCCACCTTCTACGCCAACGGCACCGTCCTGGTGGCTCTCGCCCTTGCCGGGCTGGCCGCGGGCGTCCTCGCGGGGCTGTTGCTGCGCCGTGCGATGGCCGCGCTCGCCGCGGCCGCGGTCGCGCTCGGGGCGCTGTGGGCGGCCGTCCACGCCGCCCTGCCGCGTCTGTGGCCCGCGATCACCGAGGTGAGCAGTCTGCGGGACGGCCCGAGGGGGGACGGCATCCTGGTCGGGCAGGGCGTGGTGACCGCCGACGGCGACCGGCTGGCCGCTCCCTGCTACACCAGCACGCTGCCCGGCTGCGAGGCGAGCCTGTCCGACGTGCACGCCGTCAGCTTCTACCGCGACATCCACCCCGCCGCCCACTACTGGCCGCTCCAGCTGGTCGCCTCCGGCATCGTGCTCGCCGTCGCCGCCCTGGCGACGCTCGCCGCGTTCCGGCTGCTGCGCCGGCGCACCGGGAAGGCCGCCGGATGAACGGCACGACCACGGCGGCCCGGGCCCGGCTGCCCCGGACGGTGCTGCGGGTGCACCGCACCGCGCTGATCGTCTGGGGCGCCTTCGTCACGGGCCTGACCGGCTGGCTGGTGTGGCTGAACACGATCACCGTGGACTCCGTGCGCGCGGCGGAGGCCGAGTGCTCGCGCGGCCCGTGGACCTGCGTGGACCTCTTCGAGGGCCTGCGCTACAGCGAACCGACCGGCTACGTCGGCTTCCTCACCGGCTACGGCTTCCTCGCCGTCGCCGCGTTCGCCGGCGGCTCGCTGATCGGCCGCGAGCTGGAGTCCGGCACCGCCAGACTGGCCTGGACGCAGGAGGTCACCCCCGCCCGCTGGCTGACCGCCAAGCTCGCCGTGCCGGCCCTCGCGCTCGTCGTCGGCGGCACCGTCCTGGTCCTGGCGTTCCGCTGGGGCTGGGCGGCCAACCGGGACCTCATGGGCGACCACTGGGCCTTCGCCGAGGTGTTCGTGGCACGCGGCCCGGCGACCGTGGCGTACGCGTTGTGCGCCCTGGCCGTCGGCACGCTCACCGCGCTGCTGCTGCCCCGCGCGCTGCCCGCGCTCGCCGTGTCGGTCGCCGCGATGTGGCTGCTCAACCTGGTCCTGGAGCGCTGCCGCGCGTCCCTGCGGCCGGCCGTCACCCGGACCTCGCCGAAGCGGTTCGAACTGCCGGACGGCGTCTGGCAGCAGGGAGGGGGCCGCACCGGCACCGGCGGCCACTACGCCACGTACCACCCGGCCTCCCACTTCTGGCCGCTGCACCTGGTGGAGACCGGCATCGTGCTGGCCGTCGCGGCCCTCGCCACGACCGCCGCCTTCGCGGTGCTGCGCCGCCGCACGGCCTGACGCGCGCCCGTACGTCCCTTCCGGCCGGGAAGGGACGTACGGCTTCCGCACCGGGTCCCGCCCACCCCCGCGGGCCGCCGCCCGATATCCGGGACGTCATGTCTCCGTAACCATCGATTCAGACAGGCTTGCGACGCTCGGCCAATGAATCCCGCCGTGCCAGAGCCTTCACCGCCCCGAAGGGTGAACGGGGGGAACGGGAACGCCCCAGGGCCACCACCGCTCCCGCCCGCGTCCTCCGACGCGCCCGTGACGCCGGCGGCGCGGAACAATGGGGCCATGAGCCAGCCCAGCACCCAGGCACAGGTACAGCACCCGCAGCCCTCCGTGGGCTCCATAGCCGCCCACCGCCCCCACACCGTGGCCGGAACGGTCTCCGACCTGGAACCCGACATCGACGCGGACCTCGACGGTTACGAGGAGTCGGTGGCCGACGGCGCCGCCCCGCTCCCGCAGGGCCGCTTCCTCGACCGGGAACGCAGCTGGCTCGCGTTCAACGAACGCGTCCTCGAACTCGCCGAGGACCCCAGCACCCCGCTGCTGGAGCGCGCCAACTTCCTCGCGATCTTCGCCAGCAACCTGGACGAGTTCTTCATGGTCCGCGTGGCCGGACTGAAGCGCCGCATCGCCACCGGCGTCGCCACCCGCTCCGCCTCCGGCCTCCAGCCGCGCGAGGTGCTGGAGATGATCTGGGCCCGCTCCCGCGAGTTGATGGCCCGGCACGCCGCCTGCTACCACGAGGACGTCGCCCCCGCGCTCGCGGAGGAGGGCATCCACCTGGTCCGCTGGAACGAGCTGACGGAGAAGGAGCAGGCCCGCCTGTTCACCCTCTTCCGGCACCAGATCTTCCCGGT
The DNA here is from genome assembly GCF_044390325.1 of Streptomyces sp. NPDC018964. Classification (NCBI taxonomy): domain Bacteria; kingdom Bacillati; phylum Actinomycetota; class Actinomycetes; order Kitasatosporales; family Streptomycetaceae; genus Streptomyces; species Streptomyces sp. NPDC018964. The sequence continues at coordinate 90,886 of NZ_JBIRYZ010000026.1, forward strand.
CCTCACCCCCCTCGCGGTCGACCCGGCGCACCCCTTCCCGTACATATCCGGCCTGTCGCTGAACCTGGCCGTGGTCGTGCGCAACCCGGTCACCGGTCACCGGCACTTCGCCCGCGTGAAGGTGCCGCCGCTGCTGTCCCGCTTCCTGGAGAGCTCCCCCGGCCGCTACGTCCCCCTCGAGGACGTCATCGCCGCCCACCTGGAGGAGCTGTTCCCGGGCATGGAGGTGCTGCAGCACCACGCCTTCCGCCTCACCCGCAACGAGGACCTCGAGGTCGAGGAGGACGACGCGGAGAACCTGCTCCAGGCGCTGGAGAAAGAGCTCATGCGGCGCCGCTTCGGGCCGCCGGTGCGCCTGGAGGTCGAGGAGTCCATCGACCGCGAGGTGCTGGACCTGCTGGTGCGCGAGCTGAAGGTCGGCGAGGCCGAGGTGTACCCGCTGCCGGGTCCGCTCGACCTCACCGGTCTGTTCCGCATCCACGGCCTGGACCGGCCCGAGCTGAAGTACCCGAAGTTCATCGCCGGCACCCACCGTGACCTGGCGGAGGTCGAGACGGCGTCGCAGCCCGACGTCTTCGCCGCGCTGCGCAGCCGGGACGTGCTGCTGCACCACCCGTACGACTCGTTCTCCACCTCCGTGCAGGCGTTCCTGCAGCAGGCCGCCGAGGACCCCGACGTGCTGGCCATCAAGCAGACCCTGTACCGCACGTCGGGCGACTCCCCCATCGTCGACGCGCTGATCGACGCCGCCGAGGCCGGCAAGCAGGTACTGGTCCTGGTCGAGATCAAGGCGCGCTTCGACGAGCACGCGAACATCAAGTGGGCGCGCAAGCTGGAGGAGGCCGGCTGCCACGTCGTGTACGGCCTGGTCGGCCTGAAGACCCACTGCAAGCTGTCCCTGGTGGTCCGTCAGGAGGGCGACACGCTCCGGCGGTACAGCCACGTCGGCACCGGCAACTACCACCCGAAGACGGCCCGCCTCTACGAGGACCTCGGGCTGCTCACCGCCGACCCGCAGGTCGGCGCGGACCTGTCCGACCTGTTCAACCGGCTCTCCGGCTACTCCCGCCGCGAGACCTACCGGCGGCTGCTGGTCGCCCCCAAGTCCCTGCGGGACGGCCTGGTCTCCCGCATCGACAAGGAGGCCCAGCACCACCGCGCCGGCCGGCCCGCCTACGTCCGCATCAAGGTCAACTCGATGGTCGACGAGGCCGTCATCGACGCCTGCTACCGGGCGTCGCAGGCGGGCGTGCCGGTCGACATCTGGGTGCGCGGCATCTGCGCGATCCGGCCGGGCGTGGCGGGCCTGTCGGAGAACGTGCGGGTGCGGTCCGTCCTCGGCCGCTTCCTCGAGCACTCCCGCGTGTTCGCCTTCGGCAACGGCGGCGAGCCCGAGGTGTGGTTCGGCAGCGCGGACATGATGCACCGCAACCTCGACCGCCGTATAGAGGCGCTGGTACGGGTCACCGACCCGGCTCACCGGGCGGCCCTGAACCGGATGCTGGAGACCGGCATGTCGGACACCACCGCGTCCTGGCACCTCGCCGCGGACGGCGAGTGGACCCGGCACGCGACGGACGCGGACGGCCAGCCCTTGCGCAACGTCCAGGAGATGTTCATAGACGCCCGGAGGCGCCGGCGTGGCACAGCGACACCTTGATCCGACGGCCGGTCCGGTACCGGCGGACGCCCTGGCCCGTTATCTACGGGACCAGGCGACCGAATTCCTCCGCGCGCTGCGCCTCCACCGGGAGACCGGTGCGGGCGCGGCCGCGTCGGACGGTTCCGTCGAGGCGGCCCGCTCGCTGCGCCGCGCGGCCCGCCGCATCAGCGCCAGCCTGCACACCTTCCAGCCGGTCCTGGACCCCGACTGGTCGGAGGCGATGCGCCCCGAACTGGCCTGGGTCTCCGGCACCCTGGCCCTGGAGCACGCCTGCGCGTCCCGCCTGGACCAGCTCCTCCTCGCCCTGCACCGGCTGTCGGGGGCGGCGCCCCTCCCGGCCCGGCGGACGGCCGCGTCCCGCGCGCAGGCCCCGGCCGGCCTGACACTCACCGGACCCGGCACCACCACGGCCTCCGCGGCCACCGCGTCCGCCGCCACCGCCGTGGCCACCGTGGACGCGGACGCCGACGACGGGAAAGCCCCCCAGGAAACGCCCCCGCCCGGCCACGAACCCCGCACCGGCGGTACGGGAGGCAACGGGCTCCCGGCCGAGGGCGAACTCGAGGCCGGCCGGCCCGCACGCCTGCGCCACGCCGCCGCGGCGACCGCGACGGGCACCGTCCCGAGGACCCCCGGCCGCAAGGCCACCACCCTCACCGCCCCCGCGGCGGCCCCCGCACCGGACCGGGGGAACCTGACCGTCGGCGCCGCCAAGGCCGGTGCGCTGCTGGACCGGCAGCTGACGCTGGCCCGGACCCGGGCGCACTCCACCGCGCTCCAGGCGCTCGGCTCCTCCCGGTTCCACGCGGTCGCCGACAAGGTGGCCGTGCTCGCCAGCGAGGTACCGCTGTCCCCGGCGGCGGCCGACGCCGACCTGCGCCCGCTCGCCGACGCCGCGCGCGAGCGGCTCGCCGACGCCGTCGCCGCGCTGCCCCTGCTCACCGCGGGCAGCCCGTACAACGCCGAGGCCCTGATCCACGGCCTCTCCCCGGATCCCGCCCCGCACCCGCAGGACGCCCCCTGGCACCAGGTCCGGCTCCTCCTGCGCCTGCACCGCTACGCCCTCGAGGTCCTCCGGGCCGGCCCGGACCCGGGCCTCCTCGCCGCCGGCGAGGCACTGGACCGGCACCGCGACGCCGCCGAGGCGGCGGCCGCCGCCGCGCAGGCGGCCCGTACCCCGCGGATCGCCCCGGCCACGGCGTACGCGCTGGGCGTGCTCCACGCCGACCAGCGGCACGAGGTGGAGGCGGCGCGGTACGCGTTCCAGCGGTCCTGGCAGAAGGAGAACACCGGCACGTCATAGGGAGGCGCACAGTGAGCACCCCGGGTTCCGCGTCCCACCGCACCCTCACCGTCCAGGCCGCCGGCTGCGTCCTGTGGCGCCGCTCCCCCGTGACCGGCGAGCTGGAGCTCTGTCTCGTCCACCGGCCGAAGTACGACGACTGGTCCTGGCCCAAGGGCAAGCTCAAGCGCGGCGAGGACCCGCTGGCCGGCGCCCTGCGCGAGGTCGCCGAGGAGACGGGCCACACGGCCGTCCCGGCCGCCGAGCTCCCCAGCGCGCACTACCTGGCGAACGGCCGCCCCAAGCGGGTCCGTTACTGGGCGGCCGAAGCGGTCTCGGGCGCGTTCACCCCGACCGACGAGGTCGACCGCGTCCTGTGGCTCCCCCCGGAAGCCGCCCACGCCCACCTCACCGAGCCCCGGGACGCCGATCTGGTGGACGCCCTCCTCACCGCCCTCCGTCCGGCACGGTGAGTGTCCTGTTCCCGCCCGGTATCCCCTTGTGTCCTCGACGTGAGCGTTCCGTGACCTCACCGCACCGTCCCCAGGGGTTCACCGCGCGTTCATTTACGCCCATCGGCTCCTTCACCTGTTCTGCCTAATTTCGGCCTTACACGATGCGGATCGCCCGGAGAGATGGATGGGTGACCGTGTCACCCACACTTCGCACGCCGCCGAATTCAGGACGGCGGCCACTGGAAGGAACTCAAGTGAAGCTTCAGCGCAAGAACCGGCGGGCCCTCGCTCTCGGTGCTCTCGCCGTCTCCGGCGCCCTGGCCCTCACGGCGTGCGGCTCCGACGACACCGGTGACAGCGGCAGCGGAGACGCCACCACGAGCACGCAGGCCGGCAACATCAAGTGTGACGACGCCAGTGGCCAGCTCCTCGCCGACGGTTCGTCCGCGCAGAAGAACGCGATCGACGCGTGGGTGAAGCAGTTCGCCGCCGCGTGCAAGGGCGTCCAGATCAACTACAAGGGTGGCGGCTCCGGCGCCGGCATCACCGCGTTCACCCAGGGCACCGTCGGCTTCGCCGGTTCGGACTCCGCGCTGGAGGCCGAGGAGATCGCCGCCACCAAGAAGGTCTGCTCCGGCGGCCAGGGCATCGACCTGCCGATGGTCGGCGGCCCGATCGCCGTGGCGTACAACGTCGAGGGCGTCGACGACCTCGTCCTGGACGCGCCGACCCTGGCGAAGATCTTCAGCGACAAGATCAAGAACTGGAACGACCCGGCGATCGCGAAGCTGAACCCCGACGCCAAGCTCCCCGACCTCAAGATCCAGGCGTTCCACCGCTCCGAGGACTCCGGCACCACGGACAACTTCACCAAGTACCTGATCGAGACCACCCCGGAGAACTGGAAGTACGAGGGCGGCAAGGCCTGGACGGCCCCCGGCGGCCAGTCCGCGTCCGGCTCCTCCGGTGTCGCCCAGCAGGTCAAGCAGACCAACGGCGCGATCAGCTACATGGAGCTCTCCTACGCCAAGGACTCCTCCGTGGTCGCCATCGACACGGGCGCCGCCGAGCCCGTCAAGGCCTCGGTCGAGGGTGCCACCAAGGCCATCGCGGACGCCAAGGTCGTCGGCACCGGCAAGGACCTGGCCCTGGAGCTGAACTACGCCACCAAGGCCGAGGGCGCCTACCCGATCACCCTGGTCACCTACGAGATCGTCTGCGACAAGGGCAACAAGGCGGAGAGCCTGCCGACCGTCAAGGCGTTCCTGAACTACATCGCCAGCGAGGACGGCCAGCAGGTCCTCGCCGAGAACGACTACGCCCCCATGCCCGAAGAGATCATCACCAAGGTCCGCAGCACCATTGCCGGCCTGAGCTGACCCGAGTGTGCGGCCCGGTCCCCCCGCGGGACCGGGCCGCACCGTCCGGTGCACCGCCGCCAGGAGCCCCGTACACAGCAGGGCGCCGCAGACCGGAGAACCCGATGGACATAACCACGAAGACACCTCCTCCCCCACCACAGCCGACCGTGGCCGAGCAGAAGCGCACCGTCCGCGGCGCCACCCGTCCCGGAGACCGCGTCTTCCTCGGTCTCGCCCGTGGCTCGGGCATCTTCCTGCTGGTGATCATGGCCGCCATCGCGGTCTTCCTCACCTGGCGTGCCGCCGTCGCCATCGGCAAGAACGAGGGCGACTTCCTCACGACCTTCGAGTGGAACACCGGCGGCACCGAGCCGGTCTTCGGCATCGCGGTCCTGGCCTACGGCACGATCGTCTCCTCGATCATCGCCATGGTCATCGCGGTCCCGATCGCCGTCGCCATCGCGCTGTTCCTCACCCACTACGCCCCGCGCAGGCTGAGCGGCCCGATCGCCTACGTGATCGACCTGCTCGCCGCCGTACCGTCCATCGTGTACGGCCTGTGGGGCGCCCTGATCCTCGTCCCGCACATGAACGGCCTCTTCGGCTGGCTGAACGACTACTTCCGCTGGACCGGCATCTTCTCGTGGGAGGAAGGCCCGGCCCGCTCGATGCTCACCGTCGGCATCCTGCTCGCGATCATGATCCTGCCGATCATCACCAACGTGAGCCGCGAGGTGTTCCGGCAGGTCCCGCGGATGAACGAGGAGGCCGCGCTGGCCCTCGGCGCCACGCGCTGGGAGGTCATCCGGATGTCGGTGCTGCCCTTCGGCCGTTCCGGTGTGATCTCCGCCTCGATGCTCGGCCTGGGCCGCGCGCTCGGCGAGACGATGGCCGTCGCCACCGTGCTCTCCCCGGACTTCCTGATCCACGGCAGCCTGCTCAACCCGGGCGGCGGCACCTTCGCCCAGAACATCGCCAGCAAGTTCGGTGAGGCGGACGAGTTCGGCCGTGACGCGCTGATCGCCTCCGGTCTCGTCCTGTTCGTCATCACCCTGCTGGTCAACGGCGCGGCCCGCATGATCATCGCCCGCCGCAAGGAGTACTCGGGGGCCAACGCATGAGCACCACGACCGTCCAGCGCCCGAGCACGCTCCAGGGCGCCCGGCTGCCGAAGTGGTCCCCCTGGGCCATCGCCGCGGGTTCGCTCGCCGTCGCCGTCGGCCTCGGCCTGGCCACCGGCCTCGAGAGCCGGGTCCAGTGGGGCCTGATCGCCGCGCTGCTCTTCGTCCTCGGTACGTACTTCATCGCCGCCGGCGTCGAGGGCAAGCGCCAGGCCAAGGACCGCGTCGCGACCTCGCTGGTCTGGGTCGCCTTCCTGCTCGCCGTGGTGCCGCTGGTCTCCCTGGTGTGGACGACCCTCTCCCGCGGTGTGAAGGTCCTCGACGGCTACTTCCTGAGCCACTCCATGGGCGTCGTCGCCGACACCGAGCCCGGCGGCGGCATCTACCACGCCATCATCGGCACCGTGGAGCAGGTCGGCATCGCCACCCTGATCGCCGCGCCGATCGGCGTGCTCACCGCGATCTACCTGGTCGAGTACGGCCGCGGTTCCCTGGCCCGCGCCGTCACCTTCTTCGTCGACGTGATGACCGGCATCCCGTCGATCGTCGCCGGTCTGTTCATCCTCAGCCTCCTGCTCATCTTCGACCTGGGCTTCTCCGGCTTCGCGGGCGCCCTCGCCCTCGCGATCCTGATGATGCCGGTCGTGGTCCGTTCCACGGAGGAGATGCTCAAGCTCGTCCCGAACGAGCTGCGTGAGGCGTCCCTGGCGCTGGGCGTGCCCAAGTGGCGCACCATCCTGAAGGTGGTCCTGCCGACCGCGGTCGGCGGTATCACCACCGGTGTGATGCTGGCGGTCGCCCGCATCGCCGGTGAGACCGCACCCGTCCTGCTGCTGGTGTTCGGCAACCCGTTCATCAACAACAACCCCTTCGACGGGGCGCAGGCGTCGCTGCCGCTGTACGTCTACCAGCAGTACGCGAACAGCGCGGGCTCGGAAGCGGCGTACGACCGCGCCTGGGCCGCGGCTCTCACCCTGATCGCCTTCGTGATGATCCTCAACCTGGCGGCCCGCGGCATCGCCCGCTGGAAGGCCCCGAAGACCGGTCGCTGACGCGGCCATAAGCGACCGATCTCACGACTTTCTCGAAAGAAGCAGTGATTCCCATGGCCAAGCGCATTGATGTCAGCGGCCTCAACGCCTACTACGGCTCGTTCCTGGCCATCGAGGACATCTCGATGACCGTCGAGCCCCGCTCCGTGACGGCCTTCATCGGCCCGTCCGGCTGCGGCAAGTCGACCTTCCTGCGCACGCTCAACCGCATGCACGAGGTCACCCCCGGCGGCCGGGTGGACGGCAAGGTCATGCTCGACGACGAGAACCTCTACGGCGCCGGCATCGACCCGGTGTCCGTGCGCCGCGAGGTCGGCATGGTCTTCCAGCGCCCGAACCCGTTCCCGACGATGTCGGTCTACGACAACGTGGCGGCGGGCCTGCGCCTGAACGGGAAGTACAAGAAGTCCCAGCTGGACGACATCGTCGAGAAGTCCCTCAAGGGCGCCAACCTCTGGAACGAGGTCAAGGACCGCCTGAACAAGCCGGGCTCCGGCCTCTCCGGCGGCCAGCAGCAGCGTCTGTGCATCGCCCGCGCGATCGCGGTCGAGCCGAACGTCCTGCTGATGGACGAGCCCTGCTCCGCCCTGGACCCGATCTCGACGCTCGCCATCGAGGACCTGATCGGCGAGCTGAAGGAGCGCTTCACGATCGTCATCGTGACGCACAACATGCAGCAGGCGGCCCGCGTCTCCGACCGCACCGCCTTCTTCAACCTGGCGGCGGTCGGCCAGCCCGGCAAGCTGATCGAGATCGACGACACCGAGCGCATCTTCTCCAACCCGTCGGTCCAGGCCACGGAGGACTACATCTCCGGCCGCTTCGGCTAGGCCGCGGAGCTCCTCGCGGTGCTGCATGGCGGTGCCACCGCGAGGCACAAAGGGCCCGCCCCCGACTCCCGGGGGCGGGCCCTCATAACGTGCGGGCAGTCGTGCCGCGCAACCGCGCGTAGCCGCGTAGCCGCGGGCAATCGTGCCGCTGGGGCGGCACGGGTGGGCGCGGTTACGCGGCACGACTGCCCGCGGCTGACGCGCAGGCACGGCTAAAGCACAACCAGATTCACCAGCCCGAACGACAGCGCAGCGACCACCGCCGCCGCCGGCATGGTGATGAACCACCCGAGGACGATGTTCTTGGCCACCCCCCACCGCACGGCGTTGACCCGCTTCGTCGCCCCCACACCCATGATCGCCGAAGTGATCACATGCGTCGTGGAGATCGGCGCGTGGAACAGGAACGCCGACCCGAACATGATCGACGCCCCCGTCGTCTCCGCGGCGAACCCCTGCGGCGGATCAAGCTCGATGATCTTCCGCCCCAGCGTCCGCATGATGCGCCACCCGCCCGCGTACGTCCCCGCGGACAGCATCAACGCACAGGCGATCTTCACCCACACCGGAATCGGATCGCCGTAGTCCTCGACATCCGCGATGACCAGCGCCATCACCACGATGCCCATCGTCTTCTGCGCGTCCTGCAGGCCGTGCCCCAGCGCCATGCCCGCCGCGGAAACGGTCTGCGCGATCCGGAACCCCCGCTTGGCCTTGTGCGGATTGGCCCGCCGGAAGATCCAGAGGATCACGGTCATCACCAGGTAACCGGCGAGCAGACCGACGACCGGCGACACGAACATCGGAATGACGATCTTGTCGACCACCCCGTGCCAGTACACCGTCGTCCCCCCGGCCAGCGCCGCCCCGACCATGCCCCCGAACAGCGCGTGGGACGACGACGACGGCAGCCCGAAGTACCAGGTGATCAGGTTCCAGACGATCGCCCCGACCAGCGCGGCGAAGAGGATCCCCATCCCCTTGGATCCCTCGGGTGTCTGGATCACCCCCTCGCTGACGGTCTTGGCGACCCCGGAACCCATGAACGCGCCGGCGAGGTTCATCACGGCCGCCATCGCCAGCGCCGCCCGGGGCGTCAGCGCCCGCGTCGACACGGACGTGGCGATCGCGTTCGCCGAGTCGTGGAAGCCGTTGGTGTAGGTGAAGAAGAGCGCGACCCCGATGGTCACGACCAGAGCGAAGGTGTCCATGAAGTGCTCAGGACTCCTTGACGGCGATGGTCTCCACCGTGTTCGCCACGTGCTCGAAGGCGTCGGCCGCCTCCTCCAGTACGTCCACGACCTGCTTGAGCTTCAGCACCTCGATCGCGTCGTACTTGCCGTTGAAGAGGTGGGCCAGCAGCTTGCGGTGGATCTGGTCGGCCTGGTTCTCCAGCCGGTTGACCTCGATCCAGTACTCGGTGAGGTTCTCCATGGTGCGCAGGTGCGGCATGGCCTCCGCGGTCAGCTCCGCGGCCCGCGCCAGGACCTCGATCTGCTGCTCGACGCCCTTGGGCAGTTCCTCGATGTTGTAGAGGACGACCAGGTCGACGGCCTCCTCCATGAAGTCCATGATGTCGTCGAGGGACGACGCGAGGGAGTAGATGTCCTCACGGTCGAACGGCGTGATGAACGAGGAGTTCAGCTGGTGGAAGATCGCATGCGTGGCGTCGTCACCTGCGTGTTCCGCGGCCCGCATACGCTCTGCGATCTCGGCTCGGGCGGAGGGGTCCGCCCCGAGCAGTTCCATCAGGAGTTTCGAGCCCGTGACGATGTTGTCCGCGGACGCGGCGAACATGTCGTAGAAGCTCGTCTCCCTGGGGGTCAGACGAAAGCGCACGTGGGGTCCTCGGTGAGCATCGGTTTCGGTCAGGCTGATGCTAGGCGCATCATCCGGCCACGACTAACGGGCCGCTCACCAGTGTCACCCATCAGGCAGGTCGACGAGCACGGGGGCGGTCCGAGGTACGTTTCCGGCCGCGGCGCATGTCATCGGCCAAGATGCCTATACCCAGCAAAGTTCGCTACCATATACCCACCAGGGGTATGTGTCGCCCGTCAGTGCACCAGGAGGACGCGATGACGACCACCGAGACCGGCGCGAACGCGCCCTCCTCCGCGGACGTGACGGACCTCGTGACCGATCACGACCGCGGCGTCCACGGCTACCACGACCAGAAGCAGGAGCACCTCAAGCGCCTGCGCCGCATCGAGGGCCAGATCCGCGGACTGCAGCGCATGGTCGACGAGGACGTGTACTGCATCGACATACTCACCCAGGTGTCCGCCTCCACCAAGGCGTTGCAGTCGTTCGCGCTGCAACTGCTGGAGGAGCACCTGCGCCACTGCGTCGCGGACGCGGCCGTCAAGGGCGGCGACGAGATCGACGCGAAGGTCAAGGAGGCGACGCAGGCCATCGCCCGCATGCTCCGGACCTGACCGGTCTCAGTTCCCGGCGGACTCGGCCCGTGCCTCGGCCACCCTCAGCACCTCGTCGATGCTCTCCAGGCTGAGCCGCTCCTCGGCGTTGGAGGCGGCGATGATCAGCTCGCCGCAGAGTTCGATCTCGGCGAGCGCCACGTGGTCCTGAACCGGAACCGTCCCACCGCCGAGCGGTGCCACGCGCCTCACCTCATCTCCGTCGTCACCGACTTCCTAGAGTAGGGAGCGCCCTACGCACCGCGCATGGCACGGAAGGGCTAGTTCAGGCCGGTCACTCCCGGCTCACCTCCTCGGCGATCCGGCCCGCGTAGATGTCCTCGCCCTCGGGAATCCGTACGTCGGCCGGCACCCCGAAGTCGTACAGCAGCGTGGTCGAGGCGACCGCGACGGGTCTGTCCTGCCGGCCGTTGACGAAGCTGAACCGGTGCCGGAGCTTGCGGATCCGTCCCTCGTCGTCGAGGTAGGCGTCGAACGGCACCCGCGCGGTGGCGAACCCTTTCGCCGCCGCGCCCAGCGCCTCCCGGTTCGCGTCCGAGGCGTCCCGCGAGGCCTGCCGCAGGTCGGCGGTCCCCCGGTAGTGGCGCACTTCCGTCCCGGCGACCTCGGTCCGCCCCACGAACGTCGCCGACCGTGTCCCGCGCAGCACCTCGGCGGCGGCGAACGGATCGGTGGCCCCACCGGTGACGAGGTTCCCGTCGGACAGCGTCCCGGTGTCCACCCGCACCCATTTGTCGGCGGGCACTCCGGCTCCCCGGTTCTTCATGAACAGCGCCCCGGGTGCGAGCAGCTCGGTGATGGGCTGCCGCACGGTGCCTCCCGCCGGGTCCTGCGGCAGCCGGACCTTCAGCCGCCCGAGCCGCTTGCGGTAGTCGTACACGCCCTCGCCCCGGATGGTGACCCGGGTTCCGCCGGTCGCCATCTCCAGGGAGGTGCGCGCTTGGGAACTCCCGGCGGCCACCAGCGCGTCGGCGGCCTGCCGCAGCACCCGCACCGGATCCCCGGCGGGAGCCCCTCGGGTCACGGCGTCGCTTCTCGCGCAGCCCACGGCCCCGAGCCCCAGACAGCACACCACCCCGAATCCAGCCACCACGCCGCGCATCCGAGCCATGCCCGGTTAACGACCGGTAAGTGGCCCCGTCACGCCGGTGAGCGGGGCGCTACCGTGGTCGGCGTGCCGCACCAGGACGACGAACCGACCCCCGCCCGCCACACCACGACCACCGTCGAACAGGGCCCTTTCTGCACGGCTCGCTGCACCTGCGGCTGGCGGGGACCGGCCAGAAGAGCCAGGAGCCAGGCAAGGAAGGACGCCCAGAACCACACGGGCGAGTGACGCACCCTCTCCGCCACCACGGGCACGGCCACCGCGTCACCGCAGGCAATCGTGCCTCCCCCAGTGCCTCAATGGCCTGGGAGGTACCCCCAGGGCGATGGGGGTCCCCCGCCCGGCAGCGGAAGCGGCTCAGGCCGCCAAGTCCCGCTCCTCGGTCCCGGTCGCCTCGTTCCGCGTGGTCCCCGGGGGGACCTGTCCCCGCTCGACCTGCCGCCGTCCCCGCGCGGAAACCAGCCACCCGCCCCGCGGCGACCGCTCGATCGCCCGCATCAGCGGCGTCAGCAGCGCCATGGCGAGCGGCGAGAGCAGCAACGCCACGGCCGTACCGAGCGCGAGCCCGCCCACGACGTCCGTCGGGTAGTGCACACCCATGTAGACCCGGATGAACCCGCCCAGCAGCCCCAGCACCAGCCCGACGATCCCGAGCCGTCGGTTGACCAGGAACAGCCCCACCGCCAGCGCCATGCAGAGCGTCGCGTGGTCGCTGACGAACGAGTAGTCGTCCTTGCCGTCGACCAGGACCTCGAGCCCCTCATGGTCGAGGAAGGGCCGGCGCCGCTCCACGAACCCACGTATCGGCACGTTCACCAGCACGGCGACGCCCGCCGCGAGCGGGGCCCACACCAGGCCCGCCACGGCCGGGGCCGCGTCCTCGCCACCCCGCCGCCTGACGCCCCACCAGCACCACACCAGCAGTCCCACCAGGGCGAAGAGCAGGCCGAACTCGCCCACGAACTCCATGAGGTGATCGAGCCACGGCGGCGCGGCTTTCGCCAGGCCGTTGATGTCGTAGAGCAGGTCGACGTCGGGGTTCGACCCGGAATCGGCGAATCCAGCCATGGTGCTGCGGCCCCTTCGTCATATCTTCCGGCGCACGTTCGCACGCCGTTCCTGCCACCCCCGTGGTTTGTAGATCCGCTCGCCAGCTCGGCTACGACAACAGAAACGCACGGTCCCCGTTGATACGTTCCACACTCCACCGAATGATCACGCAGACGTTATCGAAGAGAGATACATCACCGCAGCTCAGGGGGAGGGTTGACGCTCCGCTCACACCGTGGTGGGGAGTGCTTTCGCGCCATCCTCGGTGACCCGGGTGGCACCAAAATAGTCAGGAGTGTCGATCGGGTCGAATCGGATCACCGCCCCGGTCCGGGGCGCGTCGATCATGTACCCGCCGCCGACATAAATACCCACATGCCGGATGGCCCGGGAATTGGTGAGGTCGTCCGAGAAGAACACCAGATCGCCCGGCAGCAGTTCGTTCCGCTTCGGATGCGGGCCCGCGTTGTACTGGTCGTTGGCCACCCGCGGCAGCGTGATCCCCACGCTCTCGTACGCCGCCTTGGTCAGCCCCGAGCAGTCGAACCGTCCTCCCTGCTCAGGCGTACCGTTACCGCCCCACAGATACAGCGTCCCGAGCTTCTCCTGCGCGTACGCGATGGCCCCGGCGGCCTGCTCCGACGGATCGACCCGCCCCACCGGCGCGGCAAAGCTCTTCTCCAACGCCCGGATCCGCTTGACGTAGTTCTGCGTCTCCTTGTACGGCGGGACGCCCCCGTACTTGATCACCGCGTACGCCCCCGCGTTGTACGAGGCGAGCATGTTTTCGGTCAGGTTCCCGCCGACGTCCTTCACGTAGGACGCGAGCGCGCAGTCGTACGCCGCCGCCGACGGAATCGCGTCCTTCGGGTCCCATACGTCACGGTCCCCGTCCCCGTCCCCGTCGATCCCGTGCGTGGCCCACGTCCCGGGGATGAACTGGGCGATGCCCTGTGCCGCGGCGTGGCTCTGGGCCTTCGGGTTGAATCCGCTCTCCTGGTAGAGCTGGGCGGCGAGCAGGGCCGGGTTGATGGCGGGACAGTGGTTGCCCCACTTCTGTACGAGTGCCTGGTACGCGGCCGGCACGCTCCCCTTGGCGAGGGTCTTGGCCGCCCCGCCGCCCGCCCCGTTGGCGAGGTTCCCGGCGACGACGTAGACCCCGACGACGAGCAGCATCACGAAGGCGAGCGCGGAACTGACGGCGATCCCCGCCGCGACCCATGTCTTACGCACCGCCAACCGCCCCTCACCGTCCGGCAGTCCACCGCCGCACGTCAGTGTAGAGGCGGCGCCCGCCCTTCGGAATGATCACGAGGTACTTCGGCGCGGTTGTTACGGCTGTGGTGAAGTGCCGTATTCCGGAAGCCCGTCCGTGGCCACGTCGAAAGCGAGCGGAGCAGGAAGCGGAACCGGCTCACCGTACTTCCCGTGCAGCACGTCCTGGTACGCGCCACCGTCCGGACGGCTGTACAGCACCCAGGTGGACTTCCGAGGGTCGACAGCGAGAAGAACAGGAACAAGCGCGACCGCGTACCAGTCCGCCTTGTCCCTGATCTCCCGGGACTTCTCCCACGGAGGGATGACCTCCACGGCGAGCGCGGCGTCCTGCGGGTCGGCAAGCCGGCGGTCGTCGTCCTCCCACTCCACGGGCAGGACGACCAGATCCGGCGTGACGTAGTCGTCAGGGTCGCCCGGCATGGCGATGGAGGACACTTCGAAGGCTGCGAGCCCGTCGGGCAGTACGGCTTCGAGCTGCTGACGGACACGCCGTACAACACCCGCGTGCTTGCCGCGCGGAGTCGGGGACATCACCAGCTTTCCCCCACGATCTGCACCCGCAGACCCGTTGCGTCCTCGATCCTCCCGGCAACGTCGCGCAGGTACCCCGGCCGCGGACGGACCTGGTCCTTCGGTGGCACGGGCATGACTCGCTGCCTCCGTCCCTCCGTCTCATCGGCCTGTTCGGCCGTGCGGGCGGGTTCGGGGGGAGGTCCGGCAGCCCGCTCGGCGGCGCGTCCACCGTACTGGGCCGGTTCCGTCACCGCGTCAGCATCGCGCTCCGCGCTTGCGCACCCGGCCGCTCCCGGCCTCGGCCCGAGCCTCGCCATCCAGCCTCCCCTCACGATATGTCCACGGACACCTACGGCAGGCCACTCCAGCCGCACTCCGCCCACAGCACCTTCCCGCCGGAGGGGCCTCCCGGTTCGCCCAGCGGCGAGGCGCCCCAGGCGTCGGCGTACGCCCGTACGAGGGCCAGGCCCCGACCGCCCTCCGCGGCTCCGTGCGGCATGACACCGTGGGCGAAACCGGCGCCCAGTCCGGAGGGAATGGTCGAATCCTTGTCCCACACCCCCACCCGGAGCTGGCCGGACCTGGTCGGGTGGATGTGGAGGGCGTACGGGCCGCCGGTGTGCAGATGGGCGTTGGTCAGCAGCTCCGAGGCGATCAGCTCGGCCGTGGGGGCGAGTTCGCCGAGTTCGTAGGCGGCGAGAACGGACCGCAGGGTCGAACGGGCGATCCCCGGTGAGCGGGCGTCACGCGAGAGGTGGAGGGTGTAGGACCAGGGCGGGGATACGGTGGACATGGAAGTCTCCGATCAGTGAGGACAGTTGGGTGGATGCGAACAGTTGCCCAGTGGCAGTGCCGAACCGTCGATCGGTGCGCTTCTGGGCGGGGCGCCTGCAACTAAGCTAGCCGGAACCGTAAAACTCTTTATACGGTTCCAGTGAAATTCCACATACTGCACTCATGTGAGTGACACGCACGGCAAGGAGGCGGACCAACCCGTGAGAAGCAATCCGACGGGTCGCCAGCTCCGCTTGGGCGCTGAACTGCGCAAACTCCGGGAGCGCGCGGGCCTGACGGCCGTCGAGGCCGGTCAACTCCTCGGCGTCAAGCCGAACCAGATCAGCAACATGGAGGCGGGACGGGCGGGTGTGAGTCCCGAGCGCGTCCGCGCCATGGCCCACCACTACGACTGTGCCGACAAGGCCCTCGTCGAAGCCATCGCCGGAATGACGGGCGAGCGCAGGCGCGGCTGGTGGGAGGAGTACCGCGACCTCCTGTCACCCGCGCTGCTCGATCTGGCCGAGCTCGAACACCACGCCATCCACCTGCGCGGCTCCGTGACCGTCCACATCCCCGGACTACTGCAGACCGCCGATCACGCCCGCGCGCTGTTCCGCCAGGTCGTGCCCGAACTCGCGCCGCCCGACATCGAGCACCGCGTCTCGTTCCGCATCAAGCGCCAGACCGTGATCTACCGGGACAATCCGACGCCATACCTGGCGCTCATTCACGAAGCCGCGCTACGCATGCAGTTCGGAGGCTCCTCCATCACCAGGGCACAGCTACGGCACCTGCTGGACATGAGCGAGCGGGACCACATCACCATCAAGGTGATCCCCTTCGCCGCCGGCGGCTTCCCGGGGTCGGGACAATCGGTCTTCTACTCGCGCGGGCCCGTCCCCCAGCTCGACACCGTCCACCTCGACCAGTCACACGGTCCTACCTTCCTCGATGCCGAGGCCCAGCTCGACAAGTACCGCGCCGTCCTGGAACGGGTGGAGACCCGGGCCCTCACCCCCGAAGCATCACGGGACCTCATCCACGCCATCGCCCAAGACCTCTGAAGGGATCGAGATGCCCCAGCTCACCTGGCAGAAGTCGTCGTACTGCGGTGAGGGCGACTCCTGCGTGCACGTCGCCGCAACCCCCGCCGGGATCCACATAACCGAGTCCGCCGACCCCGGCGGAGCGATCCTCACCACCACCCCCGACGCCTTCCGCTCCCTTCTCCACTCCCTCAAGGAAGAACCGCACCGGGACCCTCGGACTCCCGCCCTCGAAGTGACCACCGTTGGCGACGACGACCGGACCGTCCACCTCCACGCCCCCGGCGACCCCGGTGTCCCCGTCGTCACCACCGACCGCCGCCGTTGGGACGCCTTCGTCCGTGGTGTCCGGGCCGGCGAGTTCGACCACTTCGTGGCGTAGTGCCACGCCCCACGTAACGGGACGGGGAGCGAACGTCCCGCCGGCTGATCGAGGCGAACCCTCTCCCTCCTCCCCCACCTCGCCGTGGCAACGCGGGGCGGGAGAAGACCCGCCCTGCCGAAAAGCGTGAGCAGCAGGCGGGGCAACGTCCATCGGGCGCTCAAACGAGCACCCCGAGGACAACGAGAGCCGAGATGCTCACACATTTCAGGTGAGCAAGTCAGTCCGCGCCCGCCCACCTCCTGCCGCACGGGCCCAAGCCGCTCCGCACACACCTCGTTGCCCAGCATTACCCAGCGTGATACACAGAGTGACGATACGACTGCTCACCCAGCGGAGCGCGCCCCTACCGGAGTACGGCGCACGCCGGTGGCAAGCTATTCGTACGAAACCCGCCAACAGATGACGCCAAGTCGACATGAGACAGTGCCATCGTCGGCGACAATGAGGGCTGACCTCTGCACAACCGCAGGGGCTCGGAACTACCCATACAGGGGCGGTGACTTACATGTTCTTCGCGGCCGACGAGGGAGACATCAACACCATTATCGGCGGGATCGCTCCGGATTGGGGCCCCTTCGGCAGCCTGGGCAACGAGGCCAAAATCATGATCGAGGTGGTCATGGCGGTCGCCATCCTGCTCTGCCTGGGCATCGCCATCTGGGGGGCGGCCAAACAGCGCATCGGCGCCACGGCGTTGCGGGACACGTTCAGTGCCGAACAGGGCAAGGGCCTCATCATCGCGGGGCTCACGGGTGTCTTCATCATCGGCTCGCTCGGCACGCTGTTCACCATCGTGTACGGAATGGCCGTGTAGCCCCGTCCCCACGCTCCCGACCGGGCACGCCCGGCACCCCCTCCATCCCACCCGCCCGTCGTGCCCACCGGCTGAGGTTGCGTTTCCCTGATGTCCAGTCACCACACCGCGCCCGCGCGGGGACCAGCACGGCTACCGTCGTACATGGAGTACGCGGAGTACGAGGTGTTTCCGCACGACGCTGAGGGGGTGTACGCGGCATGAGTCTCGGAGACGACACGGGCCAGACCCGCACCCGGATGCCGGAGCGGGGCGGCGATCCGTACGGCGGTGCGCGCAGAGGCGGCCGTTCGTCGTCGCGCAGCCTGGTGACGGTGGTCGGCGTGGTGGTCCTCCTGATCGCCGCGATCGCCTTCGCGAACCGTGGAGGCGACGACTCCGCCGCGGAGGAGGGCGGCTCCGACAACTCCCCCAAGTCGGCCGCGACCAGCCCGTCGGGGAAGAAGCCGGTCAGCTCGAAGGCATCCGGCATCCCCTCGGGCTTCGCCCACGACCGGCAGGGGGCGGAGAGCGCGGCGGCGAACTACTCGGTGGTGCTGGGCTCCGCCGAGATGTTCGACAAGGCCCGGCGAGACGTCATCCTTCAGTCGATCATCGCTCCCGACCGTGTCGCGGACTTCGAGACGACGCTGGACAAGGCGTACACGCCGAAGTTCAACAAGAACGTGGGTCTCAACGACGACGGCACCACGCCGAAGGGCCACACGTTCGTCTCGCGTACCAGCCCGATCGGCACCAAGGTCACCGCGTCGTCCGCCGACGCGGCGACGGTGGAGGTCTGGTGCAGCGGACTTCTGGGGCTGACAGGCGAGAGCTCCACCAACCCGGTCACCAACAGTTGGTTCACCATCACCATGCAGCTCAAGTGGACCAATGACGACTGGAAGATCGTGACCCACTCTCAGAAGGACGGCCCCACCCCGGTTCCCGGTGACAAGCGGGCCTCCAACGCCGACGAGATGGCGAAGGCCGTCGAGGAGTACGGAGGGTTCACGTATGCCCGCTAACCACCGCCTGCTCAAACTGACCGGTTTCGTCGCGGCCGCGCAGGCGGCTGCCGTCGTCTTCGCCACGCGGGTCTTTGCCGCGCCCACGCCGACACCCACACCCACGGACAGCGACAACCCCTGCGACCTCATCCCCGGCCGCGCCAAGGACTACTGCGAACGAGGCGAAAGCAACGGCGGCTCCACCGGCGGCGACTCCAGCCTCAACGACCCCACCACCACCCTCGACCCCCTCGCCTCCCTCGCCCAGGGCTGCGCCGACGCCGCCTCCTGGACCATCGACAAGCTCAGCGACGCCGTACAGGAGACCGCGAACGTCGACTTCACGAACGACACGTTCCTCCAGCAGTACGCCGTCGTCTTCGCCGCGTCGACGATCCTCACCCTCCTCCTCTGGCTGCTCGCGGTCGCCAAGCGCGCGGTGCGCGGCGTCCCCCTCACCACCGCCCTGTCCGAGGCGATCGGTTTCCTCTGGCTCACCGTCCTCGCCTCCGCCTTCACCCCGCTGATCCTCTACACCATCGTGTCGGCGACCGACGGCGTCACCGAGGTCCTCGCGAAGGCGACCGGCGACCAGACGGACACGTTCTTCGGCACGTTCTCCGGCGCGCTCGAGAAGGGCGACGACATCGGCGGCGGCCCGATCATGCTGATCGTCGTCTCCCTCGTCTCCATCCTCGCCGCCGGCGTCCTCTGGCTGGAGCTCGTCATCCGCGCCGCCCTGCTCTACGTCGGCGCCCTCCTCGGCACCGTCGTCTACGCCGGCCTCGTGGACAAGAACCTGTGGGGCCACGTCCGCCGCTGGGCGGGCATCATGATCGCCGTGATCCTCGTGAAGCCGGTGATCGTGATCGTGCTCGGCCTCGCCGGCGCGCTCTCCGCCGAGGAGGGGCCCGACGCCTTCTCCGCCGTGGTCTCCGGACTGGCGATCATCCTGCTCGCCATTTTCGCCTCCGCGATGATCTACCGCTTCGTCCCCGGCTTCGGCGACGAACTCGCCAACTCCCGCAACAACCGCCTCATGCAGGGCGCCGAAGGCAAGGCCGCCGCCGTCATGAGCTCCCCGGCCACCCTGGTCGCGCAGGGCATCAAGACCCACAGCACCCGCGCCGACAACAACCACGGCGGCGGCCAGTCCACCGGACCCCGCCCCTCCAACCCCGCCTCCGGCGGAGTCGCCGCGCACAGCTCGCGCCCGTCGAACGGCGGCGGACCCGCCGCCCCCGCACCCCGCTCGAGCAGCCCGGTGAACACCCCCCACGCCAGCAGCACCCGCAACAGCAGCACCAACAGCACGGGAGGTGAAGGGCGTTGACGACCGAGTCCCATTTGTCCCATCCGGTCACGCCCCGCCGTACGTATCTGATCGGCCGCGCCCGGCCGAACGCGATCGTCGGCCGTAATCGCGAGACCGGTGAGATCGCGCTGATCGTCGTGGGCGCGTTCCTCGGCATGATGTGCGGACTCCTCGTCCCCGTCCTGTCCGTGCGGATCGTGCTGCTCGCGGGCCTCCCGATGCTGGCGCTGTCAGCGGTGTACGTGCCGTACCGGGGCCGCACCTTCTACAAGTGGTTCGAGATCAACCGCAGCTACAAGCGCACCGTGCGCCGCGGCACCACCTACCGCTCCGGCGCCGTCGAGGCGGGCACCCGGCTGGACGGGCGCGAGGTGGAGATCGGGCCGCCGCCCGGGATCGGGCGGATCACCTGGCTCGCCGCCCCCTTCGGACCGGACGAGATCGCCGTACTGCTGCACGCGGACCGCAAGACCGTCACCGCCGCCATCGAGATCGAGGGGCCGGGCGTCGGACTGCGCGACTCCGAGGACCAGGAAGCCCTCGTCGACCGCTTCGGCACACTGCTGAAGCACGTGGCCAACGGCGACGGCTTCGTGACCCGCATCCAGATGCTCGCCCGCACCCTGCCCGCCGACCCCGACGCGCACGCCAAGGACGTCGCCGTGCGCGGCGACGCCACGTCACCGGCGTGGCTGCAGCAGTCGTACGACCAGCTCCAGTCGATGGTGTCGACCAGCAGCGAGCAGCACCGCGCCTACCTCGTCGCCTGCATGCACTACACGCGCGAACTGGCCGCCGAGGCCAACGCCATGGCCCGCGCGATGCGCAGCCAGGGCGGCGGCAAGGTGGACCGGGACGCGGGGCTCGCCGTCGTCATGGCCCGTGAGCTGACCGACATCTGCTCCCGGCTCCAGGAGGCCGACATCCGCGTACGGCAGCCGCTCGGCCAGAGCAGGCTGTCCTCGCTGATCCACTCCATGTACGACCCGGACCACCCGATCGACCACATCCAGGCGATGACGCAGCGCAACGCCTGGCCGGCCGAGCTGGACGCCATGGAGCCCACCTACCTCCAGGCCAAGACCCGCGAGTCCGTCACCCGCGCCCCCTGGTGCCACGCCACGGCGTGGATCAAGGAGTGGCCGATGACCCCGGTGGGCGTCAACTTCCTGGCCCCCCTCCTCGTCCACACCCCGGACGTGATCCGCACGGTCGCCGTCACCATGGACCTCGAACCCACCGAGGTCGCCATCGAGCGGATGCTGACCGAGAAGACCAACGACGAGGCGGAGGCGTCCCGCGCCGCCAAGATGAACCGCACCGTCGACCCGCGCGACGTCGCCGCCCACGGCCGCCTCGACCAGCGCGGCGAGGACCTCGCCAGCGGCGCGGCCGGCGTCAACCTGGTCGGCTACATCACCGTCTCCTCCCGCAATCCCGAGGCCCTGGCCCGCGACAAGCGGACCATACGGGCGTCGGCCGGAAAGTCGTACCTCAAGCTGGAGTGGTGCGACCGCGAGCACCACCGCGCGTTCGTGAACACCCTCCCGTTCGCCACCGGCATCCGAAGGTAGGGGCTGAGCCGATATGCGGGATCCGCTGTCCGTCGTCACCGACGCCTTCACGTCCTTCCTGTTCGGGAAGGTCGAGACGACGCGGCTGCCGGTGCGCACGTCCACGGGCCAGGCACAGGCGGTCTACCTCCCGACCGCCGCCCCCGGCCTCGGCGACTCCGGCGTCATCATCGGCCGCGAGGTCTACTCCGGCAAGGGCTACATCTACGACCCCTTCCAGCTCTACGGCCAGCAGCTCCCCGCCCCGCACTGGCTGGTCCTCGGCGAGTCGGGCAACGGCAAGTCGGCCCTGGAGAAGACGTACGTCCTGCGCCAGCTGCGCTTCCGCGACCGCCAGGTCGTCGTCCTGGACGCCCAGGGCGAGGACGGCGCCGGTGAGTGGAACCTCATCGCGCAGGAACTGGGCATAACGCCGATCCGCCTGGACCCGATGGCCGCGCTCGACCAGGGCATCCGGCTCAACCCGCTGGACCCGTCGATCACGACCACCGGGCAGCTCGCCCTGCTCCGGACCATCATCGAGGTCGCGATGGGGCACGGCCTGGACGAACGCTCCGGCTTCGCCCTCAAGGTCGCGCACGCCTACGTCAACGAGACGATCGTCGAACGCCAGCCGGTCCTCTCCGACATCGTGGAACGGCTGCGCCACCCCGAACCGGAGTCGGCGGAGGCGATGAACGTGGCCCTGGACGACGTACGGGCGTGGGGCCTGGACGTCGCACTGGTCCTGGACCGCCTGGTCGACGGTGACCTGCGCGGCATGTTCGACGGCCCGACGACCGTCGGCATCGACCTCGACGCGCCGCTCATCGTCTTCGACCTGTCCCACATCGACCGCAACTCCATCGCCATGCCGATCCTGATGGCGATCGTCGGCGTGTGGCTGGAGCACACCTGGATCCGCCCCGACCGGAAGAAGCGCATCTTCCTGGTCGAGGAGGCCTGGCACATCATCAACAGCCCGTTCGTCGCGCAGCTGTTCCAGCGGCTGCTGAAGTTCGGCCGACGGCTCGGCCTGTCGTTCGTCGCGGTCGTCCACCACCTGTCCGACGTGGTGGACGGGGCCGCGGCGAAGGAGGCGGCGGCCATCCTGAAGATGGCGTCGACCCGGACCATCTACGCCCAGAAGGCGGACGAGGCGCGGGCGACCGGCCGGGTGCTCGGCCTGCCCCGGTGGGCCGTGGAGATCATCCCGACCCTCACCCCCGGCATCGCGGTCTGGGACGTCAACGGCAACGTCCAGGTGGTCAAACACCTGGTCACGGAGACCGAACGCCCGCTGGTCTTCACCGACCGCGCGATGACCGAGTCCTCCGCCGACCTCTCCGACGACGCCCTGCGCGCCGCCGAACGGGAGGCGGAGGAACGGGCGGCGGCCTTCGTGGAACAGCACGTCGGCGACTCCGAATCGACGGTGGCGTAAGGGAGCACGCGTGAGACCGGACGATCACCGTGAGCACGGCCGGGCCGGCGGCCAGGGCGGCGGCATCCCCGACGGGCTGCTGATCGGCATCCTCGCGTTCCTCATCGGCGTCACCACGATGGTGTGGACGGCCACCGGCCTCGCGGGCCTCCTCGCCCACGGCCACTGGCCGTCCGGCGTCACCTTCACCCGCACCCCGGTGGCCATGCGCCACCTCGTCGCCGACCCGCGGAACCTCCCCGCCGCCTGGCCGGACACCCCGGAGGCCGCCCTCTCGGGGTACGGCCTCTTCTGGGGCCTGCTCATCGGCCAGCTGATGATCCTGACCGTCCTGACGGTGTTCGTGCTGGGCACGGTGGCCCGCTGGAGAGCGCTACGGGCACGACGCCGGGCGGAACGGGCGACGGGGGCCGTGCCGGGGCCACGGCCCCGGCGGCAGCCGGATCCCGCACCGAAGCAGCCGCACGAGGTACCGACGCCCGGAGAGCCCGAGCAGGAGACGCCGGCACCGCAGCCGGTCTCCGTACCGGCACCACCGCAGGTGCGGACGCCGACACCCCGGCAGTCACCCGCGCCACAGGAAACGGCGCTCACCTCCCCGTCCGAGAACGAACGGACAGGCGAGTGGGAAGCACCCCGCTCCGGAGGTGCCGGGATCCACTACGGTCCTCCGGCCACCCGCCACACCACCGCGGCCCAGGCCGTACGCGACGCGGAGGGCCCCGCCCTCGTCCTCACCTCCAACCCCACCCTCTGGCACGACACCAAGGACGCCCGCGCCAAACTCGGCCCCACCCACCTCTACGACCCCACCCACCTCTGCGACACGCCCGCCCGCCTCCACTGGTCCCTCACCGCAGGCTGCGAGGACAAGGAGACGGCCAAAGCCAGGGCAGCCGCACTCCTCACCCCCGTCCGCCCCACCTCCCGCCTCGACCAGGCGGTCAGCGACACCGCGGAGATCCTGCTCCGCAGCTACGTCCACGCCGCCGCCGTCGACGGCCGTACGATCCGCCACGTCCACCGCTGGTCCCAGGGCCTCCAGGTCCACGACGCCGTACGCATCCTCCGCACCAGCCCCAAGGCCGCCCCCGGCGCCGCCGGCGAACTCGAGGCGGCCCTCACCGCGCACCCCGAGCGCCGGGACATGGCCCAGCAGCTGACCACCCGCGCCCTGGCCGCGCTCTCCACGGTCAACGTCCGCGAGGCCTGCACTCCCAACCGAAATGATGCCCTCGCCTTGGATTCCTTCATCCACGAAGGGGGAACGCTTTATGTCGTGGGTGAATCCATCGAGGACCCCCGCACCAGCCCGGGCGCGATGCCCCTGCTGACGGCCCTCGCCTCACACGTGGTCGAGCACGGCCGGCGCATGGCCGAACGGTCATCCTCCGGTCGGCTCGACCCACCACTCACCCTCGTCCTGGACGACGTGGCGGCCGTGGCCCCGCTCCCCCAGCTCCCGGACCTGCTCGCCACCGGCACGGACCTCGGCCTGCCCACCCTGGCCCTGCTCCGCTCCCGAGAACAGGCCAGAGCCCGCTGGCCCCACACCGAACTACCGGTCTGACCCTCCGGCTACGGCCGCCCGACCACCATCTCCAGCTCCCGCTCCCCCGGCTTGTCCGCCAACGGCATGGTCACCCCGCTCTCCACGAACCCGGCCTTGCGGTAGAAACCCAGCGCCCGCGCGTTCTCCGGGTGCACGATGAGCCGCACCCGCTCCGCGCCACGCCCCCACGCCCACTCCACCGCGGCATCGAACAGCGCCTTGGTCAGCCCGCTCCCCCGGTACCCGGGCGCCACGTACACCCCCACCAAATGCCCCTGCCGCCGCTCCACGGGGAAACCGGCCCAGTCCGTCGACCCGGCCTCCTCGATCAACACGACGACGTTGCCGACCCACTTCCCGTCCTTCACCTCGGCGATGAACTGCCGCGCCCCGTCGGCGTCCTCCGCGACCCTCACCGTCCGCTCCTGCCAGAACGAGTCCGGCCGGGCCACGGCCTCCTCGTAGGTCTCCAGGTAGGCGAGGTCCGCGACCGGGTCCCGCAGCGCGGTGAGCCGCAGTTCCCTCGCCGCGGCCCACTCCTCCGCGCGCACCGGCCGGATCACACAGTCGTCGACGGGCTTGGCACTGGTACTCATGCCCGCCACCGTAGTACCGGGGTACCACGGCCTTCACCCGGAATACGGCCCGCGGTACGACGCCCCCCACCCCGGCACGGACGATCATCGATACAGGAAGGACGGCTCGGCCCCGACCGGCGGACGGACCCACCACCATGGACCTCGTGACGAACGACCGAAAGGCCCCACCAACGGGGGTGCGGGCGGCGGAGCCCCTCACCCAGTACCTGCAACGCGTCAATCAGCGGGTGCGTGCCTTCGACCGACGCCACCCGCTGCTGTGGGACATGGCCTTCGCCGGCTTCTGGGTGACAGCCGCGCTCATCGACTACACCGGTGACGGCTGGCGCAACGTCACCCACAACCCGGACGCCCCCGGCCCTCTCCTCCTCGTCCTGAGTCTCGGCCTGTCCGTCCCCCTCCTGTGGCGCCGCGCCCACCCCGCGGCGGTCCTGCTGGCCATGGCCCCGTTCGCCCTGGTCAACGCCTGGTCCGGCGCCACCCTCCAGGCGGCGCTCCTCCAGCTCGTCGTCGTCTACCACATCACCCTGCGCCTCCCCCTGCGCCATCTGTGGTGGGCCCCGGCCCTGTTCCTCGCACCCGTGGTGGTCTCCGCGGCCCGCTACGGCGAGGGCGAGTGGAGCCAGCAGATCGGCTCCCAGCTGACGTCCGTCCTCGTGGCCGTCCTCATCGGCATCACGGTCCGCACCCGGCAGAACTACACCGAGGCCCTGGAGGACCGCGCCCGCCGCCTGGAGACCGAACGCGACCAGCAGGCCCAGCTCGCCGCCGCCGCCGAACGCGCCCGCATCGCCCGCGAGATGCACGACATCATCGGCCACAACCTGTCCGTCATCACGGGCCTCGCCGACGGCGGCAGGTACGCGGCCGGCAAGTCCCCGGAACGCGCCGCCCAGGCCCTGGACGCCATCGCCACCACCAGCCGCCAGGCCCTCGGCGAACTCCGCCGTCTCCTGGACGTCCTGCGCGACGACGACACCGCCCATCCCGCCGAACGGACCCCCCAGCCCGGTCTCACCGACCTGGACCAGCTCATCGACGGCGTCCGCAGCGCGGGCCTGCCCGTCCGCACCCGTGTCGAGGGCCGGGCGACCCTGCCTCCCGGCCGTCAGCTCACCGTGTTCCGGGTCGTCCAGGAGGCCCTCACCAACACCCTCAAGCACGCGGGCCCCGAAACGACCTCCGAGATCTCCATCGTCCACGGGGACGGGGGCGCCGTCATGGTCACCATCACCGACACCGGAAAGGGCACACCGTCCTCCGCCCCGTCCGACGGCCGCGGCATCCCCGGAATGCGCGAGCGAACAGCCTTGTACGGCGGCACACTTGAAGCCGGCCCGCGCCCGCACCCCGAGCAGGGCTGGCGCGTCCACCTGCATCTTCCGGAGGAAACCCCGCAGTGACCACCGTCCTCATCGCCGACGACCAGCCCCTCCAGCGCTTCGGCTTCCGCATGCTCCTGGAGAGCCAGGACGACATGACGGTCCTGGGCGAGGCGTCGAACGGCAGCGAAGCGATCCGCATGACATCGGAACTGCACCCCGACGTGGTCCTGATGGACATCCGCATGCCCGGCCTGGACGGCATCGAGGCGACCCGCCGCATCGCCGCCACCGGCGACCGCACCCGCGTCCTCATCCTGACGACGTTCGACCTGGACGAGTACGCCTACGCCGGTCTCCGCGCGGGCGCCTCCGGTTTCCTCGTCAAGGACGCCCAGCCGGAGGAGCTCCTCTCCGGCATCCGTTCCGTGGCGACCGGGGACGCGGTCGTCGCCCCCAGCCTGACCCGCCGCCTCCTCGACTCCTACGCCCGGCATCTGCCCGCCGGCGAGGGCACCGAGGACGTCTCCCGCCCCGACGCGCGTCTGTCCACGCTCACGGAGCGGGAACGGGAGATCCTCACGGTCATCGGAAAGGGCTGGACGAACACCGAGATCGCCACCCGCCTCCACCTGGCCGAATCCACGGTGAAGACCCACGTGGGCCGGATACTCGCGAAGACCGGCTCACGGGACCGTATCCAGGCGGTGATCCTGGCGTACGACACGAAACTGGTGGAGCCGTCCTGAAACGCAGAAAGCCCCGTGCCGAAGGGCACGGGGCTTTCTATAAAGATTGTTCGGCGGCGTCCTACTCTCCCACAGGGTCCCCCCTGCAGTACCATCGGCGCTGTAAGGCTTA
>NZ_JBIRYZ010000027.1:0-116798 GCF_044390325.1 Streptomyces sp. NPDC018964
TGCTCAGCATCCGCCGATTCTGGCAGACACCGAGGGACCCACGGCGTGAACCACGTCCCTAACTACGAGGCGAATGTTGCCTGATGCGGCACTAGTCAGCACCTCCCGCACAGCGGGGGAAGCTCAGAATCTGCCTACGCGTGGAACTGGGCCGTCTCCGGGCCGTCCGAGGAGGACCAGCGGCGACCACGAACGACCGACAACAACCTTGCGGGCACGGCGTGCTGTCGTACCCGCAAGACCAGTCTGTCCAGCTAGACCCACGTGTCCAGCCACATCCGCGCCCGCCAGTCGTCGATCGGGATCGTGGTGCCGGTGTAGATGGGCCAGAAGTAGATGAAGTTCCAAACGATCAGCAGGGTCAGTACGCCCGCCGCCGTCGCGCCCGCGACGCGGCGGGTGTCGGTGGAGCGGGGCGGGCCGACGAGGGCGCCCAGGAGCATCGCCACGGCCAGGCAGAGGAAGGGGAGGAAGACGACGGCGTAGAAGAAGAAGATCGTGCGCTCCTGGTACAGGAACCAGGGCGCGTAACCGGCCGCGATGCCGCAGGCGATCGCGCCGGCCCGCCAGTCGCGGCGGAACAGCCAGCGCCACAGGACGTACAGGATCGCGAAGCAGGCCGTCCACCACAGCATCGGGGTGCCGAGGGCCAGCACCTCCTGGGCGCACTTCTCACCCGCGTCCACCGGGCAGCCGTCCGTGCCGGGGGCCGGGGACTCGTAGAAGTAGGAGACCGGACGGCCGGTGACGATCCAGCTCCACGGGTTGGACTCGTAGGTGTGCGGCGAGGACAGGCCCACGTGGAAGTCGTAGACCTGGTTCTCGTAGTGCCACAGGCTGCGCCACCAGTCGGGCAGCAGCCACGACCAGTCGCTGTCCTTGCCGTCCTTGGCCGCCCAGTCGCGGTAGTAGCCGCCGGTGCCGTCGGCCGGGGAGAGGATCCAGCCGATCCAGGAGGCGAAGTAGGTGACCACGGCCACCGGCACGGTCGACAGGAACGCCCAGCCCAGGTCGCGCCGCAGGACCGCGAGGCGGGGCCGGTGCGCGCCGGCGACCTTGCGCGCGCCGACGTCCCACAGCACCGCCATCACGCAGAACGCGGCCGTGATGTAGAGGCCGTTCCACTTGGTGCCGATCGCCAGACCCAGCATCAGGCCCGCCGCCAGCCGCCAGGGGCGGAAGCCGATCCGGGTGTGCTCGGCGACGTGCGCGTCCGGGCGGACCCGGCCGTCGGCGTCCACGGGCAGCGCGGCGGCGAGCCGCTCGCGCGCCCGGTCCCGGTCGACCACCAGGCAGCCGAACGCCGCCAGCACGAAGAACATCAGCACGCCGTCGAGCAGCGAGGTCCGGCTCATCACGAAGTGCAGCCCGTCCACCGCCATCAGCGAGCCCGCGAGACAGCCGAGGAACGTGGAGCGGAACAGGCGCCGGCCGATCCGGCACAGCATCAGCACGGAGAGCGTGCCGAGCAGCGCCGTCATGAACCGCCAGCCGAACGGGTCGAAGCCGAAGATCAGCTCGCCCAGCCCGATCACGTACTTGCCGACCGGCGGATGCACGACGTAGGCCGCGTCCGTCGGGACGGGGACGGGACCGCCCGAGAGGATCAGCTCGTTGACGTTCTTGTCCCAGTTGACCTCGAACCCGCGATGGACCAGCGCCCACGCGTCCTTGGCGTAGTACGTCTCGTCGAATATCACCGCCTTCGGGCTGCCCAGGTTCCAGAACCGGAGCACGCCCGCCAGCAGTGTGACCAGGAGCGGGCCGCCCCACCCCGACCAGCGGGTGACGCGCTCCGCGAGGACCGGTGGCACCCCGAGCGTGTCCCACAGCCGCTTCGACGGCTCCGTGTACGGCGGCACCAGGCGGTCGCGGACGTCACCCCCGCGGACATCCGCCGTGCGGGCGCCGCCTCTGGCCGGGCCCGGCGCCGGGTAGCCGAAACGGCGCAGCCGCTGCCGCCACGACGGCCGCTCCTCGTGCGGTGCCTGGTCCTGCAGGGTGTCCGTGGAGGACGCGGTACTGGTCACCGCGCCATCGTAGGGAACGGGGCTGTGTGAGTCCCGCGCATGGCCGGTATGCCCCGGCTCCGTCCCGCCCTGGGAGGATGGGGGAGTGACCGGAACCCTCGTACTCGCAGGCACCCCCATCGGCGACGTCTCCGACGCCCCGCCCCGGCTCGCGGAGGAACTGGCGGGCGCCGACGTCGTCGCCGCCGAGGACACGCGGCGGCTGCGGCGCCTCACCCAGGCGCTCGGCGTCACCCCCAGGGGGCGGATCGTGTCGTACTTCGAGGGCAACGAGTCCGCCCGCACGCCCGAGCTGGTCGAGGAACTGGCGGGCGGCGCGCGCGTGCTGCTGGTGACGGACGCCGGGATGCCGTCCGTGTCCGACCCCGGGTACCGGCTGGTCGCCGCGGCCGTCGAGCGGGACGTCAGGGTCACCGCGGTGCCGGGGCCGTCCGCGGTGCTCACCGCGCTCGCCCTGTCCGGGCTGCCCGTGGACAGGTTCTGCTTCGAGGGGTTCCTGCCCCGGAAGGCCGGCGAGCGGCTGGGACGGCTGCGCGAGGTCGCCGACGAGCGGCGCACCCTCGTCTACTTCGAGGCCCCGCACCGCCTCGACGACACCCTCGCCGCGATGGCCGAGGTGTTCGGCGGGGAGCGGCGGGCCGCCGTGTGCCGGGAGCTGACCAAGACGTACGAGGAGGTCAAGCGGGGCCCGCTGGCGGAGCTGGCCGCGTGGGCGGCGGAGGGCGTGCGCGGGGAGATCACGGTGGTGGTCGAGGGGGCGCCCGAGAAGGGGGCCGAGGAGATCGACGACGCCGAGCTGGTGCGGCGGGTGCGGGTGCGGGAGGACGCCGGGGAGCGGCGCAAGGAGGCGATCGCGGCGGTGGCCGTGGAGGCGGGGCTTCCCAAGCGGCAGGTGTTCGACGCGGTGGTGGCCGCGAAGAACGCGGGGGCGTGAACGGCTCAGGGGGCGCGAAACGGTCTCTGAGCAGGCCGCTCCTCCGGTGAGCGGGCGCCCCACGGACGGGTAAAGCGGTTCGGCGGAAGGCAAAGCTCCGGCACCGTCCGTGAGGCGCTCGGGCAAGGGGACGCCAAATCGCCGCCAATACTCGGTCGGCCCTCCTGTGCGCGCGGCAGTGGAGTAGTCCACTTAGATTCGGGGGCGGATCCGCTCTCCCCCAGCGGACCGACAGGAGCCGGGATGACCGAGATAACCGGGCAGGCCGCGCTGCGCGCGGGTGCCACCACCGTCGTCGTCGAGTCGTATTCCTTCGCCTGCATGCACTGCGGACACGGCTGGGAACAGTCGTACGAGATAGAGCACCACACCGACGCCGACGGCCACGAGTTCGTCATGTACGTGGTGGACGGCCAAGTCGTCCCCTCCCCGCTGAACCGGCCGACGTGCCGGAACTGCGACGGTCACGTGGTGCGCATCCTGGCGGCGGGCCGGGTCGCCTGCGCGCACGACGCCGAGCTGACGTCGGCGCCGCTTCCGTAGGATCGGGGGCATGCCTGCGAACGCCCCCGACAAGAACGCCGCCCCGCCGCTCCCGGAACCCCTGCGGGTGCCGGTCGCGGACTCGCACACCCACCTCGACATGCAGTCCGGCACGGTGGAGGACGCCCTCGCCAAGGCCGCGTCGGTGGGGGTGACGACCGTGGTGCAGGTCGGCTGCGACCTCGAGGGGTCCCGGTGGGCGGCCGAGACGGCGGCGGCGTACGACGCCGTCCACGCGACGGTCGCGCTGCACCCCAACGAGGCGCCGCGCATCGTCCACGGGGACCCCGACGGCTGGTCCCGGCAGGGCGCCAGGCAGCCCGGCGGTGACGCGGCGCTGGACGAGGCGCTCGCCGAGATCGACCGGCTGGCCGCGCTGCCCCAGGTCAAGGGCGTCGGCGAGACCGGCCTCGACTACTTCCGCACCGGCCTCGAGGGCAAGGAGGCACAGGAGCGGTCCTTCCGCGCCCACATCGAGATCGCCAAGCGGCACGGCAAGACCCTCGTCATCCACGACCGCGACGCCCACGCCGACGTCCTGCGCGTACTGAAGGAGGAGGGCGCCCCCGAACGCACCGTCTTCCACTGCTACTCCGGGGACGCCGAGATGGCGGAGATCTGCGCGGGCGCCGGGTACTACATGTCCTTCGCCGGCAACGTCACCTTCAAGAACGCGCAGAACCTGCGGGACGCGCTCGCCGTGGCCCCGCTGGAGCTGGTCCTGGTGGAGACCGACGCGCCGTTCCTGACCCCGGCGCCCTACCGGGGCCGTCCCAACGCCCCCTACCTGGTGCCGGTGACCGTACGCGCGATGGCGGCCGTCCGGGGCGTCGACGAGGACACCCTCGCCACCGCCCTCGGGGCGAACACGGCCCGCGCCTTCGGTTGTCCACAGGCGTGACCTGCCCGGTCGTCGCGCCCCGTACCCTTGTCCCGTGACCAGCCCCACCCCCGACGCCCTCCTGGGCCCCGCCGACGTCCGTGAACTGGCGGCCGCCCTCGGCGTACGGCCCACCAAGCAGCGCGGCCAGAACTTCGTCATCGACGCCAACACGGTCCGCCGTATCGTGCGCACCGCCGGGGTCCGCCCCGACGACGTGGTCGTCGAGGTCGGCCCGGGGCTCGGCTCGCTCACCCTGGCGCTCCTCGAGGCCGCCGACCGGGTCACCGCCGTCGAGATCGACGACGTCCTGGCCGCCGCGCTGCCCGCCACCGTCGCCGCCCGCACGCCCGGGCGGGCCGAGCGGTTCGCGCTGGTCCACTCCGACGCGATGCACGTCACCGAACTGCCCGGACCCGCCCCGACCGCGCTGGTCGCGAACCTGCCGTACAACGTGGCCGTCCCGGTGCTGCTGCACATGCTGGAGACCTTCCCGAGCATCGAGCGCACCCTCGTCATGGTCCAGTCGGAGGTCGCCGACCGGCTCGCCGCCGCCCCCGGCTCGAAGGTGTACGGCGTGCCCTCGGTCAAGGCCAACTGGTACGCGGAGGTCAAGCGGGCCGGCGCCATCGGACGGAACGTCTTCTGGCCCGCGCCCAACGTCGACAGCGGGCTGGTCTCGCTGGTCCGCCGCGCGGAACCGCTGAAGACCACCGCCTCCCGGCGCGAGGTGTTCGCCGTCGTCGACGCCGCCTTCGCCCAGCGCCGCAAGACGCTGCGGGCCGCGCTCGCCGGGTGGGCGGGTTCGGCGGCCGCGGCCGAGGCCGCCCTGGTCGCGGCGGGGGTGTCGCCGCAGGCGCGCGGGGAGTCCCTGACCGTCGAGGAGTTCGCGCGCATCGCCGAGAACAAGGAGCAGGGCCAGCAGTGAGCGTCACCGTCCGCGTCCCCGCCAAGGTCAACGTCCAGCTCGCGGTCGGCGCGGCCCGCCCCGACGGCTTCCACGACCTCGCCAACGTCTTCCTCGCGGTGGGCCTGTACGACGAGGTCACCGCCACCCCGTCCGCCGACGGACCGCGCATCACCTGCACCGGCCCCGACGCCGCCCAGGTCCCCCTCGACCGCACCAACCTCGCCGCCCGCGCCGCCCTGGCGCTCGCCGAGCGGTACGGCCGGGACGCCGACGTCCACCTCCACATCGCCAAGGACATCCCCGTCGCCGGGGGCATGGCCGGCGGCAGCGCGGACGGCGCGGGCGCCCTGCTGGCGTGCGACGCGCTGTGGGGGACGGGCGCCTCGCGCGAGGAACTCCTCGACATCTGCGCCGAGCTGGGCAGCGACGTGCCGTTCAGCCTGGTGGGAGGGGCGGCGCTCGGTACCGGGCGCGGGGAGAAGCTGACGGAGCTGGAGGTCGGGGGGACCTTCCACTGGGTGTTCGCGATGGCCTCGCGGGGGCTGTCCACACCGGCGGTGTTCCGGGAGTTCGACCGGCTGGGGGAAGGGCGGGAGATCCCGGAGCCCGTCGCGTCGCGGGAACTGATCGGCGCCCTGGCGAAGGGGGACGCGGAGGCGCTCGCCGCCGCCGTCACCAACGATCTTCAGCCGGCGGCCCTCTCCCTGTTCCCGGAGCTGGCCGACACCCTCGCGGCGGGCCGCTCGGCCGGTGCGCGGGCCGCCCTGGTCTCGGGCTCGGGGCCGACGACGGCGTTCCTGGCGCGGGACGCGGAGGCGGCCGAGGCCGTCGCGGGGGCGCTGCGAGCCTCCGGCACGTGCCGCGACGTACGTACGGCGTCAGGGCCGGTGCCAGGGGCAACGGTTGTCTGAAGCGCCCGGCCCTCAGAGCTCGTCGACGGCAGTCAGGTCGATGTCGATGGAGTAGGGCTTGTCGACCTTGATGCGGTCGCGGTGCATGCCCATGTGCACGTAGGCACGAGTGAGCGGATCCAGTTCATACACGTGGATGAGCGGCTTGCGGCCGATCCCGTCACGCTCGACCCGCCAGAAATGAGGGATGCCCGCGTTGCCGTACTTGTGCGGCTTGGTCGTACGGTCGCGGGACTCCGAGTCCGGCGACACGACCTCGATGGCCAGCACCACGTCCTGGGCCTGGTAGCTCGTCTGGTCCGGGCCACGGACCGCATCGGCGAAGACCACACTCACGTCGGGCTCCGGCCCGTTGCGCCGGTCCAGGACGATGGTCATCTCCCGTCTGACCCTGTAATTTTTCGGCACGCTTCGCCGCAGGCCACTGACCAGCAGGTCGATCACGTCTGCGTGGAAATTGCGCTGCGGACTCACGGTGATGAGACTCCCGTCGATCAACTCGGTGTGCGGCGGGAGATCGGGCAGTGTGAACAGGTCGTCCACGGTGTAGCCGTCCACAGGCGGCACCTCCCAGTGGCGGCGGTGCTCTACGGACTCGGCGGTCATGGTTCCTCCCATGGACGGGATCCTGCTGCCTGCCCTCCACGGTAGCCGTCCGTTTCCGATCACGTCATCACAAAGAGTGACTGCCTCCTCGCGTCCCGGCCCCGTCCCCACAGGGCATACGCTGGAAAGCTGATCGATCCACCGGGCAGGAGAGTAATGGCCGTCAATCTGGTCAATGTCGAGAACGTCGGCAAGGTGTACGGGACGCGCGCGCTGCTCGACGGCATTTCCCTCGGCGTCTCCGAGGGGGACCGGATCGGGGTCGTGGGGCGCAACGGGGACGGCAAGACCACCCTCATCCGGATGCTGGCCAAGCTGGAGGAGGCCGACACCGGGCGCGTGACGCACTCCGGCGGGCTGCGGCTCGGGGTGCTCACCCAGCACGACTCCCTCGACCCCGCCGCCACCGTCCGGCACGAGGTCATCGGCGACCTGGCCGACCACGAGTGGGCCGGCAACGCCAAGGTCAGGGACGTACTGACCGGACTGTTCGGCGGACTGGACCTGCCAGGGTTCCCCAAGGGCCTCGACACCGTCATCGGGCCGCTGTCCGGTGGTGAGCGGCGCCGGATCGCGCTCGCCAAGCTGCTCATTGAGGAACAGGACCTGATCGTCCTCGACGAGCCGACCAACCACCTCGACGTCGAGGGCATCGCCTGGCTCGCCGAGCACCTGCGGAACCGCCGGTCCGCGCTCGTCTGCGTCACCCACGACCGCTGGTTCCTCGACCAGGTCTGCACCCGCATGTGGGACGTGCAGCGCGGTGACGTGTACGAGTACGAGGGCGGCTACTCCGACTACGTCTTCGCCCGCGCGGAGCGCGAACGGATCGCCGCCACCGAGGAGGCCAAACGGCAGAACCTGGTCCGCAAGGAGCTGGCCTGGCTGCGGCGCGGCGCCCCCGCGCGCACTTCCAAGCCGCGGTTCCGGGTCGAGGCCGCGAACGAGCTGATCAAGGACGTTCCGCCGCCGCGCGACAGCAGCGAGCTGATGAAGTTCGCCTCCTCCCGGCTCGGCAAGACCGTGTTCGACCTGGAGGACGTCACCGTCCAGGCCGGGCCCAAGGTGCTGCTCAAGCACGTCACCTGGCAGCTCGGGCCCGGGGACCGCATCGGTCTGGTCGGGGTCAACGGGGCGGGCAAGACGTCCCTGCTGCGGGCGCTCGCCGAGGCGGCCCGGAGCGAGGGGGAGACGCAGCCCGCGGGCGGTCGGGTCAAGGTCGGCAAGACGGTCAAGCTCGCCTACCTCTCCCAGGAGGTCGCCGAACTCGACCCCACCTGGCGGGTGCTCCAGGCCGTGCAGCAGGTGCGCGAGCGCGTCGACCTCGGCAAGGGACGCGAGATGACCGCCGGGCAGCTGTGCGAGACGTTCGGGTTCAGCAAGGAGAAGCAGTGGACGCCGGTCGGGGACCTGTCGGGCGGTGAGCGGCGGCGGCTGCAGCTGCTGCGGCTGCTGATGGACGAGCCCAACGTCCTCTTCCTCGACGAGCCCACCAACGACCTCGACATCGAGACCCTCACCCAGCTCGAGGACGTCCTCGACGGCTGGCCCGGCTCGATGATCGTCATCTCCCACGACCGGTTCTTCGTCGAGCGCACCACCGACCGCGTGTTCGCCCTCCTCGGCGACGGCACCCTGCGGATGCTGCCGCGCGGGATCGACGAGTACCTGGAGCGCCGCAAGCGGATGGAGGAGGCCGCCGCCGCCTCGGTGGCCGCCGTCCCGGCCGCGGCGGTCCAGGGTTCCGCCCCGGAGAAGAGCGCCGCCGACCAGCGCGCCGCCAAGAAGGAACTCCAGAAGATCGAGCGCCAGCTCGACAAGATCTCCGAGAAGGAGACCAGGCTGCACGCCGCCCTCGCCGAACAGGCCACCGACTTCGCGAAGGTCGCCGAACTCGACGCCGAGCTGAGGGAACTGGCCGGACAGCGGGAGGAACTGGAACTGCGTTGGCTGGAACTGGCGGAGGACGCGTGAGCCGTCCTCCCCTCCGCGCGCAGGGGGCGCGGGTGGCGTGAAGGGGGCGTGAAGGCGCGTAACGGGGGCATCACGGGCCGGTCCTCCCTTGGGAACAGGGGAGGACGCGGCCCGGTGGCGTGTCGGTGCCGGGTGATACAAAGGGGCCAGTCTGAGAAACGTCTGAATACGACTCTGGGTTCATCGCGTACCTCAGGGCGTGGCTAAAAATCAGTGATGTAAGGGGGAACGCGCTGATGACTCAGCCGCCGAACCAGCCGCCGCAGGGTGGCTTCGGAGCGCCGCAGGATCCGCCGCCGGGAGGTGGCTTCGGGGCTCCGCAGACGCCTCCGCAGGGTCCGCCGCAGCCCGGGTACGGGTACCCGCAGCAGCCTCCGCAGCAGCCGAGGCCGTACAACTCCGGACCGTACGCCTCCGGGCCCTACGGCCCGCCGCGGCAGCCGGGGCCCTACGGACAGCCCGGGTACGGGTACCCGACGCAGCCGCAGTTCCCCGGGGCGCCCGGCACGCCGCCGCCCGGCGGGTCCGGCTCCCGCAACCCCTTCAAGGGCAAGCCCGTCATGGTCATCGGTGCCGCGGTCGCCGCGCTGCTGGTGATCGGCGGCACCGTGTGGGCCGTCTCCGGCGGCGACGGCGAGAAGGACGAGAAGCCCGTCGCCAAGCAGACCGACGACCCCGAGCCGGGCGGCTCGTCCGGCGCCCCGGTCAACCCGGGCGACGGCAGCGGCGACGGCGGCGAGGACCCGGAGAACCTCAACGAGGGCCGCCAGGCCGGTGAGGCCAAGGTGCTCTGGTACAAGGAGGCGCCCGACGCGCCCGGTTCCGGCGCCGACGCCCCCGGTATGTGGGTCACCGACAAGACGGCCGTGAAGGCCGCCTACAAGGAGCTCTCCGCCTACAACGTCGGTGACGGCAACCCCACCTGGGACACCATCACCTTCCCGCAGCAGATCTGCGCGGTCACCCAGGGCAAGACGGCCGACGACAAGGTCGTCATCGCTTACAAGAGCGGCAAGAGCGACAGCGCCGAGTGCAACCAGCTGCAGCTCGTCGACCTCAATACCGGCGAGAAGGGCTGGAAGCAGGAGGTCCCCGACGGCGCCCTGTTCGACTCCGTGCTCTCCATCGAGCTGACCCTCACCGGCGACACGCTGATGGTGGGCCGCTCGCAGTCCGGCACGGCGTACGACGTGACCAGCGGCAAGAAGCTGTTCGACGCGAAGAAGTACGGCGACGCCCCCTGCTTCCCCGCCGCCTTCGCGGGCGGTGAGCGCCTCCTCCAGGTCGCGTCCTGCGGCGCCGGCGGCACCGACGAGCACGACGAACTCCGGGAGCTCGACCCGAAGTCGGGCAAGGTGAAGTGGACCCAGAAGTTCGACAAGGGGTGGCGCGTCGAGCGCGCCTACTCCGTCGACCCGGTGGTCGTCTACAGCACCAACGAGGACAAGAAGGCGTGGAACATATCCGCCTTCACCGGCGGCAGCGGCAAGTTCCGCTCCGAGGTCACCGTCGACGAGGACTTCGCCCCCGGCTGCGGCTGGGCCGTCCTCGCGCGTGACCTCCAGGGCTGCGAGGGCGTCGTCGTCGACGAGGACACCCTCTACCTGCCCACCGAGGCGACCACCGGGGCCAACGAGATCGTCGCCGTCAGCCTCGACGACGGCAAGGAGCGCTGGCGGGTCAAGTCCCCGGCCGACGAGTCCATGCAGCCCGTCAAGGTCGAGGGCGGCAAGCTCATCGCCTACGTCGGACCGTCGTACGACGCGGGCGGGCAGGTCGTGGCGATCCCCGTCGGCGGCGGCGACCACAAGCCGGCCGTGCTGCTGCGGAACCCGCAGGGTGTCGCGGACATCGAGAACAGCTTCTTCAGCAAGTCGATCGACTGGGTCGACGGACGCTTCTACCTCTCGACCACGCGGCTGACCGGCAATGACGAGTCGAAGGAGAAGCTGATGCTCGCCTACGGCAAGTGAGGTCGCGGCTCTTCTCCCTCCCGCCTCCCGCCGTCCGCCGTCCGCCGTCCGTCGTTCGCCGTCCCCTTCTCCGAGGTGCTCACGTCATGACCCAGCCGCCTCCGCCGCCCAACCAGCCGCCGCAGCAGCCGGGGTTCGGGCCGCCTCAGCAGCCGCCCGCCCCGGGTGGGCCCGACCTCAACAAGGCCCCGGAGCCCGGATACGGGTATCCGCAGACCCCGGCCACTCCGCAGACTCCGGCCACTCCGGCCGCCCCGCAGCCTCCGGTCACGCCGCCGGCGGCTCCGCAGGGGCCCGGGTACGGGTATCCGCAGCAGCCGCCGACCGCCGCCGGGTACGGGTATCCGGGGCAGCAGCAGCCGGGGACGTACGGGCAGCCCGGTTACGGACAGCCCGGTTACGGACAGCCCGGCTACGGGCAACCCGGTTACGGTCAGCCCGGGTACGGGTATCCGCAGCCGCCGACCATGCCGATGCAGCCGCAGCCGGGGGGTGGCGGGAAGAAGTTCAACGCGCAGGCCGCCATCATCGTCTCGGCGGTCGTGGTCATCGCCCTGATCGTCGGCGGCGGTGTCTGGTACGCGTCCTCGTCCGCCAAGGACGACGACAAGAACACCACCGCGACCTCCGGTGGCACCGGCGGCAAGGACGAGAAGAACGGCGGTACCGGGGGGACCGGGGGCACCTCCTCCGAGGCCCAGGAGAAGGCACCGGCCGACACCGGTTCCAAGGTGCTGTTCCAGGTGCCCGCGCCCAAGGTCCCCAAGGGCACCACGAGCATCTCCACCTCCGGTTCCTGGCTGACCGACACGGTGTACGCCAAGAGCGGGATCGCCGAGGTCGTCGGTTACGACCGCGCCAAGGGCACCGAGAAGTGGACGGTCGACCTGCCCGGACCGGTCTGCGAGGGCAGCGGCCGCGTCACCGAGGACAACAAGACGGCGATCATCTTCAAGCCCGCCATGCCGACCAAGACGGATCCGCAGTCCTGCACGCAGGTCGCGGTGATCGACCTCGAGGCCGGCAAGCAGGTGTGGGCCAAGAGCGCCAAGTCCGGCACCATGCCGATCAGCTTCAACAACGTCACCATCAGCGGCGGCACCGTCGCGGCGGGCAGCACCAGCGGCGGCGCCGCCTGGGAGGTCGCCTCCGGCAAGCAGCTGTGGGCGCCCAAGACGTCCGACTCCTGCTACGACTCCGGGTACGGCGGCGGTGAGAAGCTCGTCGCGGTGCGCAAGTGCGGCACGTACGAGCAGCGGCAGCTGCACATCCAGACCATCGACCCGAAGACCGGGAAGGTGATCACCGAGTACAAGATGGACGAGGGCATCGAGTACGCCGCCGTCGTCTCCACCGACCCGCTGGTCGTGGCCGCCGACGTCGGTGACTCCGCGGGTGACGGCAGCGGCATCTCGGACTTCTTCTCCATCGACAACAAGACCGGCAAGCTGCGCACCCGCATCTCCGCGCCGGGCGAGGAGTACGCGGCCCGCTGCGACGCCATCTACAAGATCGAGAAGTGC
The DNA here is from genome assembly GCF_044390325.1 of Streptomyces sp. NPDC018964. Classification (NCBI taxonomy): domain Bacteria; kingdom Bacillati; phylum Actinomycetota; class Actinomycetes; order Kitasatosporales; family Streptomycetaceae; genus Streptomyces; species Streptomyces sp. NPDC018964. The sequence goes on from NZ_JBIRYZ010000027.1 coordinate 12,285, forward strand.
AGCGGGCTGGCGGTCGGCGAGGACAGGCTGTACATCGCGACCGAGGAGCACGAGGGCGGCGGGGAGTCGTACATCCAGACCAACGAGGTCGTCGCCTTCGACCTGGCGACCGGCAAGCAGACCGGACAGCGTGCCGACGCGGGTGACGGCTACACGATCACCCCGCTGCGGATGGACGGCGGCAACATCCTGGCGTACAAGCGTCCGCCGTACGACAAGGGCGGGCAGATCGTCAGCATCGACGGGGGGACCTTCAAGCAGACGACGCTGATGGAGAACCCGGCGACGGAGGCCGTGCGGGACGTGGAGACGCGGATGTCGCCGGAGTACGCGGAGATCCTGTTCTCGCAGGGCGGTCTGTACATGTCCGGTGCGTACGCGAGCGACTTCTCGTCGTCCTCGGACGACAAGGAATATCTGGTGATCGCTTTCGGTACGAGCTGATCATTCGGTTTCTTGTTTCTCGCGGCCCCGTCCCTGGTCAGGGACGGGGCCGCGGGCGTATCGCGCATCCTGCGCCCATCGCCGTCGAATGCGAGAATTTCGGTGATCCGGGGCGATTCTCGCCGGTAGGGGGAGCGCGGCGTCGAACAAACGTGTAGCTTCCGGGGGCATCTCGGGGTGCGTTGTTATGGGGGGTTGGTTGTTCGATGGGAGTGCGGCTGATGGTGGTCGACGACCACCGATTGCTCGCCGAGGCGTTGGCCTCGGCGTTGAAGCTGCGGGGGCACCGGGTGCTGGCGGCTGCGGCGCCGGCCGCCGGGGCGGCGGACCTGGTGATCAGCAGGGCGCCCGAGGTGTGCCTGCTGGGGACGGCGGCGCCGGCGGAGGCGGGGGTGTTCGATCCGGTGGTGAAGATCAAGCGGGAGCGGCCGCAGGTGGCGGTGCTCGTGCTGGGGCCGGTGCCGTCGCCGCGGGGGATCGCGGCGGCGTTCGCGGCGGGGGCGTCGGGGTACGTGCGGCACGACGAGCGCATCGAGGGGGTCGAGCGGGCGATCATGAAGGCGCGGGCGGGGGAGGCTGCCGTGGCGCCGCAGTTGTTGCAGGGGGCGTTCGGGGAGCTGCTGAATCCCGCGGCTCAGCCGGATGACGAGGGTGCGCGGTTGTTGCAGATGCTGACGCCTCGGGAGGTGGAGGTGCTGGTGCGGGTCTCCGACGGGGAGGACACCCGGCTGATCGCGGCGGGCATGGGCATCGCGCCGTCCACGGCCCGGACGCATGTCCAGCGGGTCCTGATGAAACTGGGCGTGGGCTCCCGCCTGGAGGCGGCGGCCCTGGCCGCCCGGACGGGGCTGCTGGACCGGGTGGGGCCGGTGGGGGGCGACGCTTAGGCCCCACGGCGCGGCGTTCGGCCTGGCGGGTGGGGTGCCTGCGGCGCGGCTGTTCGCCCCGGTGGGTGGGGTGCCTGCGGCGCATCGTTCGGTCCGGTGGGGGCGGGTGTAGCGCCCATGGTCGGTGGGTGGGTCGTGGCCGTGTCGGGGTGTCCGTCCTCGGACCGGCGCGGATCGCGTCACTTGGAAGGGGTGCGGGGTGCGGACGCGCTGGCCACTGCGGGCGGCCACCCCCGCCCCGTCCCCTTCCCGCCGTACGCGCCTGACGGCCACTACCACCGCCACTCCCCGTGTCAGCCGCGGGCAGCCGCGCCGCATGCCGCCGTTCCCGCGGGCAGTCGTGCCTCCCCCAGTGCCTCAAGGGCCTGGGAGGTACCCCCAGGGCGATGGGGGTCCCCCCGCTCGAGCGGAGTCGAGAGTGGGGGAGAAGCCGAGAGTGGGGGAGGCACCCCGTGAGCGCCGGGCCGCGCGAACACCCCCCGGCCCACCCCAACGCGGGGCACCCCGCAAGCGCCGGACTGTGCTGACCCCGCCCCGGCCCACAGCAGTGCGGGCCCCCGTACCGCGCCGGGTCGCGCAGACCCACCCCCAGCCGGCCCCGCGCCAACAGCACAGGGCACCCACACGACCCCGTACGGCCCCTTACCCCTCCCGTTCCCCCGGAACGGCATCCGGCGGCGGCGGAGCCGTCGGCCTGAGCTTCAGCCAGAGGAGGAACAGCAGGCCCAGGATCAGCATCCCCAGCCCCGTCCAGAGGTTGATGTTGACCCCCTGGGCCTTGTCGATGTCCGCGTCGGACGCGGTGAACCCCGCGATCGTGACGATCACGCCGTACACGACGAACAGCCCGCCGATGATCCGCCGGATGTCGAACAACCGCGCGGCCGTGGCGGACTTGGTCTCCAGTTCGGAGACCTCCTGCTGGAGCTCACGCTCGGAAAAGTGCTCGGACATGGTCTCTCCATCCTCCCGCGGTCAGAACGAGAACGGGATGTAGCAGGCGGCGGCCAGGATCACCGCACCCCAGCCCAGCAGCGCGGGCTTGCGGTACCACGCGTCGTCGCCCTCGGCGGGCGGCTCCGCCATGCCGGGCGAGCGCGTGCCGTAGACCAGGCCCTGGAGCTCGTCGGCGGGCTTGGGCGCGGTGAAGAGCGACACGGCGACCATGACCACCGCGCCCGCGACGAAGCCGGCGATCGCGGAGACGAAGTTGGCGCCCTGGTCGGAGGGGATGTCGATGATGCCCTGCTTGTAGATGACGAAGTAGTTGATCATCGCGGCGGTGGTGCCGGCGATCAGGCCCCAGAAGCCGGACTTCATGGACGCCCGCCTCCAGAACATGCCGATGATGAAGACCACGAACATCGGCACGTTGAAGAAGGAGAACAGCGTCTGGAGGTAGCTCATGATGTTGGAGAAGGAGCTGGCCAGGAACGCCGTGCCGATGGAGGCGAGGACGCCGACCGCGGTGATCAGGCGGCCGAAGCGGACGTAGTACTCGTCCTCGCGGTGCTTCACCACGTACTTCGCCCAGATGTCGGTGGTGAAGACGGTGTTGAAGGAGGAGACGTTGGCCGCCATGCCGGCCATGAACGCGGCCAGCAGGCCGGTGACGGCGATGCCCAGGACGCCGTTGGGCAGGAGCTGCTGCATCAGGTACGGGATCGCGTCGTTGTACTGCAGGTCCGAGCCGTTCGTGCCGATCCGCGGGACCATCACGGCGGCGACCAGACCCGGGATCATCACCAGGAACACGATGAAGATCTTCGGGAACGCGGCGATGAGCGGGGTGCGCTGGGCGGCCGAGAGGTTCCTGGCGGACAGGGCGCGCTGCACCTCGGCGAAGTTCGTCGTCCAGTAGCCGAAGGAGAGGACGAAGCCGAGGCCGAGGACGATGGTCAGCCAGTTGGCGCCGAGCGGGTTGTCGCTGCCGATGCCGGTGCCGCCCCAGGCGGTCATGAAGTCGTCGCCGCGCGACGCGGTGAGGGAGTCGGACAGGCCGTCCCAGCCGCCGACGCTCTTCAGGCCGAGCACGGTGATGGGGATGAGCGCGGCGAGGATGACGAAGAACTGCAGGACCTCGTTGTAGATCGCCGAGGACAGGCCGCCGAGGGTGATGTAGGCCAGGACGAAGAAGCCGGCGACGACGATCGCCACCCATTGCGGCCAGCCGAGGAGGGCCTCGACGACGATCGCGAGGGCGTACAGGTTGACGCCGGCGATCAGGATGGCCGCGGCCGCGAAGAGGATCGAGCTGAGCAGGTGGGCCGCCTTGTCGAAGCGCAGCAGCAGGAACTCGGGGACCGAGCGGACCTTGCTGCCGTAGTAGAACGGCATCATCACCAGGCCCAGGAAGACCATCGCGGGGATGGCGCCGATCCAGTACCAGTGGGTCGTGTAGACGCCGTACTGGGCGCTGTTGGCCGCCATGCCGAGGATCTCGGTGGCGCCGAGGTTGGCCGCGATGAAGGCCAGACCGGTGACCCAGGCGGGCAGGGAGCGGCCGGAGAGGAAGAAGTCGAGGCTGGTCCTGACGGAGCGGCGGGCGGCGAGGCCGATGCCCAGCACGACGACGAAGTAGATCCCGAGGATCGTGTAGTCCAGCCAGTTGGTGGGGAGTCGAAGCTCTGCCGCCAAGTATGTGGGGGTTTGCATACACACTCGCTTCGTTCGCGAACTGATCCGGTGCGGAACCCATGCCTCCGTGTTCAGTGATTGAACACTTCCCGTGACGTTCTTTGTTTGATTGTGATGAGTGGGGCTTGCTGATGGGTTGTGATGTGTTATGTTTGATTGTGTTGGGTGATTGGCGGGTGTAGAGGAGTACGGCAGTGAAGAAGACCTCGACCCGGCTGGCCGACGGCCGCGAGCTCATCTACTACGACCTGGCCGACGACACCGTCCGCGACGCCGTCGACCGCCGTCCGCTGGACGCCACCGTCACCACCTCCGAGATCCGCCGCGACGCGCTGCTGGGCGACTCCGTCGCCGTCGCCTCGCACCGTCAGGGGCGTACGTACCACCCGCCGGCCGACGAGTGTCCGCTCTGCCCCTCCGTGGGGGACCGGCTGAGCGAGATCCCGGACTCGTCGTACGACGTGGTCGTCTTCGAGAACCGCTTCCCCTCGCTGGCCGGGGACTCGGGCCGGTGCGAGGTCGTCTGCTTCACCTCCGACCACCACTCGTCCTTCGCCGGCCTGGACGAGCGACAGGCGCGGCTGGTGCTCGACGCCTGGACCGACCGGACCTCCGAGCTGTCGCATCTGCCCTCCGTCGAACAGGTCTTCTGCTTCGAGAACCGGGGGGCCGAGATCGGTGTCACCCTCCAGCACCCGCACGGGCAGATCTACGCCTACCCCTTCACCACCCCCCGCACCGCCCTGATGCTGCGCCAAGTGGCCGCACACAAGGAGGCGACGGGCGGCGAGAACCTCTTCGACGCCGTGCTGGAGCGGGAACGGGCCGACGAACGGATCGTCCTTGAGGGTGAACACTGGGTGGCCTTCGTGCCGTACGCGGCGCACTGGCCCTACGAGGTCCACCTCTACCCCAAGCGCCGGGTGCCCGACCTGCTCGGACTGGACGAGGCGGCGCGCACAGAGTTCCCCCAGGTGTATCTGGAACTCTTGAAGCGCTTCGACCGGATCTTCGGGGAAGGCGAGCCTCCGACGCCGTACATCGCGGCCTGGCACCAGGCCCCGTTCGGGCAGCTGGAGGACTTCGAGGGCGTCACGCGCGACGACTTCGCGCTCCACCTCGAGCTTTTCACCATCCGCCGCACATCCGGCAAGCTGAAGTTCCTCGCGGGCTCCGAGTCCGGCATGAACGTCTTCATCAACGACGTGCCGCCGGAGCGCGCGGCCGAGCGACTGCGAGAGGTAGCGAGTTCATGAGCGGGAAGTACCTGGTGACGGGCGGGGCCGGTTACGTCGGCAGCGTCGTCGCCCAGCATCTGCTGGAGGCCGGCCACGAGGTCGTCGTGCTCGACAACCTCTCCACCGGGTTCCGGGAAGGTGTTCCCGCGGATGCGTCGTTCATCGAGGGCGACATCCGCGACGCCGCCAAATGGCTGGATTCCTCCTACGACGGCGTCCTGCACTTCGCCGCGTTCTCCCAGGTCGGCGAGTCGGTGGTGAAACCGGAGAAGTACTGGGACAACAACGTCGGCGGCACCATGGCGCTGCTCGGCGCGATGCGCGAGGCGGGAGTGCGCCGGCTCGTGTTCTCCTCCACGGCGGCGACGTACGGCGAGCCCGAGCAGGTCCCGATCGTCGAGACCGCGCCCACCCGCCCCACCAACCCCTACGGCGCCTCCAAGCTCGCCGTCGACCACATGATCACCGGCGAGGCGGCCGCCCACGGCCTGGGCGCGGTCTCCCTGCGCTACTTCAACGTGGCCGGCGCCTACGGGCGGTACGGCGAGCGGCACGACCCCGAGTCGCACCTCATCCCGCTCGTGCTGCAGGTGGCCCAGGGGCGGCGCGACGCGATCTCCGTCTACGGCGACGACTACCCGACGCCCGACGGCACCTGCGTGCGCGACTACATCCACGTCGCCGACCTGGCCGAGGCCCACCTGCTCGCGCTGCGGGCCGCCGCGCCCGGCGAGCACCTGATCTGCAACCTCGGCAACGGCAACGGCTTCTCCGTCCGCGAGGTCGTCGAGACGGTCCGCCAGGTCACCGGCCACCCGATCCCCGAGGTCGTGGCCCCCCGCCGGGACGGCGACCCGGCGGTCCTGGTCGCGTCGGCCGGCACCGCCCGCGAGAAACTGGGCTGGAACCCGTCGCGCGCCGACCTCGCGGGGATCGTCGCGGACGCGTGGGAGTTCGCGCAGCAGCGCGCGCAGCAGGCCGAGCAGGCCGAGTAGAACGTCACGAAGGGGCAGGGGTCAGGACATGAGCGAGTCCAGCGAGGCCGTCGCGGGGGCCGTCGCCGAGCGGTTCGAGGAGCTGTACGGGGCCGCGCCGGACGGGGTGTGGGCGGCACCGGGCCGGGTCAACCTCATCGGCGAGCACACCGACTACAACGACGGCTTCGTCATGCCGTTCGCCCTGCCGCACACCGCGGTCGCGGCGGTGTCCCGGCGCGACGACGGCGTCCTGCGGCTGCACTCCGCCGACGTGGACGGGCCCGTCGTGGAACTGACGGTGGACGCACTGACCCCCGAGTCCGACAAGCGGTGGACCGCCTACCCGGCGGGCGTGGTGTGGGCGCTGCGCGAGGCCGGACACGCCGTCACCGGCGCCGACATCCACCTCGCCTCGACCGTCCCGGCGGGCGCGGGCCTGTCGTCCTCGGCGGCCCTGGAGGTCGTCGTCGGGCTCGCCCTGAACGACCTGTTCGGCCTCGGCCTGCGCGGCTGGCAGCTGGCCCGCCTGTCCCAGCGCGCCGAGAACGTCTACGTCGGCGCCCCCGTCGGCATCATGGACCAGACGGCGTCCGCCTGCTGCGAGGCAGGCCACGCCCTGTTCCTCGACACCCGTGACCTCTCCCAGCGCCAGATCCCCTTCGACCTGGCCGCCGAGGGCATGCGCCTGCTCGTCGTCGACACCCAGGTCAAGCACAGCCACAGCGAGGGCGAGTACGGCAAGCGCCGCGCCGGCTGCGAGAAGGGCGCGGCCCTGCTGGGCGTCGACGCGCTGCGGGACCTGCCGTACGGGGAACTGGACGCGGCGCTGGAGCGGCTCGGCGACGAGGAGGAGGTCCGCCGGCTGGTCCGCCACGTGGTGACGGAGGACGAGCGGGTCGAACGGGTCGTCTCCCTGCTGGAGTCGGGCGACACCCGTGCCATCGGGCCCGTCCTGGTCGAGGGCCACGCCTCCCTGCGCGACGACTTCCGCGTCTCCTGCCCCGAACTCGACCTGGTGGTGGAGACGGCGGTGGGCGCGGGCGCCCTCGGCGCCCGCATGACCGGCGGCGGCTTCGGCGGCTCGGCCATCGTCCTGGCGGAGGAGGCCGACGTCCCGACGATCACCAAGGCGGTGGAGGAGGCCTTCACGGCGGCCGGCTTCACCGCCCCCCGCGTCTTCGAGGCGGTCCCGGCGGCGGGCGCGCGCCGGGTGCGCTGACGCCGGACGGCGGCACCGGTCAGCGCCCGGTGCCGCCGCCCGCGAAGCGTACGGGTGACACGAGGGCGATGCGAACCAGGCCGGGTTCGGGTGGAGGGGCGTCGTAGACGTAGGTGACGGTGAGAGTCGGACGGGCGTCCGTGCCTTCGAGTCGCGTGGTGTAGAGCTGCATGCTTCCGACAGCGCTGCGGGCTCGTCGGCCGAGCATCGGATTCTTCTCCGGTTCGGCACGGAGGGACTCGACGGCTTCGAGGGCTCCCGCACCGATGTTCTGGCAGTGGGCCCGGGCCTCTTGTGTGACCTCGGCGATGGCCGACTGCGGCTGTCCGTCGGTCACCGGGCAGTCCCGCGGGCCGTTCGGATCTCAGCAATAGCCGCAGCGACGGCAGTGTCGAAGACCGGGTCCTGCCGGGCCACGATCCGGCCGCGGAACTCCTCGACCAGACGGACGACACCGGAGAGGTCGGCGGGGTCGGCATGGCTGATCTCACGGGCCAGCTCGGCTTCGAAGTCATCGGCGTCACCGGGGAAGCCGTAGCCCATGACGAGGGCGGCACGCAGCTCACCGATGGTGCGCATGGGGGGGGGGAGTCGGGACGGTTCGGAGTCGGCCGGGTTCGTGGTCATGGCGTTGCGGCTCCTTTCACGGTGTCTGTGTCACGGTACCCGCAGGCGCGAGGCCGTCAGGGCGTGTTCCCGTCCGAGGAACGCCCAACCGTCACCTCGACTTTCTCGTCACGCCCGACTCGGAGACGACGAAGGGAGGGGATCGTTGGACGACCAGAAGTCCGAATGGACATTCGGAGCTGGAACTTCCTGCTGTGAGTAGTCGGGACCGTTGGGTGGGCCGGTCGGGGCGGACACTTCGGATTTCTCCACGCAAGGCGTAGTCACGCTGAAATGGGCCTGGTCGTGGGCGCCGATGAGCACCTGTAGCTGGAATCCGCCTCAGTCCTGAAGATCGTGACCTCCTGCTCCTCGGGGGAGGAATCGGGGTTGCCGGATCCGCATCCGGTCAGTAACAAGACCGCTGCCACAGCGATCGTATTCCTCATTCTCATCGGTGTTTCTCCCTCGAAACGAGGCCGGTTCCACCGGTGGCGATGGCGGCAATGTTTTTGCGGACACCTGGACCTGCCAGTGGGACATCGGAAGGACGGAAGGCAGGCCTGCTTACGAGAACCGGCTGCATCTCCCGTACGGCAAGCCGGTGACCGTCTCCACAGGCCTGGGGGACCGGACGATCGACACCACCGGCCTGCCCCGGTACAGCGCCAAGGACATGGGGCTGGGCGAGGAACAGCGGTAGGGCCCGGTCAGCGGCCTGGTCGGCCCAGCCGCTTCGTCAGGGTGTACTCCGTGATCCCCGGCGGGTAGTCGGGGATCACGCACACCACCTCGTAGCCGTGCTTCCGGTAGAAGCCGGGGGCCTGGAAGTCCCAGGTCTCCACGCGGGAGGCCGTGCAGGCGCGTTCGGCGGCGGCGACGCGTTCCGCCTCCGCGAGGAGGCCGGAGCCCAGGCCCGCCCCCCGGTGACGGGCGTCGACCCAGAGGTAGGTCACGTGCAGCCACGCCGTCCAGGTGTGGCCGACCAGCCCGCCGGCCAGTTCGCCGTTCGCATCCAGCGCCCACACGTGCAAAGGCGCTTCGCGTTCGTCCGGGGTTCCGCGCAGTGCCCGCAGGACCGGTGAGGCCGCGGTGTTCGTGTCCCTCAGCCGCCTGCGGAGCAGATCACGTCGGGCCTTGTCGACTTCTGTCTCAAGACGAAACATGCGGCTCACCATAAACGCGCAAGGCCGCCAGTTCTGCAAATAACCTTCCGCTCCCGGCCCTCGCCCGTACCCTGATGAGCAGCGCCGGTGGGGGCCGGCGCCGTTCAGGGGGCGAGACGGTCGGGTACGGCGTCCGAGGTGGGGGCGGCGGTGGTCGCGCGGCGGCGGCCGTGCGGCTGCGGCGGCCCGTCCCACGTCCGGTCAGTGAAGTGACAAGGGCTTCGGCGTCGTACCCGCGCCGGTGTCGTCCTCCGACGATGGGGTAGTCCCCTGCTCCGGGAGGAGCTCGGGGAAGGGGGTTTCGTGGTTCGTATTCGAGTCCTGGTCGTCGACGACCACCGCATCTTCGCCGAGTCGCTGGCCGCGGCCCTGGCCGCGGAGCCGGACGTCGACGTGTCCGCGGCGGGCAGCGGCCCGGCCGCGCTGCGCTGCCTGGAGCGGGCGGCCGCCGAGGGACGGCGGTTCGACGTGCTGCTCGTCGACGCCGACCTGGGCGGCAAGGTGCCGGGAGGCCGGCCGGCCGTGCCCGTGCAGGCCGGTGACGAGGACGGCCTCGTCGACGGGATAACGCTGGTCACCGGGGTGCGTTCGGCGCAGCCGCAGGTACGGCTCGTCGTCCTCGCCGAGAAGGACGACCCGGCCCGGGCCGCGCTCGCCCTGCAGGCGGGAGCCTCCGGATGGGTGGCCAAGGACTGCTCGCTGAGCCGGCTGCTCACCGTCATCCGGGGGGTGCTGCGCGACGAGACGCATCTGCCGCCCGCGCTGCTGACGGGTGTGCTGCGGGAGCTGACCGCCGCCCGGCGGCACCGCACCGAGAGCGAACGGCTCGTGGAGTCCCTCACCCCGCGCGAGCGGGAGGTGCTGCGGTGCATGGTCGCGGGACTGGGGCGCAAGGCGGTCGCCGAGCGCCTGTACCTGTCCCCGCACACCGTACGGACCCACATGCAGAACGTCCTCGGGAAACTGGGGGTGCACTCCACCCTCGCCGCGGTGGCCCTCGCCCGGCGGGCGGGCGTCGGACCCGTCGACCTAACCGGGAATGTTGTCGAACGGGGCGGTCAACTGGCGTAGCAGACCGGCCAGTTCGCCGCGCTGGGAGCTGGTGAGTTCGGAGAGGATCGCCCGCTCCTGCGCCAGCAGCCCGGCCAGTGCCTGGTCGGCGCGGTCACGGCCCTCGCCCGTGAGCCGGACCAGGACACCGCGCCGGTCACTGGGGTCGGGCAGCCGCTCCACCAGGCCCTTCTTGGTGAGGCGGTCGATGCGGTTGGTCATCGTGCCCGAGGTGACGAGCGTCTGCGTGAGGAGCTGCCCCGGCGAGAGCTGGTACGGGACGCCCGCGCGGCGCAGCGCGGTCAGCACGTCGAACTCCCAGGACTCCAGGCCGTGCTCGGCGAAGGCGAGCCGGCGCGCCCGGTCCAGGTGCCGGGCCAGTCTGCTCACCCGGCTGAGCACCTCGAGCGGTTCCACGTCGAGGTCCGGGCGCTCCCGGCGCCACGCTGCGACCAGCCGATCGACCTCGTCCTCCATGGCGGTCAGTGTAGTGGTTGTGTCGATGTGAAGTCTCTTGATGTCAAGCATCTTGACGTCGAGAGTGGGGGTGGGTGACGCTGGGTACCCGTCCGCCGACCATCGGGAGGCCCCATGTCCGCAGCGACCCCCGTCTGGGACCCCGCCCAGTACCTGCGCCACGCCGGTCACCGCACCCGGCCCTTCACCGACCTGCTCGCCCGGATCCCGGAACTCCCCGGGGACCCGCCCCGCATCGCCGACCTCGGCTGCGGCGCCGGCAACGTCACGGCCCTCCTCGCCGAACGCCGGCCCACCGCCCGCATCACCGGCTACGACAACTCTCCCGAGATGCTCGACAAGGCCCGCGCCGACCACGAGGGCGGCGGTCTCCGCTTCGCCCACGCCGACGTCCGCACCTGGGTACCGGACGGGCCGCACGACCTGATCGTCAGCAACGCCACGCTGCAATGGGTTCCGGGGCACGTGGAGCGGTTCCGCGACTGGATCGAAGGGCTCACTCCCGGCGGCACCTTCGCCTTCCAGGTGCCCGGCAACTTCGACGCCCCCAGCCACGTACTGATGCGTGAACTGGCCGCCTCCCCGCGCTGGCGGAGGCGCCTGGCCGGCGTCCTGCGCCACGACGACGCCGTGCTCCGCCCCGAGGCCTACCTGGAGCACCTGACCGCCCTCGGCTGCACGACCGACGCCTGGGAGACCACGTACGTCCATCTGCTGAAAGGGGAGGATCCGGTCCTCGACTGGGTCAAGGGCACGGGCCTGCGCCCCGTCCTCACCGCCCTCGCCGACGACCCGGAGGCACGTGACGCCTTCGTCACCGAGTACCGCACCGCCCTGCGCGCCGCCTACCCGACCGGCCCGCACGGCACCCCGTTCCCCTTCCGCCGCGTCTTCGCGGTCGCCGTCAAGGAGGCGTGATGCTCACCGCCGTCGACCACGTACAGCTCGCCGCCCCGCCCGGCTCCGAGGAACGGCTGCGCGCCTACTACGTGGATGTCCTCGGCATGACCGAGGTGCCGAAGCCGGCCGCCCTGGCCGCCCGCGGCGGCTGCTGGTTCGAGGCCGGAGACGTACGGCTCCACCTGGGCATCGAGGACGGCTTCCGGCCCGCGAGGAAAGCCCACCCCGGCCTGGAGGTGACCGGCATCGAGGCGTACGCCGCCCGCCTGGCCGCCCACGGCGCCCCCGTCACCTGGGACGACAACCTCCCGGGACGCAGGCGCTTCTACTCCGAGGACCCGGTGGGCAACCGGCTGGAGTTCCTGGAACCGTCGGCCGGGGCGCCCGCGCCACGCGCATGACCACCGGCGGCGGCCAGGGCGCCCTCCAGATCCTCGATCACCCGGGGAGCGACGAGGAGGGCCATCACCCGGCCCTCATCCGTGAGGGCGACGGGCTCGCGGCCGCCGGCCACCCAGCGGACCAGCTCCTCCAGCCGGGGAGCGGCCTCGTCGACGGCCATCTCGACCATGCGGGCACCGTCCCGCACAACCGGTCGGCCGCGCAGCCCGGCCGGCCCGGATTCAGCTCTTCCGGTGACCTATCAGCCGAGGCTTCGGCTCCAGCCCGTCCAGCCCGTGCCAGGCCAGGTTGACCAGGTGGGCCGCCACCTCCGCCTTCTTCGGCTTGCGCACGTCCAGCCACCACTGACCCGTCAGCGCCACCATCCCGACCAGCGCCTGCGCGTACAGCGGGGCCAGCTTGGGGTCGAAGCCACGGCTCTTGAACTCGCGGCCCAGGATGTCCTCCACCTGGGTGGCGATGTCCGAGATCAGCGAGGCGAAGGAACCCGTCGACTGGGGGATGGGGGAGTCACGGACCAGGATGCGGAAACCGTCCGTGTACTCCTCGATGTAGTCCAGGAGCGCGAACGCGGCCTGCTCGCACAGCTCACGGGGATGACCGGCCGTCAGCGAGCCCGTCACCATGTCCAGCAGGCGCCGCATCTCACGGTCCACCACCACCGCGTACAGGCCCTCCTTGCCGCCGAAGTGCTCGTACACCACCGGTTTGGAGACCCCGGCCTTCGCCGCGATCTCCTCCACCGACGTGGCCTCGAAGCCCTTCGCCGCGAACAGGGTGCGGCCGATCTCCAGCAACTGCTGGCGGCGCTCCGCACCGGTCATCCGGGTGCGACGCACACGCCGCGGCTTGTCATTGCTCGGGGTGCTGCTGGAGTCGGTCGCCACGGCGACCATCATGCCGCCTCGACGGACTCCGTCCCCTGCCGGGCGCCGCCTTCCGGGGTGTTACGGCGCGAATCGATACGCGAGCGTGACGGCCACCGCACGTCGTACGCCCAGCCCAGCTGCTCGAACCAGCGGATCAGCCGGGCGGAGGAGTCCAGCTGCCCGCGCTCCACACCGTGCCGCGCCGAAGTCGGGTCGGCGTGGTGCAGGTTGTGCCAGGACTCACCGCAGGACAGCACCGCCAGCCACCACACGTTGCCCGAACGGTCCCGCGACCTGAAGGGACGCTTGCCGACCGCGTGACAGATCGAGTTGATCGACCACGTCACGTGGTGCAGCAACGCCACCCGTACGAGCGACCCCCAGAAGAACCCGGTGAACGCACCCCACCACGACATCGTGACCAGACCGCCGATCAGCGCGGGCAGCGCCAGCGACAACGCCGTCCACAGGACGAACTGCCGGGAGATCGCCCGCAGCGTCCGGTCCTTGATCAGGTCCGGCGCGTACTTGTCCTGCGGCGTCTGCTCCTCGTCGAACATCCAGCCGATGTGCGCCCACCACAGGCCCTTCATCAACGCCGGGACCGTCTCCCCGTACCGCCACGGCGAATGCGGGTCGCCCTCCGCGTCGGAGAACTTGTGGTGCTTGCGGTGATCGGCCACCCACCGCACCAGCGGCCCCTCCACCGCCATCGACCCGGCGATCGCCAGCGCGACCTTCAGCGGCCGCTTCGCCTTGAACGAACCGTGGGTGAAGTGACGGTGGAAACCGATGGTGATGCCGTGGCAGCCGAGGAAGTAGAAGAAGACCAGCAGACCGAGGTCCAGCCAGCTCACCCCCCACCCCCACGCCAGCGGCACCGCCGCCACCAGCGCCAGGAAGGGAACGATGATGAAGAGCAGCAACGTGATCTGCTCGATGGAGCGCTTGCGCTCACCGCCCAGCGTGGCGGAGGGCGCCGCGTCGTCGGACCCGGGTTGTTCTGGAGCTTCGTGCAGCACGTCGGAGCCTGAGGTCATGCGTGTCCCCTGTGGGGTATGTGGATTGAGGGTGGGTGCCGGGCCGCCGGAGACGCACTGTATACCTACGCTCCCGTAACCTACGGCAACGTAAGTATGACAGTGCGTCGCCCGGCGGCAAGAGCCCGTCAGCCCGCGCGTCCGGGACGACACCTATCCTTGAAGTCGGTCGGACAGCGCGGTCCGCTCTGATTTCTTCCCGGACGTACGGCCCGCAAGCGGCGCACGCCGCGCGGGACACCGTCCGGGTTCCCTCCCAGACGAGCTTCAACACTGCAAGGAGCCGCACCTGTGAGCAGTGCCGACGACCAGACCACCACGACGAGCAGCGAGCTGCGCGCCGACATCCGCCGACTGGGCGACCTCCTGGGCGAGACCCTGGTCCGGCAGGAGGGCCCGGAACTGCTCGACCTCGTCGAGAAGGTGCGCCGACTCACCCGTGAGGACGGCGAGGCCGCCGCCGAGCTGCTGCGGGGCACCGAACTGCAGACCGCGGCCAAGCTGGTCCGCGCGTTCTCCACCTACTTCCACCTCGCCAACGTCACCGAGCAGGTGCACCGCGGCCGCGAACTGCGCGCCCGCCGCGCAGCCGAGGGCGGACTGCTCTCCCGCACCGCCGACCGCCTCAAGGACGCCGACCCCGAGCACCTGCGCGAAACGGTCCGCAACCTCAACATCCGGCCCGTCTTCACCGCCCACCCCACCGAGGCCGCCCGCCGCTCCGTCCTCAACAAGCTCCGCCGGATCGCCGCCCTCCTCGACACCCCGGTCATCGCCTCCGACCGGCGCCGCCTCGACACCCGCCTCGCCGAGAACATCGACCTCGTCTGGCAGACCGACGAACTGCGCGTGGTCCGCCCCGAACCCGCCGACGAGGCCCGCAACGCCATCTACTACCTCGACGAACTCCACGCCGGCGCCGTCGGCGACGTCCTGGAGGACCTCACCGCCGAACTGGAACGCGTCGGCGTCCACCTCCCCGACGACACCCGCCCCCTCACCTTCGGCACCTGGATCGGCGGCGACCGCGACGGCAACCCCAACGTCACCCCCCAGGTCACCTGGGACGTCCTCATCCTCCAGCACGAACACGGCATCAACGACGCCCTGGAGATGATCGACGAACTGCGCGGCCTCCTCTCCAACTCCATCCGCTACACCGGCGCCACGGACGAACTGCTCGCCTCCCTCCAGGCCGACCTCGACGCCCTCCCCGAGATCAGCCCCCGCTACAAGCGCCTCAACGCCGAGGAGCCCTACCGGCTCAAGGCCACCTGCATCCGCCAGAAGCTGGAGAACACCAAGCTCCGCCTCGCCAAGGGCACCCCCCACGAGACCGGCCGCGACTACCTCGGCACCGGCGAACTCCTCGCCGACCTCCGCGTCATCCAGGCCTCCCTGCGCGAACACCGCGGCGGCCTCTTCGCCGACGGCCGCCTCGCCCGCACCATCCGCACCCTCGCCGCCTTCGGCCTCCAGCTCGCCACCATGGACGTCCGCGAACACGCCGACGCCCACCACCACGCCCTCGGCCAGCTCTTCGACCGGCTCGGCGAGGAATCCTGGCGCTACGCCGACATGCCCCGCGACTACCGCTCCAAGCTCCTCGCCAAGGAACTCAGGTCACGCCGCCCCCTCGCCCCCACCCCGGCACCCGTCGACGCCGCCGGAGAGAAGACCCTCGGCGTCTTCCAGACCGTCAAGCGGGCCCTGGAGGTCTTCGGACCCGAGGTCGTCGAGTCCTACATCATCTCCATGTGCCAGGGCGCCGACGACGTCTTCGCCGCCGCCGTCCTCGCCCGCGAGGCCGGACTCATCGACCTCCACGCAGGCTGGGCGAAGATCGGCATCGTCCCCCTCCTGGAGACCACCGACGAGCTCAAGGCCGCCGACACCATCCTCGAGGACATGCTCGCCGACCCCTCCTACCGGCGCCTCGTCTCCCTGCGCGGCGACGTCCAGGAGGTCATGCTCGGCTACTCCGACTCCTCCAAGTTCGGCGGCATCACCACCAGCCAGTGGGAGATCCACCGCGCCCAGCGCCGCCTGCGCGACGTCGCCCACCGCTACGGCGTACGCCTGCGCCTCTTCCACGGCCGCGGCGGCACCGTCGGCCGCGGCGGCGGCCCCACCCACGACGCCATCCTCGCCCAGCCCTGGGGCACCCTCGAAGGCGAGATCAAGGTCACCGAACAGGGCGAGGTCATCTCCGACAAGTACCTCATCCCCGCCCTCGCCCGCGAGAACCTCGAACTCTCCGTCGCCGCCACCCTCCAGGCGTCCGCCCTGCACACCGCCCCCCGCCAGTCCGACGAGGCCCTCGCCCGCTGGGACGCCGCCATGGACGTCGTCTCCGACGCCGCCCACACCGCCTACCGCAAGCTCGTCGAGGACCCCGACCTGCCGACGTACTTCCTGGCCTCCACGCCTGTCGACCAGCTCGCCGACCTCCACCTGGGCTCACGGCCCTCCCGCCGACCCGGCTCCGGCGTCTCCCTCGACGGACTGCGCGCCATCCCCTGGGTCTTCGGCTGGACCCAGTCCCGGCAGATCGTCCCCGGCTGGTACGGCGTCGGCTCCGGCCTCAAGGCCCTGCGCGAGGCCGGCCTCGACACCGTCCTCGACGAGATGCACCAGCAGTGGCACTTCTTCCGCAACTTCATCTCCAACGTCGAGATGACCCTCGCCAAGACCGACCTGCGCATCGCCCAGCACTACGTCGACACCCTCGTCCCCGACGAGCTCAAGCACGTCTTCGACGCCATCAAGGCCGAACACGAACTCACCGTCACCGAGGTCCTGCGCGTCACCGGCGAACAGGAACTCCTCGACGCCGACCCCGTCCTCAAGCAGACCTTCACCATCCGCGACGCCTACCTGGACCCGATCTCCTACCTCCAGGTGGCCCTCCTCAAGCGCCAGCGCGACGCCGCCGGCGCCGGCGAGGAACCCGACCCGCTCCTCTCCCGCGCCCTGCTCCTCACCGTCAACGGCGTCGCGGCCGGACTGCGCAACACCGGCTGACCCGACACGACGAAAAGGGGTGCCCCCGGCCTCGTACGGCCGGGGGCACCCCTCCGTCCTCGTACGGCCGGGGGCACTTTTTTGTTCTCGTCCCGCGCGGCTCCGTCCTACACGGCCAGGAAGGCCGCCGTCAGCAGCGCCGCCCCCGACAGCGCCATCACCCACGCCACCCGCGTCCGCAGCAGACCGCCGGCCACGACCACCGACGCCAGCAGCAGCGCGCCGCCCAGCGGAACCCACGCGTAGAGGACCCCGGCCGGGCCCGCACGCACGGCGTCCGTACCGCCCGGCTTCAGCACCACCGTGTACGTCCGCCCCTCCACCACGGCCACCGAGCCCTCCAGCACGACCTCCGCACGCGGCTGCGACCCCGGCGACAGCGGCGCGTACGACCCCGTACACGTCGCCGCGCCGCACCGCGCCACCGTCACCGTGCCGCGCTCACGCCCCTTCGTCAGCATCGCGTGCTGCGCCGTACCCCACGACGCCCACACACCCGCGATCAGGATCAGCGCGACGACCGTACCCATCGCCGCGAACCGGCCGAACCGCAGGACGGAGGAGCCACGGGAGGAGCGGGCAGCGCGAGACATGGCCGAGATCCTTGGCCATGACCTTGCGTTCGGTCAACTCCTGTGGGCTCCGACGAACCCGGCAGGGGACGAGCCGACCGACGCACCCCCCAGCGGCACGTCACGAGTTGTACGTCCCCTGCGCCCGCTCCAGCCCCTCGATCACCAGACACTCCACTGCGTCCGCCGCCCGGTCCACGAAGTAGTCCAGCTCCTTGCGCTCCGCCGACGAGAAGTCCTTCAGCACGAAGTCCGCCACCTGCATCCGCCCCGGCGGCCGCCCGATCCCGAACCGCGCCCGGTGGTACTCCCGCCCGAACGCCTTCGTCAGCGACTTCAGCCCGTTGTGACCGTTGTCCCCGCCCCCCAGCTTCAGCCGCAGCGTCCCGTAGTCGATGTCCAGCTCGTCATGGACCGCGACCACCCGCTCCGCCGGCACCTTGTAGAACTCCCGCAGCGCGTTCACCGGCCCGCCCGACAGATTCATGTACGACATCGGCTTCGCCAGCACCACCCGCCTGCCCGCCGGCCCCGGCGGACCGATCCGGCCCTCCACCACCTGCGCCTGAGCCTTGCCGGCCCGCTTGAACCGGCCCCCCATCCGCTCCGCCAGCAGATCCACCACCATGAACCCCACGTTGTGGCGGTTCATCGCGTACTCCGGCCCCGGATTGCCCAGCCCCACGATCAGCCAGGGACCCGCCGCACCGGCCGCCGCATCCGTCGTCACGTCCATGTCTCCTTCATACGCGTCCTCATACGCGTCGGCCGCTGCCCCGTACGGGAACAGCGGCCGACGAAACGACGAATCGGAACGAGGATCAGGCCTCGGCGGCCTCTGCGCCCTCACCCTCGGCACCCTCGGCGGACGCCTCCTCCGCCTGCGCGGCCAGCACCTGGAGGACCACCGCGTCCTCCTCGACGGCCAGCTTCACACCGTTCGGAAGCTCGATGTCCTTGGCGAGGACGGAGGCACCGGCCTCCAGACCCTCCACGGAGACGCTCACGCTCTCCGGGATGTGCGTGGCCTCGGCC
Source organism: Streptomyces sp. NPDC018964 (assembly GCF_044390325.1). Classification (NCBI taxonomy): domain Bacteria; kingdom Bacillati; phylum Actinomycetota; class Actinomycetes; order Kitasatosporales; family Streptomycetaceae; genus Streptomyces; species Streptomyces sp. NPDC018964. The sequence goes on from NZ_JBIRYZ010000027.1 coordinate 30,828, forward strand.
TCGACCGGCAGCGCGGCCAGCACGTGCTCCAGCAGGTTGCCACCCGGGGCCAGCTCACCCTCGGTCTGCACCGGGATCTCGACCTGGACCTTCTCGCCGCGCTTCACCAGCAGCAGGTCCACGTGCTCCAGGAAGCCCTTCAGCGGATCGCGCTGCACGGCCTTCGGGATCGCCAGCTCGTTCGACGTACCGTCGATGTCCAGCGCGATCAGCACGTTCGGCGTACGCAGCGCGAGCAGCAGCTCGTGGCCCGGAAGGGTCAGGTGCAGCGGCTCCGAACCGTGCCCGTACAGCACACCCGGAACCTTGTTGTCACGACGGATACGGCGCGCGGCACCCTTGCCGAACTCGGTGCGCGTCGCGGCGGAGATCTTCACCTCGGACATGGTCACTCCTCGAAGTCAGAAACGGACGTGGTCACCCGGCCACGAACGGCCTGCTACGAAGAGCGCGTCGATAACGGACCACCGAAACCGCCTCGGAAAAGCGGAACGGCCTCCCTCGCCGAGCAACTTGGACAGTCTACTCGGACCAGGAGGCCGCACCCAAAACGATCATCGGGAGACCCGGTGCAGAACCCTTACTGCACAGCCTGCGCGGATCTACCGCACACGCCTACTGCTCGTCGAACAGGCTCGTCACCGAACCGTCCCGGAACACCTCACGCACCGCACGCGCGATCGTCGGCGCGATCGACAACACCTTGATCTTGTCCAGGGACTCACCCAGCTCACCCGGCGTCGGCAGCGTGTTCGTGAACACGAACTCACTCACCCGCGAGTTCTTCAACCGGTCCGCCGCCGGACCCGACAGCACACCGTGCGTCGCCGTCACGATCACGTCCTCCGCACCGTGCGCGAACAACGCGTCCGCCGCGGCACAGATCGTGCCACCCGTGTCGATCATGTCGTCCACGAGGACACAGATACGGCCCTTCACGTCACCCACGACCTCGTGCACGGTGACCTGATTCGCCACGTCCTTGTCACGCCGCTTGTGCACGATCGCCAGCGGCGCACCCAGCCGATCGCACCAACGGTCCGCCACCCGCACCCGGCCCGCGTCCGGAGACACCACCGTCAGCTTCGAACGGTCCACCTTCGCCCCCACGTAGTCCGCGAGGAGCGGCAGCGCGAAGAGGTGATCGACGGGCCCGTCGAAGAAACCCTGGATCTGATCCGTGTGCAGATCCACGGCCAGCAACCGGTCCGCACCCGCCGTCTTCATCAGATCCGCGATCAGACGCGCCGAGATCGGTTCACGACCCCGGTGCTTCTTGTCCTGCCGCGCGTAACCGTAGAACGGCACGATCACCGTGATGGACCTGGCCGACGCACGCTTCAACGCGTCGATCATGATCAACTGCTCCATGATCCACTTGTTGATCGGAGCAGTGTGGCTCTGGATCAGGAAACAATCGGCACCACGAGCCGACTCCTGATACCGCACATAGATCTCACCATTGGCGAAGTCGAACGCCTTCGTCGGCACGACCCCGACATCCAGCTGTTGGGCGACCTCCTCGGCAAGCTCGGGGTGGGCGCGGCCGGAGAAGAACATCATCTTCTTCTCGCCGGTCGTCTTGATCCCGGTCACAGCACAATCTCCTCAGAGGTGTCGCAGCTGATGGCGGTGCGGAAGTGCACTTATCACGGTACGCCCTGTTCGAGAGGACCGAATCCGGTCAGTCCTCACCGGCCGACTCCCGGGACGCCGCCTCCGCCGCCTTCGCGGCAGCACTCCCCGGACGCTTACGAGCCACCCAACCCTCGATGTTCCGCTGCTGACCACGGGCCACAGCCAGCGAACCCGGCGGCACATCCTTCGTGATCACCGACCCGGCAGCCGTGTAAGCACCGTCCCCGATCGTGACAGGCGCCACAAACATGTTGTCCGAACCCGTCTTGCAGTGCGACCCGACCGTCGTGTGATGTTTGTCCTGCCCGTCGTAATTGACGAACACGCTCGCCGCACCGATGTTCGAGAACTCGCCGATCGTCGCATCCCCCACATACGACAGATGCGGAACCTTCGTCCCCTCACCGATCGACGCGTTCTTCGTCTCCACATACGTACCGATCTTCGCCTTGCGCGCCAACCGCGACCCCGGCCGCAGATACGCGTACGGCCCCACATTCGCCTCAGGACCCACCTCGGCACCCACCGCCACCGCGTTGTCCACCCGCGCACCCGCACCCACCCGCGTGTCCGTCAACCGCGAGTTCGGCCCCACTTCGCATCCCTCGGCGAGATGCGTGGCCCCGTGCAACTGCGTCCCCGGGTGAACCACCACGTCCTGCTCGAACGTCACCGTGACATCGACCCACGTCGTGGCCGGATCGATCACCGTCACCCCGGACAGCATGGCGGCCGTCAACAGCCGGTCGTTGAGAATCCGCCGCGCCTCGGAGAGCTGCACCCGGTTGTTGATCCCCGCGATCTCACGGTGATCCCCCGCCACCGACGCACCCACCCGATGCCCCGCCTCACGCAGAATCCCGAGTACATCCGTCAGGTACTCCTCACCCTGACTGTTGTCCGTCCGCACCCTCTTCAACGCGTCCGCCAACAACGCCCCGTCGAACGCGAACACACCCGAATTGATCTCACGGATCGCCCGCTGCGCCTCGGACGCGTCCTTGTGCTCCACGATCGCCGTGACCGCACCGCTGCCGTCCCGCACGATCCGCCCGTAACCGGTCGCGTCCGGCACCTCGGCCGTCAGCACCGTCACCGCGTTGCCGTCGGCGGAGTGCGTGGCCGACAACCGCCGCAGCGTCCCACCCGTCAGCAACGGGGTGTCACCGCACACGACGACCACCGTCCCGTCCACGGAACCGCCCAGCTCCTCCAGCCCCATCCGCACGGCGTGCCCGGTGCCGTTCTGCTCCGCCTGCACGGCGGTACGCACGTCCGGGGCGACCTCGGCGAGATGCGCGGCCACCTTCTCGCGGGCGTGACCCACGACGACGACCAGGTGCTCCGGCTCCAGCTCGCCGGCTGCGGCGAGCACATGGCCCACCAGGGAACGGCCACAGATGTCGTGCAGGACCTTCGGTGTGGCCGACTTCATACGGGTGCCCTCACCCGCTGCGAGAACGACGACGGCTGCCGGGCGACTGGTGCTCACGGGATGCCCTTCGGCTGTGATGGGGAGGGGGGTGACATCCGCAGGATACCGGGGTGGTTTCGGGGGGACATGAGAGCGGGTCCTGACCGGTGACCGGTCAGGACCCGAACTTGAGCGTGTGCTCCCGGGGGAGGACTCGAACCCCCATGATCAGAGCCAAAATCTGACGTCTTGCCCTTAGACGACCCGGGATTACCGCTATGTCCGATTTGCTAGATCGGCTGCAGTGGCAGCCCCTACTATGCCGTACCACCAGCCTTCGATGCGACGGTACAGCTCGGCACCTTGCAGAACGGTGATCACGAGGCAGCCGCGATAGCCGTCGCCGACGTTCTTGCGGACGGTCTTGGGGTTGTGCTTCTTGAGGGTCGTTTTCTGGAGCAGTGGGACATCGACGCCCGGCAGGTCGGCCCAGTAGCTCTCGGCGCCCTCGATGTCGGCCGTCTCGTGGATCATGACTCTGTAGCGCAAACGACTGCGCTCCACTCCCAGCAGGTCCAGCCAGGTGAGGTAGATACGGATTACGCCGGGATCGCTGTTGACGAACTGCACGTTCTCGCGCCTGGCGTACGGCTTGTCCTTCGCGCCCTCGGCCCAATAGAGGGCCACGCCGGCAATGAACAGTTCACGCTCGGTCAGCGTGCCGATCTCGCTCGCGGCAGCCTCCTTGGTGCGCTGCCGCTCCTCCTCGCGCAACCGGAGCGTGGCTTCCCAGCCGCGTCTCGCGATCGCCGAGGCTTCCTCGCGGCTTCGTTTCCGCTCCGGCTTCGGCAGATCCCGTACCCACAGTGAGATCGAGCTCTTGGAGCAGCCCAGTTCGACCTGGATCTGGTCGTACGTCCAGCCCTGGAGCCGGAGCTCCCTCGCCTTCTCCCGTAGGTCGTCCTTCGCGTTCGGCCGTTTCGTCCATTCCGGGGCCGGCTCGCCCTGGAGGAGGCGGTTGAGGATGTCGTTGTTGTCGACGTGGAGCCGGTCGCGGATCTGGCGTCGGCTCAGTCCCGCCCGTCGCAGCGCCACCGCCCGCTCCCGCAGGCCTTCGAAGTCGGCGTATTTGCCGGGTGCATGTGTCACACGCATACCGTCCGGGCGGAATGGTTGATTCCCCCCTCGAACGGTGTCCGATTCAGCAGTTCGAGTGATTTCGGGCCGTACCGCATCCGAACGGTCACCCTGTGTGGTGTGATCCGGGCGTGGAAACTCGCCGGAAAAGCGGCGCTGTGCGCCCGTAGGCTGGACGCATGACCACGACGGGGGAAGAGCGTGTGGCGGCCCGGGGAGGGCCGTGGTGGTGGGACAGGCGGCGTAGTGCCGTGCTGGATGCGGGGCTCGCGGTGGTGTCCGCGGTGGAGTGCGGGCTGGAGGGGATCCCGTTCGCGTGGGAGGCGGGGATTCCGGCCGGTGTGGGGGCCGTTTTCGGTGTGCTCGCCGGTTCCGTGCTGCTGGTGCGGCGGAAGTGGCCGATCGCGGTGGTGCTGGTGGCGATCGCGGTGACGCCGGCGGCGATGGGTTTCCTGATGGGTGTCGTGGGCCTGTATTCGCTGGCCGCGTCCGAGGTGCCGCGGCGGATCATCGCGTCGCTGGCCGGCATGCAGTCGGTGGGTGTGCTCGTCGTGATGTTCGTGCGGATGCGGCAGAACCTGGCGCGGGGGGACCTGGAGGTCGAGGACTGGATCGTTCCGTTCGCGTCGATCACGACGGCGATCGGGGTGACGGCGCCGCCGTTGCTGCTGGGTCTGTACGTGGGGGCGCGGCGGCGGTTGATGGAGAGTCTGCGGGAGCGGGCGGACAGTCTGGAGCGGGAGCTCCAGTTGCTGGCGGAGCGGGCTGAGGAGCGGGCGGAGTGGGCGCGGGGTGAGGAGCGGACGCGGATCGCCCGTGAGATGCATGACGTGGTGGCGCACCGGGTGAGTCTGATGGTGGTGCATGCGGCGGCGTTGCAGGCGGTGGCGCGGAAGGATCCTGAGAAGGCCGTGCGGAACGCTGCTCTGGTGGGGGACATGGGGCGGCAGGCGTTGACGGAGTTGCGGGAGATGCTCGGGGTGCTGCGCTCGGGTGGGGACGGGGGGCAGCGGCGGGAGCGGGCGTCGGTGCCGTTGGCGGCGGTGGGGGTGGCCGCGGCGGCTGCGGCGTCTCGTGCGGTGGAGGAGGGGGAGGGGCCGTGTCTGTCGGAGATCGAGGAGTTGGTGGGGCAGTCTGCGGCTGCGGGGATGGTGGTGGATCTGTCGGTGGTGGGGGAGGCGCGGTCGTGTGCGCGGGAGGTGGAGTCGACGGCGTACCGGGTGGTGCAGGAGGCGTTGACGAACGTGCACAAGCATGCGGCGGGTGCGAAGACGTATGTGCGTCTGGCGTACCGGGTGTCGGAGATCGCGATGCAGGTGGAGAACGAGCCGCCGCCGGAGGTGGAGGCGGCGGGGTCGGCGGGGTTGCCGTCGGGGGGGAATGGTCTGGTGGGGATGAAGGAGCGGGTGTCGGCGTTGGGTGGGGTGTTCGTGTCGGGGCCGACGGATGCGGGGGGTTTTCGGGTGTCGGCGGTGATTCCGGCGTCGTAGTGCGGTCGTCGTCTCGTGGTGTTCAGCCGGTGGTGAGGCGGGTGGGCTGTATGCCGGAGACGAGGGTGGTGAGGGCGTGGTCGATGTCGGGGCCGAGGTACCAGTCGCCGGTGTGGTCGAGGGCGTAGACGCGGCCGTGGGCGTCGATGGCGAGGAGGGCTTGGGTGTCGGTTTCGGCGCCGAGGGGGCAGACCTCGGTGTCGAGGGCGCGGCCGAGGTCGCCGAGGGTGCGGGCGAGGTGGAGGCCGTGGAGGGGGTCGAGGTGCAGGGTGGCGGGGGCGATCTGGCGGCCGGGGCCGTTGGGGGTCAGGTGGAGTCCGCCGAATTCGGCCCAGGCTTCGACGGCTGCGGGGAAGACGGTGTGGCGGTGTCCTGCGGGTGAGGTGTGGTCGCGGAGGGTGTCGGCCCAGATTTCCGCTTGTTTGATGTCCCAGCGTCCGGGTTGCCAGCCGGCGGCGCGTAGGGCTGCGTCGACGGGTACGGCGAAGCGGGTGGTGGAGGTGCGGTCGGTGTGCATCTGCTTTTCGTGTGTCGGGGTCGTGGGTGGTGCGGGGTCGGGGCCGGGTCAGTTGGTGGTGGCGGGGTCGATCATGCGGATGCCGAAGTGGGCGGTGAGTGCGGTGCAGGCGCGGCAGGGGGTGGCGTAGGCGCCGTGGAGGGGGTCGCCGTCCTCGCGGATGCGTCGGGTGGTGAGTTTGGCGTTCTTGAGGCTTTTGCGGGCTTCGCCGTTGGTCATGGGTTTGCGTGCGGCGCGTTTGCTGCGGGCGCTGTCGGCGGTGGTGATGTGCCGGGAGATGAGGATGGTTTCGGCGCAGCGGCCGGTGAAGCGGTCGCGTTGGTCGCTGGTGAGGGTGTCGAGGAAGTCCTGGACGAGGGGGTGGAGGGTGGGGGGTGTGTCGCCGCGGGCGGCGGTGCAGGTGAGGGTGGCGCCGCGGACGGAGAGGGCGGCCGCGATGGTGGGCAGGATGCCGTCGCGGCGGTGGTGGAGGGTGGGGGTGTGGGGGGTGTCGGTGGCGCTCCAGCCGATGCGGGGGTCGCCGGAGCGAGGGTTGCCGGTGGGGCCGCTGTGTGGCCCCGTCTGCGTCACGTTCATGATCATCATCCCCTCCCGAGCATCCCCCCGGAGGTCACAGGGTGCCAAATGGCGTGGCTGATGCGGAAGCTGGGGCGGGGCGACACGCCCGGGTTTGGGCGGGCTGTCACGGGAGGGTGACGGCTGGTCACGGAAGTGGAGGGGTGGATGGCCGGCGCCGGTGACCGGTGTCGTCGTACCGCATAGGCTGTCGGCAACCGCGGTCCATGCGGTGATCCGTGCGGTTGGGTGTGCGGGCGCCGTGGGGGTCGTGGCGGTAAGCAGTCGAGACAGACGTGACAGTCGAATACGTTCCGTGGTGGTCCGGAGGCGGGCGGTGCGGGGCGTCAGAGTGCCGCAGGGGGCAACCGCGATGACGACAGGTCGGCTCGGGCTGGGTGTGCCTCCCGGCCGCCAGGCCGGGGGACGGGCCGCGCCGCCGAACGCGGCTTATGCCGGGCAGGTCGTGCACTTCCCGGATCCGGTGCGGGCGGCGCGTCACCCGCGGGGGGTGCGGGTGGATGAGCGTGGTTATCCGGATTTCTCGCCCTATGCGCGTGCGGCCGCGGAGGTGGCGGAGCCGCCGGGGGGTTTCGGTGTCGACGAGTTGCGGTTGACGGACTACGTGTCGGCGAACGCGGCGTTGGCGGCGAGTGGTCATGAGTTGTGGGACACGGTGCCGGCGGTGGCGACGCCGCACGGGTGGACGTGGCATCACGTGGTGGGGTCGCGGCGGCTGGAGTTGGTGCCGGTCGAGGTGAAGGCGTTGCTGCGGCATCACGGTGGGGTGGCGACGTCGACGGTGGACCACGGCAAGCGGGGTACGCGGCCGTTGCAGGAGACGCGGCCGGCGCATTTCGGGTTGCCGAAGTCGGGTGTGGCGGTGACGGAGTCGCAGGTCCTGGGGGTGGAGGAGGATCTCGGGTACCGGTTGCCGGGTGCGTACCGGTCGTTCTTGAAGGCGGCGGGTGGTTGTGCGCCGGTGGGGACGGCGTTGGACGCGGAGCTGGGGCTGCTGGTGGACCAGCCGTTCTTCACGGTGCGGGACGAGGCGGCGGTCAATGACCTCGTGTATGTGAACAAGTGTCTGCGTGATCATCTGACCAAGGACTATCTGTGCGTCGCTTTCGTGCAGGGTGGTCTGCTGGCCGTGAAGGTGCGGGGTGAGCGGCAGGGGTCGGTGTGGTTCTGTGCGTACGACGACGCGCGGGACGTGGATCCGTCGTGGCCGCCTGCTGAGCGGGTGGAGCGGTTGTTGTTGCCGTGCGGGGACGATTTCGATGTGTTCCTGTCCCGGTTGGCGGGGTCTCCGCCGGAGCTGGAGACGGTGGCGAATCTGATGGTGGACGGTGGGTTCGCGCGTGCCGTTCCGGTTTCTTCCGCGGGGGAGTGAGCTTCGGCGATGGTGACGTTCGCGCAGGCGCAGGAGCGTGCGGAGGAGTGGGTCAACGGGGAGGTGCCGGCGTATCAGCACCGTGAGGTGCGGGTGCGGGAGTTCGGCCTCGGGTTCGTGGTGTGGGCGGAGGACCGTGCGGACGGGCCCCGTTCGGACGGGGGTGCGCAGCGGCTGGTGATCGCCCGTGACAGTGGTGAGGCGACGTTGTGGCCGGCGTTGCCGGTGGGTGAGGTGATCCGCCGGTACGAGGAGGAGTACGGCCGTGACGGTTCGGCGTCCGAGCCGGTGCCGGCGCCTGCGGCGCGGGTGGATCTGAATCAGACGTCGTTCTTGTTGAGTCCGCCGGAGTGGTTGCAGGAGGCGGCGGACCGGCTGGGGATTCCGGACAGGCGGGGGGAGGGTTCGGGGGCGGGTGCGTCCGCGGGTTCGGCCGGTGGTTCGGATACGGGTTCGGCTTCGGTCGGTGGTTCGGGTTCGGGTTCGGAGGTGTCCGCGGGGTCTGCTTCGGGGGCGGGGAGTGGTGCCGCGTGGCCCGTTGCCGGGGGGAGTGGTTCTCCCGCGGGGGCGGGTGTGCCGGCGGGGGCGACTCCGTGGGCCGGTACGGACACCAATGCCGATGCCGGTGAGGACCGTTCCGTTCCGTTGCCGGAGACCGTGTTCGCGCCGCAGCTGAGCGAGTCCGGTGACGACGTTCCGCCGCCCGTGGCTCCGCCGGAGGCGAAGACGGCGCTGATGTCGGGTGGCAGCGGGCTTCCGCCGACGGCTGTCGCGCCGGTGGTCGGGGATTCCGGTGCGCCGCAGGGGGTGCCGGGTGCGCCGCCGCCCACGCAGGGGGGTGCGCCGTACGGGCCCGGTGGTGCGCCTGCGTCCACGCCTGCGCCTCCGCCTCCGTCGGCTGGTCCGGGTGTGCCGGAGCGGCCGCTCGCGCCGAACGCCGGGGACATCGCGGACGCCGCGACCAGCAAGGCGACTCCGCCTCCGCGGCGCGGCTCGGGCGCGGTGGCCCCGCCGCCTCCTCCGGGTGCCCCGGGGGCCCCGGGTGCGCGTCCGGGGGGTACGCCCGCGCCGCCGTCCGCTCCGGCGGGCGGGTACGTGCCGACGCAGATGGTGCCGCCGCTCGGCCCCGACGGGCCGGGCACGCCGGGTGGTTCGACCCCGCCGCCCGGGACGCCGGCCCCGCCTCCGCCGCCCGGTGGTGTCCACCACGCGGCGACGATGCTCGCGGGCCCGGGCGGCACGGGCCCGGGCGGTCCCGGCGCGCCCCAGCCTCCGGGGCCTCCCGGCGTTCCGGGTGCTCCCGGCGCTCCTCAGCCGCCTGGTGCTCCTGGCGCGCCTCAGCCTCCGGGGCCCCCCGGTCCCCCCAGTCCCCCCGGTGTTCCGGGTGCTCCTCCGCCGCCGGTTCCGCCCGGTGCTCCCGGTACGGCCGGGGGCGGGCGCGGGCCCGTGCATCACGCGGAGACCGTGCTGGCCGCGCCGCCGGTGGCCGGGCCCGGTGCGCCTCCGCCCCCGGCGCCCCCGGGCGTGCCCGGCGGGATGCCCCCCGGTGTGCCCGCGCCCGGGGTTCCCGTGCCGGGGCGGCCGCCGGCGTACGGCTATCCGCAGCCGCCCGCCGGCCGGCCGACCGTCGGCCCCGGCTACCAGGCCGTGCTGCGCTACCGCGCGCAGGACGGCAGCGAGCAGCAGTTGATACGGCGTTCGGCGCCGGGTACGCCGCACCCGGAGTGGCAGATCTTCCACGAGCTGCGCGCCATGAACGTGCCGCCGGACCAGGTGCTGGAGCTGCACACCGAGCTGGAGTCGTGCGAGCTGCCGGGTGCGTACTGTGCGCGGATGATCCGTGAGCAGTGGCCGCAGGCGCGGATCACGTCCATCGCCCCGTACGGCACGGATCACGCGAGCCGGCAGCAGGGCATGGGGCAGTTGCTGGCCCATCAGGGGGAGTTGCACCAGGTGGCGGACGGTCCGGCGCGTCCCGCGCCGGTGCGTGCGCCGATTCCGCCGGTGCAGCCCGTGCCGCCGGTTCCGCCGGAGGCGGTCGCGCAGGAGCTGGCGGGGGCGTTCGGGCCGGGTGTGTTCCGGTTCGAGCAGGCGGCGGTGTCCCGGCAGGGTGTGCCGCCGGTCGTGGCGCACACCCTGGTGGTGGCAGGGCTGCCGCTGGACATGGGTCCGTTCTTCTGGGCGCAGGCGCAGCCGGGACGGCCGGTGCCGACGCTGGCGGAGCTGGCGGCGGAGCGGGGTGTGCAGCCGGCCTCGGACGCGGGTTCGTACCTGGTGATGGGCAGTGACTTCGGCAAGGCGATCTGTGTGCAGTACGGCACGGCGAACATCGTCGCGGTGCCGGTGGAGGCCGGGCCGGGTGGTGTGCCGGTGCCGCCGCAGTTCGTGAACACCGGTCTGCCGGAGTTCGCGCGCTGTCTGGCGCTGCTGGGCCGGATGTGGCGGCTGCGGTTCGGGCTGAACCAGGAGCAGGCGGGCCGCTGGACGGTGGACTTCCAGGCGCAGCTGGCCGCGCTGGACCCGGCGGCGCTGGGTTCGCCGGAGAGCTGGTGGTCGGTGCTGCTGGAGCAGATGTGGGACGGGTTGTTGTGATCCGTCGCGGTTGAACCCCGTGTGAGGTGGGGAGCCGGGCCCGGTCGTCAGGACGACCGGGCCCGGCTTTTGCGTGCCCTCCTCGCGGAGTGTCGCGTTATGAACACTTCCGTGTCATCCACCAAGATGTGCGCGATTCATCCCATTTCGTGCTCGGTCTTTCGTGCTGGGCTTCGTGTCCGTCGGTGGAGAGGGGTTCCAGGGTGAGCAGCGCATCGGTGTCGTCGCAGGGCTTCGAGCTCGTACGGGGGCGTGGTTACCGTCCCTTGCAGGTGATCGCGTTCGTCGAGGCCCTCTCGGGTGATCGTGACGCCGCCTGGGAGCGGGCCGCGCGGCTCACCGTCCTCGCCCGGGAGATGGAGGAGGAGCTGGAGCTGCTGCGGGTGCGGGTGGCGGGGCTGGCGCCGCAGACGTACGAGTCGCTCGGGCAGAGCGCGCGGCGGCTGTTCGAGCTGGCCGGGGAGGAGGCGGCGGACGTACGGCAGACGGCGCGGCAGTACGTGCGGGACGTGACGGACCTGGCGGAGGACGACGCGGCCGGCGTGCGGGAGGCCGCGCGGGCGCACGCCGAGGCCGTACGCGCCGAGGCCGATGAACACGCGGGGGAGGTGCTGCTGGCGGCCCGCGCGGAGGCCGACCGGATCCGGGCCGAGGCCCGGGCCGAGGTGAAGGAGCGGCGCGCGCAGACGCTGGTGGTGCTGCGGGAGATGCGGGAGCGTACCTCGGCGGTGCTGGCCGAGGCGGCCGGGGCGCAGGCGGAGCGGCTGGAGGCGGTGGCCCGGGAGGAGGCCGCGCGGGTGGCCGCGCTGGAGGCCAGGAACGCGGAGGCGGAGGAGCGTGCCGAGGGGGTGCTGGCCGAGGCGCGGCAGGTCTTCGCCGACGCGGAGGAGTCGGCGCGGCGCTGCGCGGAGGAGGCGCGGGAGCGGGCGGCGGAGCTGCTGGCCGAGGCGTGTGTCCGCGCGGAGGGTGTCGCGCGGGAGACCGAGCGGGTGCTGCGTGAGCACGCCGGGAGGCGGGAGGACGTACAGGCGCAGCTGGACCAGGTGTGCGCGGGCCTCAGCGCGCTGACGGGGCGGACCGTGGAGTGATCCGGCTCCGGGTGGGGGTCCTGTGCCGCGGCTGGGTGCGGAAGGGGGCGTTCGGGGTGCGGGGCCCGTTCAGTCCTTGAGCACAGGGAACGTGCGCGGTGCGAGGACCAGCAGGAACAGGAACGCCAGTGCCGCCGCGCCCGCCGCGCCGAGGTAGACCGCGTGCACGGCGTCCGCGACGGCCCGGCGGGTCGCCTCGGGGACGGTGCCCGCGTCCAGGGCGCGGGTGACGGAGTCCAGGTCGTGCGCGCCGCCGAGGCGTGTGGCCAGGACGCCGTTGGCGACCGCGCCGAAGAGGGCCGCGCCGACGGTCTGGCCGGTCTGCCGGCAGAAGAGGATCGACCCGGTCGCCGTGCCGCGTTCCTCCCATTCCACCGACGACTGCACCCCGATGATCAGGGGCAGCTGGAACAGGCCGAGGGCCGCGCCCAGCAGCAGCATCAGCAGGGTCGGCTGCCACGCCTCGCCGGGATAGGGGAGGAAGGTGAACGCGAGGAGGACGGCCGCGGCCGTGCCGATGCCGAGCATCGCGGTGTCGCGGAAGCCGATGCGGCGGTACACGTGCTGGCTGAGGGCGGCCGACACCGGCCAGGTCAGCGTCCACACGGAGAGGACGAATCCGGCGGCCACCGGGGAGAGGCCGAGGACGGACTGGGCGTAGGTGGGCAGGAAGACCGTGGGGGCCACCATCAGCAGGCCCAGGGCGCCGAAGGCCAGGTTGACGGCGGCGATCGTGCGGCGGCGCCACACCCAGCCGGGGATGATCGGTTCCGCCGCGCGGTGTTCCGCGACGACCACGGCCGCCAGGAGCGCGGCTCCCGCCGCGAACAGGGCGAGTGACGGTGCGGACAGCCACGGCCAGGCGACTCCGCCCTGGACGAGCGCGGTGAGCAGGACGCCCCCGCAGGCGAAGATCGCGGTCGCGCCCGCCCAGTCCACGCGCGCGTGGCGGGCTTTCTCCCGTGACGGCTCGTGGAGGTGACGCACGATCAGCCACAACGCCACCGCCCCGACGGGCAGGTTGACGAGGAAGATCCAGCGCCAGTCGGCGTAGGAGGCGAGCAGTCCGCCGATGCCGGGGCCAGTCACCGCGGAGAGGGCCCACACGGTGGAGAGGCGGGCCTGGATCTTCGGGCGTTCCTCGAGCGGGTACAGGTCGGCGGCGAGGGTCTGCACCGTGCCCTGGAGGGCGCCGCCGCCCAGGCCCTGCACGACGCGGAACGCGACGAGCGCGGCCATGTTCCAGGCGGTGGCGCACAGCAGCGAGCCCAGCAGGAACAGGGCGGCGCCCGCGACGAGGACCGGTTTGCGGCCGAAGGTGTCGGAGAGCTTGCCGTAGACGGGGAGGGTGACCGTGACGGCCAGCAGGTAGCCGGAGAAGAGCCAGGAGAAGTAGGAGAAGCCGCCCAGGTCGCCGACGATCTGCGGGACGGCGGTGGACACGATGGTGGAGTCGAGTGCCGCCAGGGCCATCGCGAGCATCAGCGCGGCGACGACGGCGCCGCGCCGTCCGGTCGCGGCGGATCGTCCGCTGTCGCGTGTCACCGGTCTGGTGCCGTCCACCCGGAGTTCCTTCCTCGCTGCTTGCCCCTTGCACGTGTTCGCCGCCGGACAGCTTCGCACCCGACCCGCGCGTCGCGGGAGGGCGGATGCGGATGGGCCGGTGGGATGAGCCGACCCTGAGACGGTGTCCACCCGCCGGAGGAGAGCCCTTAGGGGTACCTCCGTACTACGGGTCGGGGAGGGTTCGTACCGGCGGAGGACGAGACGGGGCGGGGGTCTTCCTTAACCTGGCTTTACGCCGCTGGGGGGCGGCGCACCGCACCGGCGGGGGTGGGGTTTTCCTCAGTACAAGACTGCGCTGAACACCAGGGCGCGGGGCCCCTGCCGGCCGTCAGACTGAATCACGTCGCACGAACACGCACGGAGCGGCCGCCGGGTACGACGGGCGGGCGACGGGGCACCGCTTTCACTTGCTGACCGATATAGGAGACTTACCGTGACATCGGCTGTGACCATTCCCGGGCACGGGGGCGATTCAGAAGGTGCGGCGCGAAGCGCCTCGATGAGGGGTGGCGGCCGGGTGGCGGGAGGGAGTACGGCCGTTGCCGCGCGGGCGCGGCAGGTCGTGAAGGCGTACGGGTCGGGCGAGACCCGTGTCGTCGCCCTCGATCACGTCGACGTGGACATCGCCCGCGGCCAGTTCACCGCGATCATGGGCCCTTCGGGGTCCGGCAAGTCCACGTTGATGCACTGCCTCGCCGGGCTCGACACCGTGACGTCCGGGCAGATCCACTTGGACGAGACCGAGATAACCGGTCTGAAGGACAAGAAGCTCACGCGGCTGCGCCGGGACCGGATCGGGTTCATCTTCCAGGCGTTCAACCTGCTGCCGACACTGAACGCGATCGAGAACATCACGCTTCCCATGGACATCGCCGGCCGCAAGCCCGACAAGGCGTGGCTGGACCGGGTGGTGGAGACCGTCGGGCTCGCGGAGCGGCTGAAGCACCGGCCGACGCAGCTGTCCGGCGGCCAGCAGCAGCGGGTCGCGGTGGCGCGGGCGCTGGCGGCCCGGCCGGAGATCATCTTCGGTGACGAGCCGACCGGGAACCTCGACTCCCGCGCCGGTGCCGAGGTGCTCGGCTTCCTGCGCCGCTCGGTGGACGAGCTGGGCCAGACCATCGTGATGGTCACCCACGACCCGGTGGCCGCCTCCTACGCGGACCGGGTGCTGTATCTGGCCGACGGTCGCATCGTCGACGAGATGCACCAGCCGACGGCCGATCAGGTCCTGGACCGGATGAAGGACTTCGACGCCCGGGGGCGTACGTCATGACCGTCCTGAAGACCTCGATGCGCAACTTCTTCGCGCACAAGGGGCGCATGGCGCTGTCGGCGGTGGCGGTGCTGCTGTCGGTGGCGTTCGTGTGCGGCACGCTGGTGTTCACGGACACCATGAACACGACGTTCGACAAGCTGTTCGCGGCCACGTCGTCGGACGTCACGGTGAGCGCCAAGGGTGCCTCCGACAGCGGTGAGACGACCGCGGACAACGGCAAGCCGCCGGTGATACCGGCCTCCGTGCTCGACGAGGTCAAGGGCGCGGACGGCGTGAAGTCGGCCGAGGGCACGGTGTTCTCCACCTCGGTGACCGTCGTCGACGCCGACAAGGACAGCCTCTCGCCGACCAGCGGCGGCCCGACCATCGTCGGCAGCTGGAACGGCAACGACGCCCGCACCATGAAGATCACCGAGGGTGCGGCGCCCGAGGGCGCGGACCAGATCATGGTCGACGCCGACACCGCCGACAAGCACGACCTGAAGCTCGGTGACGAGATCGGCGTGATCACCGTGGTCGGCACGCACACCGCGAAGATCTCCGGCATCGCCGACTTCACCGTCACCAACCCCGGTGCCGCGATCTTCTACCTGGACACGAAGACCGCGCAGCGGACCCTGGTCGGCGAGAGCGGCGTCTACACCAACGTCAACGTCACCGCGGCGGCCGGCGTCAGCGACGAGCAGCTGAAGAAGGACGTCGCGGCCGAGCTCGGCGGCGCCTACAAGGTGCAGACCGCGGAGGAGACCGCGGAGGCCAACCAGAAGGACGTCGAGGACTTCATGAGCGTCATGAGGTACGCCATGCTCGGCTTCGCCGGGATCGCCTTCCTCGTCGGCATCTTCCTGATCATCAACACCTTCTCCATGCTGGTCGCCCAGCGCACCCGGGAGATCGGCCTGATGCGGGCGATCGGCTCGTCCCGCAGGCAGGTCAACCGCTCGGTGCTGGTCGAGGCGCTGCTGCTCGGCGTCCTCGGCTCGGTCCTCGGAGTCGGCGCGGGCGTGGGGCTCGCGGTCGGTCTGATGAAGCTCATGGGCATGATGGGCATGGACCTGTCCACGGACGACCTCACGGTGGCCTGGACGACCCCGGTGCTCGGACTGCTCCTCGGCGTCGTCGTCACCGTGCTCGCCGCCTACCTGCCCGCCCGGCGGGCGGGGAAGATCTCCCCGATGGCCGCGCTGCGCGACGCCGGCACCCCGGCGGACGCCAAGGCCGGCTGGATACGCGGCGGGATCGGCCTGGTCCTCACCGGCGCCGGCGGGGCCTGCCTCTACCTGGCGGGGACGGCCGACAAGGCCACCGACGGCTCCCTGTGGCTGGGCCTGGGCGTGGTGCTCTCCCTGATCGGCTTCGTCGTCATCGGACCGGTGCTGGCGAGCGGTGTGGTGCGGGTCCTCGGCGCGATCCTGCTGCGGGCCTTCGGTCCCGTGGGCCGCATGGCCGAGCGCAACGCCCTGCGCAACCCGCGTCGCACCGGCGCGACGGGCGCCGCGCTGATGATCGGTCTGGCGCTGGTGGCGTGCCTGTCCGTGGTCGGCTCCTCCATGGTCGCCTCCGCCACCGACGAGCTCGACAAGAGCGTCGGCACGGACTTCATCATCCAGTCCGACACCGGCCAGTTGATCACCCCGCAGGCCGTCGAGGCCGTGAAGAAGTCGCCCGGGGTGGACCGGGTCACCGAGTACAAGTGGACCGAGGCCGACTTCACCACGCCCGACGGCAAGACGCTGAAGGACACGGCGATCACGGCGGCCGATCCGACGTACGCGACCGACCTGCGGATCGAGACGGTTGCCGGGAAGCTCGGCGACGCCTACAGGCCCGACTCGATGTCCGTCCACGAGGACTTCGCGAAGGACCACGGCATCAAGATCGGCTCGAAGATCGAGATCGCGTTCAAGGACGGCGAGACGGGCACGCTGACGGTCCGGGCCATCACCAGCAGTGAGGCCGTCATCGACGCGGGCGCGATGTACACGTCCATCGACACGCTCGCCACGTACGTGCCGGCCGAGAAGATGCCGCTGGACATGCTGCTCTTCGCCTCGGCGAAGGACGGGCGGACCGACGCCGCGTACACGGCGCTCAAGGACGCGCTGCACGACTACCCGCAGTACACGGTGCGCGACCAGACCGACTACAAGGAGGCGCTGAAGGACCAGATAGGCCAGCTGCTGAACATGATCTACGGTCTGCTGGCCCTGGCGATCGTCGTGGCGGTCCTCGGTGTGGTGAACACCCTGGCCCTGTCGGTGGTGGAGCGGACCCGGGAGATCGGCCTGATGCGGGCCATCGGCCTCTCGCGCCGGCAGCTGCGCCGCATGATCCGCATGGAGTCGGTCGTGATCGCCCTCTTCGGTGCCCTGCTGGGCCTCGGACTGGGCATGGGCTGGGGCGCGACCGCGCAGCAGTTGCTCGCCCTGGAGGGCCTGAAGGTCCTCGAGATCCCGTGGCCGACGATCACCGGCGTCTTCATCGGCTCGGCCTTCGTGGGCCTGTTCGCCGCCCTGGTCCCGGCCTTCCGGGCGGGCCGCATGAACGTCCTGAACGCCATCGCCACCGACTAGCCACCGCATACGGGGGTTGCGGGGGAAACACCCGGCGCCGGGGGGGGGGGCGGGGGGGGGGGGCCGCCGGGGGGGGGGGGGGGGGGCCGCCCCGGGGCGGGGGGGGGGGGGGCGCGCGGGGGGGCGGGGGGGGTTCCGGGGGGGCCCGCATGAACTCCCTGACCCCACCCCCCCCCCACTCCCCCCCCAATCGGGGGGGGGCGGGGCAACCCCCCGGCGCGGGCCCGCCCGGGGGGCCCGCCCCGGCGCCGGGTCGTTCCGTTCGGCCCGGCCGGTGTCCGGGGGCGAGGCCCGTCCGGGGTCGAACGGAAGTCCAGGGGGCGGAAACCCCTTGGGGAGGCCGGGCACCGGCGCCGCCCACCGGTCGGTGGACGTTGTCCACAGCCCGGGCACCGGGGGTCTCCGGCGACGTACGCTGGACAACCCCGGCCCGCCGCGCGCGTCGGGCCCGACGTGTTGCACACCCCCGGACGGAAAGCGCCCCGAATGAGCCTGCACGGTCTGCTCGACGCCGTAGTCAAGGACACCGCTCTCGCGGAAGCGATCGCGGCCGCCACGGACGGCAACCGCATGCACGTCGACCTGGTCGGCCCGCCCGCGGCCCGCCCCCTCACCGTCGCCGCCCTGGCCCGCGACACCGGCCGCCCCGTACTGGCGGTGACGGCCACGGGACGCGAGGCGGAGGACCTGGCGGCGGCCCTGCGTTCCCTGCTCCCGCCCGAGGGCGTCGTGGAGTACCCGTCCTGGGAGACGCTGCCGCACGAGCGGCTCAGCCCCCGCAGCGACACCGTCGGCCGCCGCCTGGCCGTGCTGCGCCGCCTGGCCCACCCCCGCCCCGACGACCCCGAGACCGGCCCGGTCTCCGTCGTCGTCGCCCCCGTGCGCTCGGTGCTCCAGCCCCAGGTCAAGGGCCTGGGCGACCTGGAGCCGGTCTCCCTGCGCACCGGGCAGAACGCCGATCTGAACGAGATTGTCGAAGCCCTCGCCGCCGCCGCGTACGCGCGCGTGGAACTGGTCGAGAAGCGCGGCGAGTTCGCCGTACGGGGCGGCATCCTCGACGTGTTCCCGCCGACCGAGGAGCACCCCCTGCGGGTGGAGTTCTGGGGCGACGACGTCGAGGAGATCCGCTACTTCAAGGTCGCCGACCAGCGCTCCCTGGAGGTCGCCGAGCACGGCCTGTGGGCCCCGCCCTGCCGCGAGCTGCTGCTCACCGAGGACGTGCGGGAGCGCGCGCGGGTCCTTGCCGAGCAGCATCCGGAGCTGGGGGAGCTCCTCGGGAAGATCGCCGAGGGGATCGCGGTGGAGGGCATGGAGTCCCTGGCGCCCGTCCTCGTCGACGACATGGAGCTGCTGCTGGACGTGCTGCCCAAGGGCGCCATGGCCGTCGTCTGCGACCCCGAGCGGGTGCGGACCCGGGCCGCCGACCTGGTGGCGACGAGCCAGGAGTTCCTGCAGGCGTCCTGGGCGGCCACCGCCGGCGGCGGGGAGGCGCCCATCGACGTCGGCGCGGCCTCCCTGTGGTCCATCGCGGACGTCCGCGACCGGGCCCGTGAGCTGGACATGATGTGGTGGTCGGTGTCGCCGTTCGCCGCCGACGAGGCGCTGACGTCTGCCGCTGACGCGGCGGGCGCCCCGGACACCCTCAAGCTCGGCATGCACGCCCCCGAGACCTACCGCGGCGACACCGCCAGAGCCCTCGCCGACACCAAGGGCTGGCTCGCCGACGGCTGGCGCACGGTGTTCGTCACCGAGGGCCACGGCCCGGCCGCCCGCACGGTCGAGGTGCTCGGCGGCGAGGGCATCGCCGCCCGCCTCGACGCGGACCTCGGCGAGATCACCCCGTCCGTCGTGCACGTCGCCTGCGGCTGCGTCGACCACGGCTTCGTCGACCCGGCGCTCAGGCTCGCCGTGCTCACCGAGACCGACCTGACCGGCCAGAAGGCCTCCGGCCGCGAGGGCGCCCGGATGCCGGCCCGGCGCCGCAAGACCATCGACCCGCTCACCCTGGAGGCGGGCGACCACATCGTCCACGAGCAGCACGGCGTGGGCCGCTACATCGAGATGGTGCAGCGCACCGTGCAGGGCGCCACCCGCGAGTACCTGGTCGTGGAGTACGCCCCCGCCAAGCGCGGCCAGCCCGGCGACCGGCTCTACATCCCCACCGACCAGCTGGAGCAGATCACCAAGTACGTCGGCGGCGAGGCCCCCACCCTGCACCGCCTGGGCGGCGCCGACTGGACCAAGACCAAGGCGCGCGCCAAGAAGGCGGTCAAGGAGATCGCCGCCGACCTGATCAAGCTGTACAGCGCGCGGATGGCGGCCCCCGGGCACCCCTTCGGGCCCGACACGCCGTGGCAGCGCGAGCTGGAGGACGCCTTCCCGTACGCGGAGACGCCCGACCAGCTCACCACCATCGCCGAGGTCAAGGAGGACATGGAGAAGTCGGTCCCCATGGACCGCCTGATCTGCGGCGACGTCGGCTACGGCAAGACGGAGATCGCGGTGCGGGCCGCGTTCAAGGCCGTGCAGGACGGCAAGCAGGTCGCCGTGCTCGTCCCCACCACGCTGCTGGTGCAGCAGCACTTCGGGACGTTCAGCGAGCGGTACGCGCAGTTCCCGGTGAACGTGAAGGCGCTGTCCCGCTTCCAGACGGACACGGAGGCGAAGGCGACGCTGGAGGGCCTGCGCGAGGGATCGGTGGACGTCGTCATCGGCACCCACCGCCTGTTCTCCTCGGAGACCAAGTTCAAGGACCTGGGCCTGGTCATCGTCGACGAGGAGCAGCGCTTCGGCGTCGAGCACAAGGAGCAGCTGAAGAAGCTGCGCGCCAACGTCGACGTGCTGACCATGTCCGCCACGCCGATCCCGCGCACCCTGGAGATGGCGGTCACCGGCATCCGCGAGATGTCGACGATCACCACCCCGCCGGAGGAGCGCCACCCGGTGCTCACCTTCGTCGGCCCGTACGAGCAGAAGCAGATCGGCGCCGCGATCCGCCGCGAGCTGCTGCGCGAGGGCCAGGTCTTTTACATCCACAACCGGGTCGAGTCCATCGACCGCGCGGCGGCCCGGCTGCGCGAGATCGTGCCCGAGGCGCGGATCGCCACCGCGCACGGCCAGATGTCGGAGTCGGCGCTGGAGCGGGTCGTCGTCGACTTCTGGGAGAAGAAGTTCGACGTGCTGGTGTCGACGACGATCGTCGAGTCCGGCATCGACATCTCCAACGCCAACACCCTCATCGTGGAGCGCGGCGACAACTTCGGCCTCAGCCAGCTCCACCAGCTGCGCGGCCGGGTGGGGCGCGGCCGGGAGCGCGGGTACGCCTACTTCCTGTACCCGCCGGAGAAGCCGCTGACGGAGACCGCGCACGAGCGGCTCGCCACGATCGCCCAGCACACCGAGATGGGTGCGGGCATGTACGTGGCGATGAAGGACCTGGAGATCCGCGGCGCCGGAAACCTCCTCGGCGGCGAGCAGTCCGGTCACATCGCGGGCGTCGGCTTCGACCTGTACGTGCGGATGGTGGGCGAGGCGGTCGCGGACTACCGGCGCCAGCTGGAGACCGGCGGGATCGAGGAGGAGCCGCCGCTCGAGGTCAAGATCGAGCTGCCCGTCGACGCGCACGTCCCGCACGACTACGCGCCCGGCGAGCGGCTGCGCCTCCAGGCGTACCGGGCGATCGCCTCCGCGAACTCGGAGGACGACATCAAGGCCGTGCGCGAGGAACTCGTCGACCGCTACGGCAAGCTGCCGGAGCCGGTGGAGAACCTGCTGCTGGTGGCGGGTCTGCGGATGCTGGCCCGCGCGTGCGGCGTCGGCGAGATCGTGCTCCAGGGCACCAACGTCCGCTTCGCGCCGGTGGAGTTGCGCGAGTCCCAGGAACTGCGCCTGAAGCGCCTGTACCCCGGCACGGTCATCAAGGCGGCCGCGCACCAGGTGCTGGTGCCGCGCCCGAAGACCGCGAAGGTGGGCGGCAAGCCGCTGGTCGGGCGGGACCTGCTGGGCTGGGTCGGGGAGTTCCTGACGTCGGTCCTGGGTTCCTGACCCGTACGGGAGGGGCCGTCCGCGGCGTGAGGTCGCCGTGGACGGCCCTGACGGGTGCGCGAGGCCCTACGGCTGGTCGGGACGGTCGCGGTCCATGCCGAGCCGGCGTTCGGCCTGCTGCTGCGCGGTGTCGATCCGCTGCTCGTACTTGCCGCCGGTCCTCTCGTTCATCTTCCGTTCCGCGGCGTCCGAGGCGTGCTTGGCCTTGCCGCGTGCCGCCTTGTTGCTCTTGAACTTGTCGAGGATGCCCATGCGGGAACTCCCTCCGGAGGGTACTCGGAACCGACGATACGCGCGCTTTGCGGCGCATGTCCGCATGGCGCAGGATTGGTCTGGACCTCTCACTCGTTACGGTGAGTCCCGGATCGGCTCGCCCCCGCCAGGGCAGGAATTCGGAAGAGCAAGGGAGGGCGCGGTGACGCGAGACAAGGGGTGGGGCGCACGGGCCCGGCGCACGGGACCGGTGGTGATCGCCGCGGTGGCTCTCCTCGCCGGCTGCGAGGGAGCCCGGGACGCGGACTCCCCGGCCGGCACCGGAGACGGCGGCGGGCGCGCCGTCAGCCCGTTGGACAACCCCGACGGCACCGAACCGGGCCTCGCGCCCGTGACCGGCGAGCCGGACCGGGCCGAGGCCGTCGCCCTCATCACGAAGGTGGCGACCAAGGGCCGCGGACCGAAGACGGGCTACGACCGGGACGAGTTCGGCTACGCCTGGATGGACACGGCCGACGGAGTGCCACTGGCGAGGAACGGCTGCGACACGCGGAACGATCTGCTCCAGCGGGACGGGCGGGACGTGCGTTTCCGTTCCGGGTCCGACTGCGTGGTGGTCGCCATGACGCTGGACGACCCGTACACCGGCACGACCATCGAGTGGCGCAAGCAGGAGGCCGCCGAGGTGCAGATCGACCACGTCGTGCCGCTCTCCTACAGCTGGCAGATGGGCTCCTCGCGCTGGTCCGAGGACAAGCGGGAGCGGCTGGCGAACGACACCCTCAATCTGATACCGGTCGAGGGCCGGGCCAACTCGGCCAAGGGGGACTCCGGCCCGGCGTCCTGGCTCCCGCCGAGCAAGGGCGTGCGGTGCGCCTACGCGGTCCGCTTCGCTCAGGTCGCCCTCAAGTACGAGATGCCGGTGACGTCGGCCGACCGGCGGACGATGCTGGAGCAGTGCGGCGGCTGAGCGGTACCGCGGTGAGCCGCCGGGCGGGGCGGCTCGGGGAGTGGAGGTCCGGGACGTCCGCAGGGGCGGTGCCCCGGTCGGAGTCGTGAAGGCCTTTTCGGTGATCTCGCCGCCACGGCCGGCGTGTGCGGTGCGGCGCGTGGTGGGCTCCCGGAGGGCCTAGAAGTTGCCGTTGCCGATGATCTCGCCGTCGGCGCCGTACACGGTGACGAGGCCGTTGTCGCTCTGCTTCCAGTCGGCGAACGCGGAGGCGATGAGCTTGGCGGGGCCCGTGCCCTCGCCCATGAGCCCGCCGGTGAAGTCGGTGTAGACCTCGGCGGCGTCGAGGATGTCGTTCTGCTCGTCCGCGCCCTGCACCTTGGTGACGTGCGAGAGCGCCTCCTTCTCCTGCGGCGTCCCGTTCTTCCGCACGAACGCCTTGAACTGTTCGGCCTGGGACGCCTTCTCGGTGCCCTCGTCCTCGGCGGGCTTCGCGTCCGACGCGCCGTCCGACGTCGTGTCGCCGGACCGCTGCTCCGCGGAGACCGAGGTGCCCTTGCCGCCGGAACCGCCTTCCGAGTCACCGGAGTTCGCCGAGGCGGCACCGATGATGACGATGCCCACGACGGCGCCCAGCGCGATCTTGCTCTTCATTCCCATGGCTGTGTCCCTCCCAACGCGGCCACCGCCCCCTCGGCGGTCGCTCGTTCGCGGGGTCAATGAGAACAGATCGTGTGAATAGAGTCAACGCAGTTCACGGTGGTGGCGGCGTCCACTCTTGTGAATACTGGGCCTTGATCGCGTCGGTATGCTTGCCGGCACACGGAGCAGAGGGAAACGGGGCGGGGTGCCGGGCATGCAGGACGACGCGACAGAAGTGACCGCCACCGGGATCGCACGACTGGCCGGTGTCGGCCGCGCCGCCGTCAGCAACTGGCGCCGGCGGCACGCCGACTTCCCCGGCCCGGTCGGCGGCACCGAGACCAGCCCCTCGTTCGCGCTGGCCGAGGTCGAGGGCTGGCTGCGCAGGCACAGCAAGCTCGCCGAGGTCCCGCTGAGGGAACGCGTCTGGCAGCAGCTCACCGGTCACCCCGCCGGACCGGTCACCGCCCTCACCCACGCCGGCTGCGTCCTGCTCCTCATCCACGACCGCTCCCCGGTCTGGCTGGAGGTGAGTTCCGGCTCCGACGAGCGACTCGCCGCGCTGCTGCCCGGAGCGCTGGAGCAGGTGCTCACATCACGGCTCGGCGAGGTGGACGGCTCGTATGTGAACACCCCGGACACTGTTCACAGCCTCGCCGCTTCCGCCGGCCCGGCCGCCCGAAAAGCCCTCGAACCCCCTGCCGCCCCCCAACTGCTCCCCTCCGCGCCCCTCCTCCGTTCCGTCGCCGGACTCGCCGCCGAACTCGGCGCCCGGCACACCTTCGAGTTCCTCCTCGGCCGGCACCTCGACGCCAACCCGCGCCAGTACACCCCCACCCCCGCCGATCTCGCCGCCCTCATGGCCGCCCTGGCCGGCCCCGCCCGCACCGTCCTCGACCCGGCCTGCGGCACCGGCGCCCTGCTGCGCTCCGTCGGCAACGGCCCCGGCCGGCGGCTGTACGGCCAGGACAGCGCCCCCGAACTCGCCGCCCTCGCCGCGCTCCGCCTCGCCCTGCACACCCGCGCCCCCGTGCGCACCGCCGCAGGCGACACCCTGCGCGCCGACACCCACCCGGAGCTGCGGGCCGACGCCGTCCTGTGCCACCCGCCGTTCAACGAGCGCGACTGGGGGCACGACGAACTCGCCTACGACCCGCGCTGGGAGTACGGCTTCCCGGCCCGCACCGAGTCCGAGCTGGCCTGGGTGCAGCACGCGCTCGCCCGGCTGCGGGACGGCGGCACCGCCGTGCTGCTGATGCCGCCCGCGGCCGCGTCCCGCCGCTCCGGGCGCCGGATCAGAGCCGACCTGCTGCGCCGGGGCGCGCTGCGCGCCGTCGTCGCGCTGCCGGCCGGCGCGGCACCCCCGTACGGCATCCCGCTGCACCTGTGGGTGCTGCGCCGGCCCGAACGGGCGCCCGTCCAGCCGGAGGTGCTGTTCGCCGACGCCGGGAGGTTCGCCGGTGAGGGGCGCGGCGGGCCCGACTGGCCGGGGATGCGGGAGGCGGTCCTCGACGCCTGGCGCGCCTTCGACGGGGCCGGCCGGCTCGACGAACGGCCGGGACTGGCCCGCTCCGTGCCCGTCATCGAACTCCTCGACGACGACGTCGACCTCGCCCCGGCCCGCCACCTCCCGCCCCCGGCCGCCGCGGACGGTGCCGGCCGGCTCGCCGACGTACGCGAACGGCTCGACGGGACGCTGCGTCTGGCCACCGGCCTCACCCCGCCGCCCGCCGACCCCGCGCCGCCCGCCGCCGGGCGCCCGCCCCTCACCACCGTCGGTGAACTGGCGCGCGGGGGCGCCCTGGTGATGCGTACGGGCGGAAACGGCGGCCACGCGCGCGTGCCCGCCCTCACCGACCACGACGTACTCTCCGGAACCGGCCCCTCCGGCATGCTCCCGGAGAGCGACGGGGAAGCGGTGCTCACCGAACCCGGTGACGTCGTCGTGCCCGTGCTCGGCGGGGGCACCGTCGCGCGGGTGATCGACGACACGACCGCCGGGGCCGTCCTGGGCCGCAACCTCGTGCTGCTGCGCCCCGACCCGGAGGTGCTCGACGCCTGGTTCCTTGCCGGGTTCCTGCGCGGCACTGCCAACCAGCGCCAGGCCAGCAGCCACGCGTCCACCGCCACCCGGCTCGACGTGCGCCGGCTGCGACTGCCCCGGCTCGCACCGGCCGAACAGCGGCGCTACGGCGCCCGGTTCCGGGCCCTGGACGAGTTCGAGCGGGCGCTCAGGCAGGCGAGCCGGCTCGGCGAGCAGTTCGTCCGCGGGATGTACGACGGCCTGGCCGACGGGACGATCGCCCCCGACTGAGCCACGGAAGGCCCCCGACCGGGCTCACGGGACGCCTCCGGCCGGGCTCACGGAACGCCCCCACCCGAGCCGCACCGGACGTCCCCGACCGACCACGGAACACCCCCGGCACGCTTTCAGGACGTCTCGTACGACAACGGTTCGGTACATCCCGGGACCGGTTGTCGTCATCGGCCTATACGCTCGGACTCCGAGTTCCCACCGGCACACCTGCAGGAGCAGTCATGTACGGCCACGGCGCGGCGCCGCCCACCCCCAGCGCGGCAATGGTCATCACGCAGCGCGTGCTGTACGCCGCCGCCGGAGTCCTCTGCTGCGGCCTGCTGGCCTGCGTGCCGTTGTTCCGGATCGCGTTCCTGAGGGGACGGCTGCTCGACTGGGTGGCGGCCTGGGTGAGCATCCCGCTGTCGATAGCCTGCCTGTCGGTGATCGGTTCGCTGCCGGAGTCGGACCCCCGGACCGACGTGGCCCTGGCCGTCGTCCTGATCCTCGGCGCGGTCTCGGCCGCGTACTACCTGGTCGTGGACATCCGCCTGCACCGGCGGCCGCACCCGTACGCGGGCCAGATGCCGCCGTCCCCCCACGCCACGACGATGCTCGGCCAGGGCGCCGGGCAGGGCCCCTACGGCTACCCGCAGCAGGGCTCGCCGTACGCGCCCACGCCGGTGCCGCAGCCCCAGGTCCCCCACACCCCGGTACCGCACACCCCGGTGCCCCCCACCCCCGTACCGCCGCCGCAGTCGTCGCAGCACCCCGTACCGCCGGCCCGGATCGACCAGGTCCGCGCCGAGCTGGACGAACTCAGCGACTACCTGCGCCGCCAGGACGGGCAGCAGGGCAACCACGAAGGCGGAAGGTGAGCGTGACGACGGGACGTGTCGTCGCCGGCCGCTACGAACTGTCCACGCTCATCGGACAGGGCGGCATGGGACAGGTCTGGACGGCCTACGACAAACGGCTGGACCGGCGCGTGGCGGTGAAACTGCTGCGCCCGGACAAGGTGGCCGGACACGAGGCCGACGAACTGCGCCGCCGCTTCGTGCGCGAGTGCCGGGTCACCGCCCAGGTCGACCACCCCGGCCTGGTCACCGTGCACGACGCGGGCAGCGAGGGCGAGGAGCTGTTCCTCGTCATGCAGTACGTCGACGGCGCCGACCTCGGCGACCACCTCGCCGAACACGACCCGTACCCGTGGCAGTGGACGGTCGCGGTGGCCGCGCAGCTGTGCGCCGTGCTGAGCGCCGTGCACGCCGTGCCGATCGTCCACCGCGACCTCAAGCCGCGCAACGTGATGGTGAAGCAGGACGGCACCGTCACCGTGCTCGACCTCGGCGTCGCCTCCGTCATGGACAGCGACACCACCCGGCTGACGCACACCGGTTCGCCCATCGGCTCACCCGCCTACATGGCGCCCGAGCAGGCGATGGGCGGCGCGGTCGGCCCGTACACGGACCTGTACGCGCTCGGAGTGCTGATGCACGAGCTGCTCAGCGGCGACGTGCCGTTCGCGGGCTCCACGGCGCTCGGGGTGCTGCACCGGCACCTGTACGAGCCGCCGGTGCCCGTGCGCCGGATCCGCCCGGAGGTCCCCGAGGCCCTGGAGACCCTGGTGCTGCGGCTGCTCGCCAAGGACCCGCAGCACCGCCCGGACTCCGCGCAGGAGGTCTACGAGGACCTGGCGCGGCTGCTGCCCGCGCGGGGCATGCCCACCGGCGCGCCCCTGGACCCCACCCGCCCCTTCCTGCGCCCGCACGCCCCCTGGCCGGACCGCGCCCGCACCCCCGCCCCCCAGCCGGCCCCCGCCGCGCCGCCCGCGCCCGTGGCGGAGAAGGCCGACGTCGCCGCCGCCGTGGACGAGGTGAAGCGGCTGCTCGGCGAGGGCCGCATCACCCAGGCCGTCGACATCCTCGGCTCGATCCTGCCCGTCGCCGCCGAGCAGCACGGCGAGCACTCCCCGGTCGTGCGCACCCTGCGCAAGCAGTACGCGGCCACGCTCCTGGACGACGGCCAGTACCGGCGCGCCCTGCCCGAACTGCGCCGCCTCGCCGACGAACGCGCCGCCGAGGCCGGCCAGGCCGACCCGCAGTCCCTGCGCCACCGCTACGAGGCCGCCCAGTGCCTGGAGCAGCTCGGCGAACCCGCGGCGGCGCTCGCCGAGTACCGGGCGCTACTGGCGTACTACGAGAACCAGTACGTGGCGGCCGGCGATCCGCAGCTCGCCCACGACGTCCGCCGCCGCATCGGCCATCTGTTGCTGGCCCTGGGCGACCGGGCCGCCGCGCACGACACGCTGGTGCGGCTGCTGCACGACGTGGAGCGCGTGCAGGGACCGGGGCACCCGCTGGCCGCCGACATCCGGCGGACGCTGCAGTGGCTGGGACAGGTGCGCGGATAGCGGGCCGCTGCGCCGTACGGGGCGGACGCCGGTGCCGGAAGTCGCCGTGAATCGTTGGTCGAATGGGTTGGCCAGAGCTTGGCCGATGCCTACCATCGATCACCGCAAGACTTTGTGCACCGCCGCACAAGCTCTCCTCAGGAGGTCTCCTTGCACCGCCGCCGTCGCACCGCGCTCCTCCTCACCGCCGCGATCGCCGCAGCGGCGCCCCTGCTCACCGCCTGCGGCAACGACGCGCACCCCGGTGCGGCAGCCGTCGTCGGCGGCGAGCGGATCACCGTGTCGCAGCTGGAGAACAGGGTCGGCGAGGTCCGCGCGGCCCAGCGGGCGGCCGTACCGGACGACGCCCAGTACCAGCAGGCCATCGCCCGCACCGGCAGCCTCACCCGCGACACCCTGCACGGCATGGTCCTGGACCGGGTGCTGGAGCGCGCCGCGCGGGACGCCGGCGTGACGGTCACGGACCGCGAGGTCCAGCGGATGCGGTCCGGTCTGGAGCAGCAGGCCGGCGGCGCGAAGGCGCTGGAGGCGGCCTGGCTGCAGCAGTACGGCGTTCCGCCGCGGCGCCTCGACGCCAACCTCCGCCTCCAGGTGCAGGCCCAGAAGCTCGCCCAGCGGCTCGGCACCGACCCGGGCCGGCCCGAGTTCTGGCAGGCGCTGTCGAAGGCGAGCGAGGAACTCGACGTCGACCTCAACCCGCGTTATGGCA
Source organism: Streptomyces sp. NPDC018964 (assembly GCF_044390325.1). Classification (NCBI taxonomy): domain Bacteria; kingdom Bacillati; phylum Actinomycetota; class Actinomycetes; order Kitasatosporales; family Streptomycetaceae; genus Streptomyces; species Streptomyces sp. NPDC018964. The sequence continues at coordinate 59,333 of NZ_JBIRYZ010000027.1, forward strand.
GCTGGGACGTCGAGAAGAGCAGCCGGGTCGACGCGAAGACGCCGTGGGTACGGGACGTCACGGCGACCGGGATGCCGCAGACCCTCTGACCCGCGCCCCTGGACGACTCGGGGGCTGCCGACGGGGTGAAACACGCCCCCTGGGAAACCCGTCGAGGACGTGGACATCCGGGGACATGCCGGCCACGGCTCGACCCGATGGCCGTCGACTGCTCGGAGGAGGCGGGACGACCTTGCCGTCGGGGACGGGTGCGCAGCCTGTCAGGGAAGCCGCTCGCCGCATCGTGGATCTCGTGCTCACCGAGGACGACGGCTACCTCGACAGCCTCCCCGAAGAGGTGGAGGTCTCCATCGTCACACCGTCGACCGAGGTGGCGGGGATGCTGGACGAGCCCGTCGGCGACAAGGAGTTCCGGGCCGGCGTCCGGCTTCTGCTGGAAGTGGGCGCGGACGTCTCCTCCGCCATGCCGAGCGAGTTGCGCGACCTGTTCCGGGAACTACGCCTCGCCGTGCGCGGTGTGGTGGTGCGCTGACGGAGAGGCGGATCGTGAACGGGACGACCGGATCACCGAAAGCACGGGCGGGAAGGGCATGAGGGGAGCGTGGGGTATCAGCGGGTGAACCGGTTCGGGTTCGCGGAGTACGACGACATGGCCGGCATCGTGCGGGAGGCGGACCTGCCGGCCGTGGCGGAGGTGCTCCGCCGGATCGTGGACCTGGTGCTCGCCGAGGACGAGTCCGGCCTTGCCGAGGAGATGTCGTCACAAGCCGAGGCCGACTTCGTCGTGCCGCTCGGCATGGCCGCCGGCATGCTCGAGGACGGCGGGTACTCGGACACGGAACTGGTGTCGGCGGCCTGCACCGTGCGGTTCACCGCGGAGCGGCACATGGACGAGTTCCCCGAGGAGCTGACCGCCCTTCTGCTGCGGCTCCCGCGCTGAGCCGCAGGGGGCCGATCGGGCCGATCCCCGCGGTCGTGGCCGCCCTGGTGACCGCGTGCACGGTGCGCGGCCTTTCGCGCGCGGTCCCTCACCCCGCGAGGACCGCGCCCACGCGGACGCCGTCGGCGCGATCACCCCGCGGCGGTCTCAGCCGGACTGCTCGGGGGAGGGACCGGCCGCGCCTCCGAACCGTAGAAGCGGCCCCGGTCGCACAAGGCGTCGATCTCGGCGTTGTCCTCCTCGCTCAGTTGTGCGTCCAGCGCGGCGCTGATGACGTGCCGGGCGCGTGCCAGTCGCCGAGCGACGTCCCAGTCGGCGACGAACCGGCCGACGGCGTACTCGTCGGTGGTTCCGGACGCCTGGCGGGATCCGAGCCGGTCGAGGGAGACGACGAACTCGTTCAGGTCCCGCAGCACGGCGACGGCCTCGCCGAGGGGGATGCGGATCTCCCGGGAGGACATGTCCATCAGCTGATTCGACTCCGGATCCGGTGGGGGACAGGGACAGGGACGGACAGCCGGGCGGTGGTCGCGGGGAACCGCCGGGCGCCCGCCGGCCCGCCTTCCGCAAGGCCCCGCCGGAGACGTCGAGGAAACCCGTCGTCGGCCTCGGCCCGCGCCACGGCACCGGGCACGTCGAGAAGGGTAGCCGCGCCGACGCGAGGCCGCCGTGGGTACGGGAGGTGGCGGCGGGAGCGCCCCGGACGACGTGACGGCACCACCGTGAGGCGCCGCCCCCTGTGGACAACTCCTGGGGCGTCCGGCGCCGTGCGTTACGTTCGGGGGGTGAACGCCACGAGTCCCGAAACCGCCGCCGGCCGGGCCCCCGACCCCGGCCGCGTCGTCCTGCTCACCACCAGCCACCGCGTCGCCCCCGGCCTGCTGTCCTGGCCGGCCTGGCAGACGCTGCACGCCGCCGACCGCGTGCTGTGCGCGGACGGCGCGCACCCGCAGCTGCCGTACCTGCGTGAGGCGGGGATACGGGTCGACGAGTCGGCTCCCACCGCCGAGGAACTGGTCGCCGCCTGCGCGGGCGGGCGCACGGTGGTCGTCGTGGCGACCGGCGAAGGGGAGCCCGCCCTCACCGACGGACTGGCACGGCTGGCCGGCTCCGGTCGCGTCGCCATGCCCGAACTGGAACTGCTGCCCGCCTCCTACGACCTGCCCGGCGCCCGCCTGCTCGACCTCGTCCAGGTCATGGACCAGATCCGCGCCGAGTGCCCGTGGTCGTCCCGGCGGACCCACAAGGGCCTGGCGAAGTACGCCATCGAGGAGGCGTACGAACTCGTCGAGGCCATCGAGGACGGTGACCGGGAGGACCTGCGCGAGGAACTGGGCGACGTCCTGCTCCAGGTCGTCTTCCACGCCCGGATCGCCGAGGAGGACCCCGACGCCCCGTTCTCCATCGACGACGTGGCCGGGACGATCGTCACCAAGCTCATCCACCGCCACCCGCACGTCTTCGGGGACGAGACCGCGACCACCCCCGAGGAGGTCAAGGCCCACTGGCTGCGCACCAAGGCGGTGGAGAAGCAGCGCACCTCCGTCACCGAGGGAGTCCCGCTCGGCCAGCCCGGCCTGGCCCTCGCCGCCAAGCTGGCCTCCCGGGTGCGCACGGCCGGCCTGGACGTCCCGCTGCCCCGCGTCGAGGGCCCCGGCTACGAACTGCTGGCGCTGGCGGTGCGCGCCGAGGCGGAAGGCGTGGACCCGGAGGCGGCCCTGCGCGCGGCGGCACGGGCCTACCGGGACGCGATCCGGGAGGCGGAGACGCGGACGCGGCCGTGAAGGAAGGACGGATACGGTCGGGGGGTGACCGAGCAAGCCGAGCCCCGCCGCACCCCCTCCGCCACCGCCCCTGCCGCCCCTGCCGCCCCCGAACTGTTCACCTGGGAGTTCGCGAGCGACCCGTACCCCGCCTACGCCTGGCTGCGCGAGCACGCCCCCGTGCACCGCACCCGGCTGCCCAGCGGGGTGGAGGCCTGGCTGGTCACCCGGTACGCCGACGCCAAGCAGATCCTCGCCGACAACCGGCTGTCCAAGAACCCCGCGCACCACGACGAGCCCGCGCACGCCAGGGGCAGGACCGGTATTCCCGGGGAGCGCCAGGCGGAGCTGATGACGCATCTGCTGAACATCGACCCGCCGGACCACACCCGGCTGCGCCGGCTGGTCAGCAAGGCGTTCACCCCGCGCCGGGTCGCCGAGTTCGCGCCCCGCGTGCAGGAGCTCACCGACGGGCTCATCGACCGGTTCGCGGACCGCGGCTCCGCCGACCTCATCCACGAGTTCGCCTTCCCCCTCCCCATCTACACCATCTGTGACCTGCTCGGCGTCCCGCGCGAGGACCAGGACGACTTCCGGGACTGGGCGGGCATGATGATCCGCCACGGCGGAGGGCCGCGCGGCGGGGTCGCCCGGTCCGTGAAGAAGATGCGCGGCTACCTCGCCGAGCTGATCCACCGCAAGCGCGAGGCGCTCCCCGCCGAACCCGCCCCCGGCGAGGACCTCATCTCCGGCCTCATCCGCGCCTCCGACCACGGTGAGCACCTCACCGAGAACGAGGCCGCCGCCATGGCGTTCATCCTGCTGTTCGCCGGTTTCGAGACCACCGTCAACCTCATCGGCAACGGCACCTACGCCCTGCTCACCCACCCCGGACAGCGCGACCGCCTGCAGCGGGCCCTCGCCGCCGGGGAGCACGGGCTGCTGGAGACCGGCGTCGAGGAACTCCTGCGGTACGACGGCCCCGTGGAACTCGCCACCTGGCGGTTCGCCACCGAGCCGGTCGCCATCGGCGGACAGCGCATCGCGGCCGGCGACCCCGTCCTCGTCGTGCTCGCCGCCGCGGACCGGGACCCGGAGCGGTTCGCCGACCCGGACGTGCTCGACCTCGGCCGGCGCGACAACCAGCACCTGGGGTACGGCCACGGCATCCACTACTGCCTGGGCGCTCCGCTGGCCCGTCTGGAGGGCCGGACCGCGCTCGCCACCCTGCTGACGCGTCTGCCGGACCTGCGGCTCGCGGTGGAACCGGCCGAACTCCGCTGGCGGGGCGGGCTCATCATGCGCGGACTGCGCACGCTCCCGGTGGAGTTCACCCCTCCGCGGAAGTGACGGACCGGGCCGCCGTCCGCCGTGCCCCCGGGCGGGCCAGCGCAAACATGACACGCCCTCAACTCTGTGATCTTCACGTGATCTGCGCGGCATGAACTTGTGACAAGTGATCGTCTGCGGATACGTTCACCCATCAAGTGCGGCACATCGAGTTCCACTCGCCGCGCCGGTCATTGCTGTCTCGCGAAAGGTTTCCGCATGCTCTCCGGAAACGGTCGGCACCGTCGTCCCCGTCAGGCTCCGGCTCTCCTCGTCGCGGCCGGAGTGACCGGCTCCGCCATCGCGATCCCGCTCCTCGGGGCCGGCAGCGCCAGCGCGGCCGACGGTGCGACCTGGGACCGGGTCGCCGAATGCGAGAGCGGCGGCTCGTGGAGCCAGAACACCGGCAACGGCTACTACGGCGGCCTGCAGTTGACCCAGGACGACTGGGAGAGCTACGGCGGCCTGGACTACGCGACCAGCCCCGACCAGGCCAGCCGCGGCCAGCAGATAGCCGTGGCCGAGAGAATCCTCGCCGACCAGGGGGTCGGCGCGTGGCGCACCTGCGGACTGACGGCGGGTCTCGACCAGGACTCGGCGTCGGCCGACATCGACACGGGTGTGGCGGAGAACCCGGCCTCGGACGCGTCCGGCTCTTCCGGTTCCTCCGCCTCGTCCGGATCATCGGACTCCGGTGATTCGTCCGCTTCGTCCTCCCCGTCGGCCACGTCCGGCCCGTCGACCGGCGCCGAGGGGGCGGAGGACGGCGAGGGTGCCGCCGGCGAATCGGCCAAGTCCGGCAAGTCGAGCGGCTCGGGCGCGGATTCGGACACCGGCTCCGACGGTGGATCCGGCACCTCCCCCTCCGCCTCGGTCACTCCCAAGAGTGACGAGTCGGACAAGTCCGGGCAGACCACCGGCTCTTCCGAAGTCACCGACACCGAAGGCACCGGCGCCGGCCGCCACCGCGGCGTCACCGCCGAGGAGGGTGAGGCGGAGGGCCGTACGTCGGAATCGTCCGGCCGGCATGCCTCGCGCGGCACCGACGCCTCCCGCGATGCCGCCGACGGTTCGTACACCGTGCGCACCGGCGACAGTCTCTCGTCCATCGCCGACTCCCTTGAGCTGGGCGGTGGATGGCGGTCGCTCTACGCCGAGAACAAGCAGGTCGTCGGCGCCGACCCGGACCTCATCATGCCGGGCCAGGAGCTCGAGGTCGGGGTCGAACCGGACGAGAAGTGATGCGCGAAGGGGCGTCGGTCCGGCGGCAGTTGACGTCATGTTTCGCGGTGAATGTCCGGTTTAAAGGCTGTGAGAGATAGGTCTCAGAAGCCCTGATCGTCTTTGAAATTCCGCGGACCGCGTGTCTACGGTCGTGACCGCTCGCCACCGCGGGCCCCGGCTGCCGCCACGCCGAATCCTGCCAGTGGCAGCACGGGAACAGTCGTCGCGTCATGCGCCGCAGGCAGGAGCGGGGGAACCAAGGTAAGCGCCCCTTCCGGTGGTTGACACCGGATCGGGCTTGGGGTGGAGCCGCGTCCCGCGAGGGGCGTGGCCGGGCAACTCAACCGGCCCGAACCCGACAGCTCACCTCGTAGGCGTCGGTGAGGGGATCCACCATGCTGTTTTCCGGCAAGGGCAAGCACCGCCGTCCGTCCAAGGCCACCCGCGCGATCGCCGTCGCCGGTGTCACCTCCGCCGCCGTCGCCGCCCCGCTGATGGCGGCCGGCAGCGCCTCCGCCGCCACCGCCTCCGAGTGGGACGCCGTCGCCCAGTGCGAGTCCGGCGGCAACTGGTCCATCAACACCGGCAACGGTTACTACGGCGGTCTGCAGTTCTCCGCCTCCACCTGGGCCGCGTACGGCGGCACGCAGTACGCCTCCACCGCCGACCGGGCCAGCAAGGCCCAGCAGATCGAGATCGCCGAGAAGGTCCTCGCGGGCCAGGGCAAGGGCGCCTGGCCGGTCTGCGGCACGGGCCTGTCCAACGCCTCCTACGCCGGCTCCTCCTCGAACGACTCCTCGCAGGGCCAGGACACCGGTTCCACCGGGACCCGTGAGGCCGAGCGGAAGGCCTCCCGCTCCGCCGAGCGCCCGGCCGCCGAGCAGAAGACCGAGCAGCGGGCCGAGAAGAAGGCCGAGCCGAAGGCCGAGGAGAAGACCGTCACCACCCCGACCGGCCAGAAGGTCGAGAAGGGCGACGGCGAGTACAAGGTCGTCAAGGGCGACACCCTCAGCTCCATCGCCGCCGAGCACGACGTCGAGGGCGGCTGGGCCGAGCTGTTCGAGCTGAACGACGACATCGTCGACGACGCCGACCTCATCTACCCGGGCCAGCAGCTGCACCTGAAGTGAGCGGCTGCCCCACTGCTCCCCGCCCCGGTGCGTCTTCCCCCGTACGCGCCGGGGCGGGGTTTTTGTGACCGGGTTTCCGGAAACGGCTTTGTTCCGTTCGGAAACAATTTACTCTCGGTTCTGTCCATGGGACGGGCGGCCGGATGGCCGATCGCCCGGAGCCGGTTAGGCTCGGACTCGCAAGACCCTCCGGGGTCCTGCCCACCCGCGTCACATCCAAGAAGGAGATGCTCGTGCCGTCCATCGACGTCGTCGTAGCCCGGGAAATCCTGGACTCCCGAGGCAACCCCACGGTCGAGGTCGAGGTCGGCCTCGACGACGGCAGCACGGGTCGTGCCGCCGTCCCGTCCGGCGCCTCCACCGGCGCCTTCGAGGCCATCGAACTCCGTGACGGCGATGCAGGCCGTTACCTGGGCAAGGGCGTCGAGAAGGCCGTCCTGGCCGTCATCGAGCAGATCGGCCCGGAGCTCGTCGGCTACGACGCCACCGAGCAGCGCCTGATCGACCAGGCGATGTTCGACCTGGACGCCACCGACAACAAGGGCTCGCTGGGCGCCAACGCCATCCTCGGCGTCTCGCTCGCCGTCGCCCACGCCGCCTCCGAGGCCAGCGACCTGCCGCTCTTCCGCTACCTGGGCGGCCCCAACGCGCACCTGCTGCCGGTGCCGATGATGAACATCCTGAACGGCGGCTCGCACGCCGACTCCAACGTGGACATCCAGGAGTTCATGATCGCCCCGATCGGCGCGGAGTCCTTCTCCGAGGCCCTGCGCTGGGGCGCCGAGGTCTACCACACCCTGAAGAAGGTCCTGAAGGGCAAGGGCCTGGCCACCGGCCTCGGCGACGAGGGCGGCTTCGCCCCGAACCTCGGCTCCAACCGCGAGGCCCTCGACCTCATCCTCGAGGCGATCAAGGAGGCCGGCTACACCCCCGGCGAGCAGATCGCCCTCGCGCTCGACGTGGCCGCCTCCGAGTTCTACAAGGACGGCGTCTACACCTTCGAGGGCAAGGAGCGCTCGGCGGCCGAGATGACCGAGTACTACGCGGAGCTCGTCGACGCGTACCCGCTCGTCTCCATCGAGGACCCGCTGTTCGAGGACGACTGGGAGGGCTGGAAGACCATCACCGCCAAGCTCGGTGACAAGGTCCAGCTCGTCGGCGACGACCTGTTCGTCACCAACCCCGAGCGCCTCGCCCGCGGCATCGAGGAGGGCGCCGCCAACGCCCTGCTGGTCAAGGTCAACCAGATCGGCTCGCTGACCGAGACCCTGGACGCCGTCGAGCTGGCCCAGCGCAACGGCTTCAAGTGCATGATGTCCCACCGCTCCGGCGAGACCGAGGACGTCACCATCGCCGACCTGGCCGTCGCCACCAACTGCGGCCAGATCAAGACCGGCGCCCCGGCCCGCTCCGAGCGCGTCGCCAAGTACAACCAGCTCCTGCGCATCGAGGAGATCCTCGACGACGCGGCGGTGTACGCCGGCCGCTCGGCCTTCCCCCGGTTTCGCTCTGCGAACCAGTAGGCACAGCAAGGACTGAGTCGCCCCGTAAGAGGCGGCGTCGTACGTACGTCCCCGCACCCGGTCCCGTACCGTGTGCGGGGACGTACGCGCGTAGGACGGTGAACGAGAGGCGGAACCATGGCGGTCAAGGACCGGGACCGTTTCTCCACCGCGACCAGGATCCGGCTGATCGGTGAGCAGACCGCCGCCCGGGTCTACCGTTCGCAGACCAAGCGCCAGGCACGCCGCTCCCGGCTGACCGGCCGGGCCGCGCTGCTCGCCCTGGTGGTCTGCTCCCTGATCGTCGCCCTCGCCTATCCCATGCGGCAGTACGTCTCCCAGCGCGCGGACATCGCCGACCTCCAGCAGGAGCAGGACGAGACCCGCCAGCGGGTCGAACGGCTGCGCGACATGAAGGCGCGCTGGCAGGACGACGCGTACGCCGAGCAGGAGATCCGCAGGCGGCTGCACTACGTCATGCCCGGCGAGACCGGCTACATCGTCATCGACCCGGGTGCGGCGAAGCAGTCCCGCACGGATCTCGAAGCCGCCGACCGCCCCTGGTACGCGAACGTCTGGGACGGCGTCGACAAGGCCGACGCCGCAGGCCAGTGACCTCCTCCATGGAAAGCCCCGGAAAGACAGGTATGGAAACGCCCCCGCCCACGACCCCCCGCACCGAGCCCACCGACGCGGACGTCGAGGCCTTCAAGCAGCAGCTCGGGCGGCCCCCGCGCGGGCTGCGCGCCATCGCGCACCGCTGCCCCTGCGGACAGCCGGACGTCGTGGAGACCGCGCCGAGGCTGCCCGACGGCACCCCCTTCCCGACGCTCTACTACCTCACCTGCCCGAAGGCGAACTCCGCGATCGGGACGCTGGAGGCGAACGGCGTGATGAAGGAGATGACGGAGCGGCTGGCCACCGACCCCGAGCTGGCGGCCGCGTACCGCGCGGCGCACGAGGACTACATCCGGCGCCGCGACGAGATCGAGGAGCTCAAGAACTTCCCCAGCGCGGGCGGCATGCCCGACCGGGTGAAGTGCCTGCACGTGCTGGTCGCCCACTCGCTGGCCGCCGGACCCGGCGTCAACCCGCTGGGCGACGAGGCGCTGGCGATGCTGCCCGAATGGTGGCGCAAGGGAGCCTGCGTGACGCTGCCCGAGAAGGAGGACGGCCGGTGACCCGGGTCGCCGCCATCGACTGCGGTACGAACTCCATCCGGCTGCTGGTGGCCGACGTGGACCCGGACACGGGCGAACTGACGGACCTGGACCGCCGTATGACGATCGTACGGCTCGGGCAGGGTGTCGACCGTACGGGCCGGCTGGCGCCCGAGGCGCTGGAGCGGACGTTCGCCGCCTGCCGCGAGTACGCGGAGGCCATCAAGGAGCACGGCGCGGAGCACCTGCGCTTCGTCGCCACCTCCGCCTCCCGTGACGCCGAGAACCGCGACGAGTTCGTGCGCGGGGTGGTGGACATCCTGGGCGTGGAGCCCGAGGTCATCACCGGTGACCAGGAGGCCGAGTTCTCCTTCACCGGGGCCACCAGGGAGCTGACGGGCCGGACCGACCTGCACCGCCCGTTCCTGGTCGTGGACATCGGCGGCGGCTCGACCGAGTTCGTCATCGGTGACGACCACGTCCGCGCCGCCCGCTCCGTGGACGTCGGCTGCGTACGGATGACCGAGCGGCACCTGGTGCGGGACGGGGCCGTGACGGACCCGCCGACCGAGGAGCAGGTCGCGGCGATGCGCGCCGACATCGAGGCCGCCCTCGACCACGCCGAGGAGACGGTCCCGCTGCGCGAGGCGCACACCCTGGTCGGCCTGGCGGGCTCGGTCACGACCGTGTCGGCGATCGCCCAGGACCTCCCCGAGTACGACTCCGAGGCCATCCACCACTCCCGCGTCTCCCGCGACCGCGTCCGTGAGATCACCGAGTGGCTGCTGCGCTCCACCCACGCCGAGCGCGCGGCGGTGCCCTCCATGCACCCGGGCCGGGTCGACGTGATCGGCGCAGGGGCCCTGGTCCTCCTGGCGATCATGGAGCGGATCGGCGCGGAGGAGGTCGTGGTCTCGGAGCACGACATCCTTGACGGCATCGCGATCAAAGCGGCAGAGGACGCCCCATAGCGTTCAGCGGCACTCCTCGGTTGGTGACGGCGGTGGCGTTTGCCACGTACTACAGGTTGCGGTAGACGTCCCGCCGGTCGCCCACTTTGACGACGAGGATGACGAGTTCACCGTCGTTGATCTGGTAGGCGACCCGGTAGCTTCCGACCCGGAGCCGGTAGAGCCCTGACGGGCCGGTGAGTTTCTTGACGTCGGCGTCCTCGCGGTACGGGTCGTCGCCGAGTGCGGTGAGCGCAGTCAGGATGCGCATGGCGTCGGGCCGGCTGATGGCCCGGAGCTGCCGCTGCGCCGCCGTGGTGAACCGGAAGGCGTACTTCACGCCGCCTCGCCGTCATGCTCGGTGAACAGATCCGCCAGTAGTTCCGCCATCGTTACGGTGGAACCACCCTGGGCCAGGACTGCCTCGGCTTCGCGCGCCAACATCACGTCGGCCGCTTCCTCCAGCGCTTCGAAGTCCGCGATCGGCACCACGGCCGCCACCGGAGCGCCGTTGCGCGTGATGACCGTCGGAACGCCTTCCTCGGCCCGATTGATGTGGTCCGCGAGGTGCGCGCGGGCTTCCCGTACGGTCACTGTGTTCTCGGTCATGACGTCAGTGTACGCGCTTCCGTGTACACGAGCACGGAGTCGCATGCGTGAGCAACCCTCGACGGCATCGCCTGGTCCGTCGCCCAGCCCTCTTCGTCACTGGTCAGCAGCACTCCACTGAGCGGTCGGGGCAGCGTTTGAGCGGCGCCCGGGGACCCTTCGGGGCCCCTCGGCGGGGCCCCGCCGGGAAAGTTCGTGAAGTTCTTCACAAGGAATTGGCCCCGGGAGAACGAAGAACTGAACCCGGTTGACCCATTCGGGCCCTCAACACCCCTTTGAACATGTTCAGAAGGTGATGGCAGGTGTCCCGCCAGGGGCCATCGTACGGGTTCGACGGCCGGCCTCACGGCGCCGCTCGACCGGCAGAGAGGCAGCTCACGCGGCATTGACAACGTCCCGCGCGGGGTTCCGGTTCCCGTTTCGCGCTGTGATCTGGATCAAGAAGCGCGAGATGGTAACACAGGCCCTCTCTAAGCTTGTGAAGGGGCGCACGAGGTACCCCCCTGAAGCGGGTGGATACTCGATGGCATGAGCACCACGGAGCGTCCCAGGATCCTCGTAGTAGGCGGTGGGTACGTAGGCCTGTACGCAGCTCGGCGCATCCAGAAGAAGATGCGTTACGGCGAGGCGACCGTCACCGTCGTCGACCCGCGGTCGTACATGACCTACCAGCCCTTCCTCCCCGAAGCCGCCGCCGGCAGCATCTCCCCCCGGCACGTCGTCGTACCCCTGCGGCGCGTGCTTCCCAAGGCGGAGGTCCTCACCGGCCGGGTCACCACCATCGACCAGGACCGCAAGGTCGCCACCGTCGCGCCGCTGGTCGGCGAGGCGTACGAGCTGCCCTTCGACTACCTGGTCATCGCGATGGGCGCGGTCTCCCGCACCTTCCCGATCCCCGGCCTCGCCGAGCAGGGCATCGGCATGAAGGGCATCGAGGAGGCCATCGGCCTGCGCAACCACGTCCTCGAACAGCTCGACAAGGCCGACTCCACCACGGACGAGGAGATCCGGCGCAAGGCACTCACCTTCGTCTTCGTGGGCGGCGGCTTCGCCGGCGCGGAGACCATCGGTGAGGTCGAGGACATGGCCCGGGACGCGGCCAAGTACTACAAGAACGTGTCCCGCGAGGACATGCGCTTCATCCTCGTCGACGCCGCCGACAAGATCCTCCCCGAGGTCGGTCCCAAGCTCGGCGCGTACGGCAAGGAGCACCTCGAGGGCCGCGGCGTCGAGGTCTACCTGTCCACGTCGATGGACTCCTGCGTCGACGGCCACGTGGTGCTGAAGAACGGCCTCGAGGTCGACTCCAACACGATCGTGTGGACGGCGGGCGTCAAGCCCAACCCGGTGCTGTCCCGCTTCGGCCTGCCGCTGGGCCCGCGCGGTCACGTCGACACCGAGCCGACCCTCCAGGTCAAGGGCACCGACTACATCTGGGCCGCGGGCGACAACGCCCAGGTCCCGGACCTCGTGGGCCGCAAGGCCGGCAACGAGAACGCCTGGTGCCCGCCGAACGCCCAGCACGCGCTGCGCCAGGCCAAGGTCCTCGGCGACAACGTGGTCTCCGGCATGCGGGGCTTCCCGCAGAAGGAGTACAGCCACGCCAACAAGGGCGCGGTGGCGGGCCTCGGCCTGCACAAGGGCGTGGCGATGATCGTCATGGGCAAGATGAAGATCAAGCTCAAGGGCCGGCTCGCCTGGTACATGCACCGTGGCTACCACGGCATGGCGATGCCGACCTGGAACCGCAAGATCCGCGTCTTCGCCGACTGGACCCTCGGCATGTTCCTCAAGCGCGAGGTCGTGTCCCTGGGCGCGATCGAGTCGCCGCGCGACGAGTTCTACGAGGCCGCGAAGCCGGCGCCGGCTCCGGCCGCCGCCCAGCAGGAACCGAAGAAGACCGAGGCCAAGGCTTCCTGACCTCCGGTCACCCTCTGAAGGGGCCGCCCGCCATCCGTGGTGCGGGCGGCCCCTTCGGCGTTCCCGTGGGGGCGACGGGGCCGACGGGGCCGCCCGACTCGCCGAGCCGAAAGGCCACCCCTGGGACGTCGCCTCGAGTCCCGGTGCCGGCTCGCCTGTCCGACTCGGTGGGGTGAGAAGTGTCCCCGGGGCTCGCCCCGGGCCCCGGGCCCCGGTCCCGGCTCGTCCGCCCCGGTGGGCGAAAGCCTGTCCCGGGGCTCTGCCACCGGCCCCGCCCGGGCTCTGCCACCGGCCCCGCCCGGGCTTTGACCCGGACCCCACCGGCGCTCCACCCCGGACTCACGGGCCCCGCCCGAGTTCCGAAGAGCGGCCTCGGCGGGGTGCGTTCCCGGATCCCGAGCCGAGTGGCGGACGGGCGAAGGACACCGGGGGCCAGGGGCGGAGTCCCCTGACGGACGGAGCCCCAGCGGTACTCCCGACGCACCGAGCCGACGCACCGAGCCGGGCACCTGGCGGCGGGCCGACGGACGGCCCGGACCAGGAGCCCACGGGGCCCGCCCTCACGCGCGACCCGGTGTTTTGCCCAGAGATGACGCGCGCCGGGGACTGCCGGCCCCCTCTCAAGTGTTTACGTGAGGAGGACATTCCGGGATTCCCCGTCACGGAGGTGTACACCATGCCGGACGCCGCCTCGCGGCTGAAAGGTCACGTCGAACAGCTGATCAACGCCCCCCTCCCCGTCCGCGTCCGCGCCTGGGACGGCTCACAGGCCGGCCCCCCGGACGCCCCGACCCTGGTCGTACGCAACCGCCGGGCCCTGCGCCACCTGCTCCTCAAGCCGGGCGAACTCGGCCTCGCCCGCGCCTGGGTGGCCGGCGACCTCACCGTCGAGGGCGACCTCTACACCGCCCTCGACCGGATCGCCGGCCTCGTCTGGGAGCGCGGCGAGGACGCCCGTACCCTCACCCAGGCCCTGCGCGACCCTGCCTTCCGCTCCGCCGCCCGCGGACTGATCGCCCTCGCCGGCCCCCCGCTGCCGCCCGCCCCGCCCCGCGAGGAGGCCCGCCGCCCCCGCCGCGGCCTGCACACCAGGCACAGCGACCGGCGCGCCATCAGCCACCACTACGACGTCGGCAACGACTTCTACGAGATCGTCCTCGGCCCGTCCATGGTGTACTCCTGCGCCTACTGGCCCGCCCCGCCCCCGCGGGGCACCCTCGAACAGGCCCAGCACGACAAACTCGAACTCGTCGCCCGCAAGCTCGCCCTGAAGCCCGGTCAGCGCCTGCTGGACGTCGGCTGCGGCTGGGGCTCCCTGGCCGTCCACGCCGCCCGCGACCACGGCGTGAACGTCGTCGGCGTCACCCTCTCCCACGAACAGGCCGCCTACGCCCGCAAGCGCGTCGCCGACGAGGGCCTGACCGACCGCGTCGAGATCCGCGTCCAGGACTACCGCGACGTCACGGACGGCCCGTACGACGCCGTCTCCTCCATCGGCATGGCCGAACACGTCGGCTCCGAGCGCTACCTGGAGTACGCCACCGCCCTGCACCGCCTCCTCAAGCCGGGCGGACGGCTGCTGAACCACCAGATCGCGCGCCGCCCGCAACGGGACGAGGAGTCGTACCGGGTGGACCCGTTCATCGACGCCTACGTCTTCCCCGACGGCGAACTCGCCCCGCTGGGCACCACGGTGTCCCTGCTGGAACGTTCCGGTTTCGAGGTGCGCGACGTCGAGTCGATCCGCGAGCACTACGCGCTCACCCTGCGCCGCTGGGTGGCGAACCTGGAGGCCGACTGGACCCGCGCGGTGTCGCTCGCCGGCCCGGGACGGGCCCGCGTCTGGCTGCTGTACATGGCCGCGTCCGCCCTCGCCTTCGAACGCAACCGCATCGGCGTCAACCAGGTCCTCGCCGTCAGGACCCCCGACTCCGGCGCCTCCGGGATGCCGTTGCGGGCCCGCGTGTGGGGCACGCCCGGCTGAGCCCGGTCCGCACCCGACGCGAAGGGCCGGGCTCCCCGTACGGGAAGCCCGGCCCTCGGTGTGCCGCGTCGCGACGAGGTCACTCGGTCTTGATCGCGCTCAGCATGTTCAGCCGGGCGGCGTTGCGGGCCGGCCACAGGGCGGCCAGGACGCCCACCAGACCGGCCAGCACCACGAAGATCCCGATCCGGTCCCAGGGCAGGACCAGCGCGTACCCCGGGATCTCCTCGGCGATGGTCTCGCCGATCGCCCAGCCGAGGAACGTGCCGAGACCGATGCCGACCACCGCGCCGAACACCGAGATGACGACGGCCTCCAGCCGGACCATCCGCTTCACCCGGCGCCGGTCCAGACCGATCGCCCGCAGCATGCCGATCTCCTGCTGCCGTTCGAAGACGGACATCGCGAGGGTGTTGACGACGCCGAGGACCGCGATGATCAGGGCCATCGCCAGCAGGCCGTACATGACGTTCAGCAGGGTGTTGATGGCGCCGCCGAACTCGTCGCGGATGTCCTGCCGGTCCATGACGGTGATCGCGGGGTTGTCGCCCAGCGCGTCGACGAGGACCTTCTCGTTCGCCGCGGTCTGACCGCCGTCGACCTTCACGAAGATCTGCCGGATGGACGGCTTCGTCTCGTGCTCGTCCACCACGGCGGTGTCGACGAGGACGGGGGAGAGGAACTCGCTGTCCTTGTAGACGGCGCCGACCGTCAGCGTCGCCTTCTTCTCGTCGGCGAAGGTGAAGGGGATGCGGTCGCCGGGCTTCCAGCCCTTGCTCTTCGCCGTCTTGTCGGCGACCGCGATCCGCCCCTCGGCGAGCGTGCCGGCGTCGCCGCTGACGACGTCGACGTTCAGGACCCGCTCGATGTCGCCCGGGGTGATCCCGGAGGCGGAGACGTAGTCGTCACCGGCCTGGAGGTAGACGTCCTGCTGCGGCGAGAGAGCCGAGACGCCCTCGGCCTTCTCCAGCGCGGTCAGCGCGGACCGGTCGAGGTCGCCGCCGTTGGCCATCGAGACCATGTAGTCGGCCTTGATGTTGTCCGTGGTCATCTTGTCGATGGCGGCGCCGACCGTGACGCCGAGCACCGACAGGCCGGTCACCAGCGTCAGCCCGATCGCCAGCGCCGAGGCGGTGGCGCCGGTGCGGCGCGGGTTGCGGACCGCGTTCTGGCCGGCCAGCTTGCCGGCCACGCCGAAGGGACCGACGAGCAGCGGACGGACGAGCGCGATCACGGGCCGGGACAGCAGCGGGATCAGGATGATCACGCCGATCAGGGCGAGGAACGCGCCCGCGCCGATGTACATCCGGCCGTCGTCGCCGCCGGTCGAGGCGCCCGCCACGATTCCCGCCGCGCCGAGGGCGGTGATCGCCGCACCGATGGAGTTGCGCACCACCAGCGACTTGGTGGTGGCCACCGCGTGGACGCTGTTCATCGCCGCCACCGGCGGGATCTTCGCGGCCCGGCGGCCGGGCAGCCAGGCGGCGAACACCGTGATCAGCACACCCACCGCGAACGCCGCGACCACCGGCGTGGCGGACAGGACCAGCGGACCGTCGGGCATCTTCATGCCGAACGCGGCCATGCCGGAGCGCAGCGCGACGGCCAGACCGACGCCGAGGGCGAAGCCGACGGCGGAGGCCACCAGACCCACCAGCGCGGCCTCGGCGAGCACCGAGCGGGTGATCTGCCTGCGGGACGCGCCGACGGCGCGCATCAGGGCGACCTCCTTGGTGCGCTGGGCGACCAGCATCGTGAACGTGTTGGAGATCAGGAAGACGCCCACGAAGAGCGCGATGCCCGCGAAGCCGAGCAGGACCTGCTTGAGGTTGCCCATGCCCTGTTCGATCTGGTCGGCCTGCTCGTCCGCGAGCGCCGTGCCGGTCCGCGCCTCCGCGGTGTCCGGCAGCAGTGGCTCGACCGCGGCGAGGATCTTCGCGTCGTCCGCGCCGGGGGCCGCGACGACGGTGACGTCCTCGAAGTAGCCCTCCTTGAGGTACTGCTTCTGGGCGACGGCGGTGTCGAAGAGGACGAGGCTGCCGCCGGCGTTGACGGCGCCGTCCTCGGTGGTGAACACACCGCTGAGGGTGTACTCCTTCACCGGGCCGTTGGTCGCGACGCGCACCCGGTCGCCGACCTCGTACTCGCCCTTGGCGGCGGACTCCTCGTCCAGGGCGATCTGGTCGTCCTTCACCGGGCCGGAGCCGTCGGTGAACGTGTACGCGGTGTCCTTGCCGTCCTCGCCGGGCGCGAAGTTGGAGCCCTTGTTGGACCAGCCGACGCCGATCAGCTTCCCGTCGGGGTCGGCGACCCCGGCGAAGCCCTCGACGCGGCCGTACACCCCGGCGACGCCGTCCACGGCGGCGATCCGGTCGAGGTCCTCGTCGGAGAGGCCGGGCGCCTCCTCGGGGTTGTCCGGGTCGGCGTACGAGGTGACGGCGACGGCGACGTCGTCGTAGCTCTTCGCCGACTGGTTGCGGAAGGCGTTGGAGAGGGTGTCCGCGAAGACCAGGGTGCCCGACACGAACGCCACACCGAGCATCACGGCGAGCACGGTCATCAACAGCCTGGCCTTGTGCGCGAAGACGTTGCGCAAGGCGGTACGGAACATGGGTCTTCTCTGTCCAGACGGTACGGGGGAGGGGGCGAGCGGGCGGCGGGGACGGGTCAGCTGGTGCGGCCCTTGGCGTCGAACCGCTTCATGCGGTCGAGCACCGAGTCGGCCGTCGGCCCGTGCATCTCGTCCACGATCCGGCCGTCCGCGAGGAAGACGACGCGGTCCGCGTAGGCGGCGGCGACCGGGTCGTGCGTCACCATGACCACCGTCTGCCCCAGTTCGCGCACGGAGTTGCGCAGGAAGCCCAGCACCTCGGCGCCGGAGCGGGAGTCGAGGTTTCCGGTGGGCTCGTCACCGAAGATGATCTCCGGCTTGGACGCCAGCGCCCGCGCCACCGCGACCCGCTGCTGCTGGCCGCCGGAGAGCTGCGTGGGCCGGTGACTCAGCCGTTCCGACAGTCCGACCATCTGGATCACGGTGTCCAGCCACTGCTTGTCCGGCTTGCGGCCCGCGATGTCCATCGGGAGGGTGATGTTCTCCAGCGCGGACAGCGTCGGCAGCAGGTTGAACGCCTGGAAGATGAAGCCGATCTTGTCCCGGCGCAGTTTCGTCAGCTGCTTGTCCTTCAGCGAGCCCAGCTCGGTCTCACCGATGCGCACGGAACCGGAGGAGAAGGTGTCGAGGCCGGCCACGCAGTGCATCAGCGTGGACTTGCCGGACCCGGAGGGGCCCATGATCGCGGTGAACTCGGCCTGCTGGAAGGCGACGGAGACCCGGTCCAGGGCGACCACCTGGGTCTCGCCCTGGCCGTAGATCTTCGAAAGCTCCGTGGCGCGTGCGGCCACGGCGGTGGTCCGGTCGGCGAGGGATGCGGTGGTCACGGGATGGACGCTCCTGTCGGGACGGTGTGTTCTCGGGGACGTCGTCCATCGTTCCGTCCCTTCACCGCCGTGTAGTCACCCGCAGCTCCGGTTCCGGGGGTCGACTCGGGAGGGACCGCCGGGCGCGGTGTCATACCTGGGGATGACACCGGACCCTGAGCCGGGGCGTACGGAACGGGTGGAGCCTCCTTGTCCGGACATCGACCGCTCTCCTCCTCGAGGGGAGCGGATTCCCGGCTCCGGCCGCCTTCCGGAGCGGCACTCCGGAAGGCGGCCCGAGCCCTCGACACCAGACGGGTCCAGCCCTGCCCGGACGAGCATCACGCGGGCGGGGTCCTTGTCTCCGGGGGAGGCGGCTCCGCACACCGGCACCGTCCCTTACTCTGCCTCCAGCCCCACCCGGGTCGTGGCCGGCACTCACGACCGGTACGTGAATCGGGCGTGGCCGCCTGCGCCGCCCTCCCGTCCCGTCGGCACACCTGTCCCCCTCGGTTGGTGTAACCACCCCAACTGGTGAACGTAAGAGTATGTATTCGTATTTGTACGGCTCCCATCGGAGGGGCTGTCACGGCCCGGAAGCCCCGCACGGCGGCGTACCGCGCGGCTCTCACGGGATGCCGTTCACGCCCAGGCGTGAATGCCGGGCTCTCCCTCATCGGGAGAGCAGGTGAAATTCCGTCATTCCGTATGTGCGGTGACGCGCTGCACGCAAGGCTGTTGGCGCGTACTGACAGGGAGATACAAGCCCTGACAGACAGTCAGGCGGCAATAAAATAAGACAAGATCGGCCTACCCCGCCGATGTCTGAGGGGTGGTCACCGATAGGCTCGGAACCGCGAAGCGGAGCCCATGGCCTGCCCGGATGGTGGAATGCAGACACGGCGAGCTTAAACCTCGCTGCCCCTGAGCGGGCGTGCCGGTTCAAGTCCGGCTCCGGGCACCAACATGCTTGCACGGCCTGCTTGCGGGAAAGGCGGGCATTCACCACCGCACCGTCGGCGCACGACGCCTCTGGTTCGCCGCCATGGCGTATGCGAAACCGATGAAGAACGCGGACGGCGTGGTCATGAGTCACCGCGTGCGCCGACGTCCCAAGGCGCGGGAGACGGTGACCGGCGGAGCGAGCGGTTCACCGGTGAGGTGGGCCGGGGCGGAGGCGGCGGCCGCCTTCCGCGGGGCCGGCAACGCGACAGGCCGGTGGTGATCGCCCGGCCGGGTGAAAGACCGGCGGCTGGGAACGCTGCCGCACCACCGCGTGGTCCTGGGCCACGACGTGGCCGTGAACGGCGAGTTCCTCGTCGGGCTCGTCGGCGTCTGACTGCCTCGGCCCGAGCCGTGGAGAGGGCCTCGGCCGCCCGTGCCGCCGGCGTGCCGGGCGCCGTGTGCGAGGGCGGGGCCCGCGCCTCAGATCAGGTCCGGGGTGCCCGCGGCGTCCAGGTCGACGAGGACGATGGTGCGGCCGTTCATCCGGATCGCGCCCATGTCCGTCAGACGCCGCAGGATGCGGGAGAACGTCTCGGGTTTGAGGCTGAGCCGGGACGCGACGACGTTCTTGGAGGCGGGGAGGGTGACCACGGCGGGGGCGGGGTGAGGAGCCGGACAGCTCTCCTCGGCGAGCCGGCGCAGCAGGTCGAGGACGCGCTCGGTCCCGCTGTGCAGGGCGTACTGCTCGATGTCCATGACGAAGTGCTGGAGGCGGACGGCGAGCCCGGCGGCCATCTGGAACGCGAACCCCGTCCGGCTGTGGGCGAGTTCGAGCACGGGCGCGAAGGGAACGGACAGCAGGAGGCAGTCGCAGAGCGTGACGGCGCTGACCGGATAGGGGCCCCGGTGAACAGGAGCGCCTCACCGAAGGTCTGGCCCGGGGAGACGATGGAGATGACCTTCTCCTCCCCGAACGCCGCGGAGACGACCAGTCGGACCTGCCCCGTGATGAGGCAGTAGAACGCTCCGGGCCGGGTTCCCGCCTCCACCACCACCTGCCCCTTGGCCGCCGGGAAGGTCCGCGTGAAGGCGGCCAGGTGGGTCAGACTTTCCGCGTCCAGCTGGTTGAAGAGCGGTATCGAGCGGAGCAGGCTGCGAGGAGACTCCCGGCGGAGGGCCATGCTCCGGATTCTATCGTCCGTGAAATCCCCGCCGAATTGACCTGCGTCAAGGCAACTCCGTTGCCCGCTTCCTAAGTTGATCGCGTCGGCAGGCGCCGGAACCGGCTGCCACGGCCTGCCGCGTGAGCGATCGAAAGAGGAGACAGCCCCATGGCGCATGACATGTTCTGCTACCAGTGCGAACAGACGGACCGTACCGGGGGCACGGTCGGATGCACGGTCAAGGGGAACTGCGGCAAGGACGCCACCACCGCCGCCCTGCAGGACCTGCTGATCCACGTCTGCAAGGGCATCTCCCAGCACGCGCGGGCCGCCGCCGAGCGGGGGGTCGAACCGGACCGGGAGGCGGCCGCCTTCGTCGTCCGGGGCATGTTCTCCACCCTCACCAACGTCAACTTCAACGCCACCCGGTTCGTGAAGATGATCCACGAAGGCGCCGCGCTCCGGGACCGTGTCCGGGCCGCACACGAGCGAGCGGCCCGGGAGGCCGGGGAGGAGCCGGCCGAGCTGTCCGGTCCGGCCGCGTTCCGGCCCGCCGCCAAGGTCGACGACCTGCTCCTGCAGGCGGCGGAGGCCGGCATCCTGGCGGACGCCGAGGAACTGGGCGCCGACGTCACGGGACTGCGCGCCTTCGTCCTCTACGCCCTCAAGGGGGTGTGCGCGTACGCCCACCACGCCCGTGTCGTCGACTACCGGAGCGACGAGGTCGACGGCGAGATCGAGGAACACCTCGCCTACCTGGCGGACGGCCCGCGCGACCGGGAGGAACTGCTGCGACGGGTTCTCGCGGTCGGCTCCACCAACCTCAAGGTGATGGAGCTGCTGGACGGCGCCAACACCGGTACGTTCGGGACGCCGCGCCCCACGAAGGTGAAGGTCTCCGCCGTCCGGGGCAAGGCCGTCCTCGTCAGCGGCCACGGCTTCGACGAACTGCTCGAGATCCTCAGGCAGACCGAGGGCACCGGCATCCAGGTCTACACCCACGGCGAGATGCTGCCCGCCCACTCCTACCCGGAGCTGAACAGGTACGAGCACCTGGCCGGCAATTACGGCGGCGCGTGGCAGGACCAGCAGCAGGACTTCGCGGCGTTCCCCGGACCGATCGTGATGACCTCGAACTGCCTGATCGAACCGCTGCCCGCCTACAGGAGCCGTACCTTCACCACCGGCCCGGTCGGCTGGCCGGGGGTGCGGCACATCGACGACCACGACTTCAGGGCGGTCGTACGCGCCGCCAAGGGCACCCCCGGATTCCCGGCGGACGAACCGGAGAAGGAGATCACCATCGGCTACGGCCGCCGGGCCCTGCTGGAGATCGGTGACGACATCGTCGGCGCCATCGAGTCGGGCGACATCCGGCACATGTTCCTGATCGGCGGCTGCGACGGCACCGCCCCCGGCCGCGACTACTACACGGAACTGGCCACGAGCACCCCGGCGGAATCCGTGATCCTCACGCTGGGCTGCAACAAGTACCGGTTCAACAGGCTCACCCACGGCACCACACCGGGTGGCCTGCCCCGGCTGCTCGACGTCGGCCAGTGCAACGACACGTACTCCGCGATCCGGGTCGCCGAGACGCTGGCCACGGCGATGGACCGCACGGTCGACGACCTGCCGCTCACCCTGGTCCTCGCCTGGTTCGAGCAGAAGGCGCTGGCGATCCTGGCCACCGTGCTCCATCTCGGCCTGCGCAACGTCCGCACCGGCCCGAGCGTGCCGGCGTTCGTCACGGAGCCGGTGTGGAACCTGCTGTCCGAGCGTTTCGGCCTGCGCACCAGCCGGAGCGCCGAGCAGGACCTCGCCGACGTGCTGGGAGCGGCCCGGTGACCGCCGTGCCGTCCCCCGGACCGACGCCCGCGGCACCCGGCGGGTACCCGCTGACCATGACCACCCTTGACGGGGAGGTCGTCGAGGCGACCGCCGCCGAGGGGCAGTCCGTCCTGGACGCGGCCGCGGACGCCGGACACCTGCTGCCCGCGCTGTGCCGGAAGGGGACGTGCGGTGCCTGCGTGGCCACGGTCGTCGACGGCGAGTACACGCTCGGCGACCACGGCGAACTCGCGCTGAGCCCCGAGCGGGCGGCATCCGGTGGCGCCCTGCTGTGCCGCACCTACGCCGGCGGCCCGCTGACGATCTCGCTGCCGTACGAGCGTTCCCGTGTGCTGACCGGGGCCATCTCCGTGCACTCCGCCACCGTGGCCGCCGTCGACCGGTGCACGCACGACGTCGTACGTCTCCTGCTCCGGCTGGACGTCGACGCCGAGGACGGCGGGACCGCAGAGTTCGAACCGGGCCAGTTCGCCCAGCTGCGGATCCCGGGGGAGGAGGAGACCCGTGCTTACTCCTACTCCAACACCCCCAACTGGGACGGCGAACTGGAGTTCTACATCCGGCTGCGTGAGGGGGGTCACTTCTCCACCTGGCTGGACCGCACGGCGAAGACCGGGGACACACTGACCGTGCACGGCCCCCAGGGGGCCTTCGGCCTCGTCGAGACGGGGCCGCGGCCCCGCTGGTTCGTCGCGGGCGGCACGGGGGTCTCGCCCCTGTTCTCCATGGCCCGCCGCATGGCCGAGTTCCAGGAGCCGCACCCGCTGCGGTTATATCTGGGGGTGGGCGGCGAAGCCGACATCTTCGGCGAGGACGTCCTGGCCGAGATCGGCGGAGAACTGCCGGACTTCTCGGTACAGCTGTGCGTGAGCCGGCCCTGCGAGCGTGCGGACGTCCGCGCCGGCAGCCCCGTGGCCGCCCTCGCGGAGGACCTGGAAGCCCTCCGGAAACAGCACGGGGAACTGCCCGACCTCTACGTGTGCGGTCCTCCGGGCATGATCGAGGCGGTGGAGAAGGTCGCTCAGGAGGCGGGCCTCCCGATCGAACGGGTCCTGAGCGAGAAGTTCTCGGTCTCCGCCACCGCCTGATCCTCCTCTGCCGCCCGCGGCACCTGAGCACGCCTGCTCCCCCGCCACGGGTGGCGGTCGCCGGGGCCGCCGTGCCGTCGCCGGCCGGCGGGGAGATGAACGGATGATCTCCTGCCGGTTCCGGGGAGGTACCGGGTCGGTCATGGTTCGGTGCCGCCCAGTGAAGGGAATCACCCGGCCGCGTAGCGTGTTGCGCAGCACAACGAGGGAAAGATCCTTCTTGAGCACTAGGGTCATTCCTTTGCCTACCTATTACTCTTGAGCCAAGGCCGCGTCGTGTGGCCATGGAGGAGTGAAATGAGGAGCAGTAACCCGGTCTTCTCGCGACGGGGGTTCGGCCGCGACAACGGCTACGCGGGCTTCAACACCGCGCCGCAGGCCGGGGGCCCCGCTGTCGCCACGCAGGCCAACCCGTACGCGCAGCCGACGGGCAACCCGTACGCCCAGAACCCCTACGCGCAGCAGGACCTGCAGTACGGCGCGCCGCCGCAGGCGCCGGCCACCACTGGCCGGATGACCATCGACGACGTCGTCATGCGCACGGGCACCACGCTCGGCGTGCTCATCGTCACCGCGGCGCTCTCCTGGGCGCTGCTGCCGGTCGACGACGCCAACATCAACCGGTCCTACGGCATCGGCATCGGCGCCGCGCTGATCGGCATGGTCCTGGCGCTGGTGCAGTCCTTCAAGCGCAAGCCCACGCCCGCGCTGATCCTGACGTACGCCGCGTTCGAGGGTGTCTTCCTCGGCGTCATCTCCAACATCGTCGACAACCGCATCGCCGACGGCGCGGCCATGCAGGCCGTGATCGGCACCATGGCGGTCTTCGCCGGTGTGCTGGTGGCCTACAAGGCCGGCTGGATCCGCGTCAACCGCCGCTTCTACGGCTTCGTGATGGCGGCCGCGCTCGGCTTCATCCTGCTGATGGCCGTGAACCTGCTGTTCGCGGTCTTCGGCGGCGGTGACGGCCTCGGCTTCCGCAGCGGCGCGCTCGGCGTCGTCTTCGGCGTCATCGGCATCATCCTCGGTGCCTGCTTCCTCGCCCTGGACTTCAAGCAGGTCGAGGACGGCATCGCCTACGGTGCCCCGCGCGAGGAGGCCTGGCTCGCCGCCTTCGGCCTCACGCTGACGCTGGTGTGGATCTACATGGAGTTCCTGCGGCTCATCTCGATCCTCAACAGCAGCGACTGACGACGCTCACCGCTCGTACGGCGAAGGGCCCCGGGTTCCCACCCGGGGCCCTTCGCCGTACCGGCGCGCGTCAGAGCAGTTTGCGCGCGGCCCTCCTCAGGTCGTACTCGTGGACGATCGCCTTGGCGTGGCCGTACGCCAGGTCGTACTCGTGCCGGAGCCAGCTGACCTTCTCCTCGAAGCGGAAGAGCGACGGGCCCTCCTCGACGGTGCGCAGCCAGTCGGAGATCTCACGACCGGTGCAGTGGGGGATGCGGGCGAGCATGTTGCGGTGGGTCTCGGCGGAGAAGACTTGGGACATCGGCGCCTCCGGACGCATGGGGTGTGAGCCGGTCCTTCAGGTCACCGTGCCTGAGCGTTCGCCCGTTGGCAACAGTCCCGCCGCGCCGCGTACGCTCGCCGCGTGGTTGATACGACGCCCTTCACCCGTGCCGTGGATCATTTCGCCGACCGCCTGCGGGCCGCGCCGCAGAGCAGGCTGCAGCGGGGCGGGGCCGCCGAGGCGCTCGCCCTGGCCAGGGAGTTGGCGCGGCGCACCCAGCTCGTCGAGGAGCCGGGCACCGAGCCGCGCGAGATGCCCGACGCGGGCATGTTCGCCGCCGCCGACCAGATCACCGTCGCCGGCCACGACCTGGCGCTCGTACTGAAGAACGAGGACGAGGTACGGGAGGCCGTACGACTGGTGGAGGAGGCGCGCGAGCGCGCCGGGGTCTAGCCGGCCCGGAGCCGGCCGGAGCCGGCCCGGAGTCAGAGGGACGCGATGACGCGGTCCGCCAGGATGTAGATGTTCTCCTCACCGCAGGAGAACGTCAGCGTGTACGCCCCCGAGATGCCGGAACCGCCCAGCAGGAACGGGGTCTCGCCCGCGCGCAGGGCCGCTGCCAGGCGCTCCGCGGTCTCGCGGTGGCCCGGCGTCATGCACAGCGTCGTCCCGTCGGCGAAGACGTAGACGTCGAGGGTGCCCAGCGGTCCCGGACGGACGTCGGTCAGCTCGGTCCGGTCGGCGGCCAGCTCCTCCAGGGCGGCCACCGTGCGCTCGTGGTCGTTCACGCCCGGCGAGGGGTTCGGCACGAAGTCCGGGTGCGAGGGGTGACGGCGGCGGGCCGCGGCCAGCTCCGGGGAGTCCCCGGAGTACTCCTCGGCCTCCGCGCCCGGCTCGCCCACCGGCTCCAGACCCGCGAAATCGGCCTGCCGGGGCAGGAACAGCTCACTGTCGGCCAGACCCAGCAGGGACGGCGCGTCGGACGTGTCACGCGCCTCCTGGGCGGCCCAGAAGGCCCGTGCCTCGGCGAGCTCGCGCTCCCGCTCCTCGGCGAGCGCCTCCGCCACGGCGGCGCGTATCTCGTCGGTGCCGGCCGTGCGGGCGGGAGGAACGTGCGCGCGCGCGGCCGCGGCGCCGTTCTCGGCCAGCGCGGTGTGCAGGGCCGCGACCTGTCGGCGCAGCACCATGATGCTGCGCAGGACGGCGACGCCCACGGCGCCGGTGGCGGCCGTGGTGATCAGCAGGGCGATCGGCATGGCGCTCACTGACGTACTCCCGGTTCAAAGTCGACCCCCGACTTCCTACATCAGCTTGAAGGGCGGACTAACCGTCTGTCAGTGCGTAACGTCACGAAACGGACAGGTCTTTGAGGGTGAGCCCGAAAGGGGTCCGGTCCTGACCTGCGCGAATCCCTCCTGCGAGGGAGATAGGTCACATCCTGGGGGAGATTGGATCACGAAACGATCCGGGCCCCCGGAGCTCCCGGTGGCCCTGGCCCTGGCCTCACCGACCGTACCGCGACGGCTACGGTGCGCCCGTGGTGCGGGGTTCAGCTGAGGCGCTCGATGACCATCGCCATGCCCTGGCCGCCGCCGACGCACATCGTCTCCAGGCCGAACTGCTTGTCGTGGAACTGGAGGGAGTTGATCAGCGTGCCGGTGATGCGGGCGCCGGTCATGCCGAAGGGGTGACCGACGGCGATGGCGCCGCCGTTGACGTTCAGCTTCTCCAGCGGGATGCCGAGGTCGCGGTAGGAGGGGATCACCTGGGCGGCGAACGCCTCGTTGATCTCGACCAGGTCGATGTCGTCGATGGTGAGGCCGGCGCGGCCCAGCGCCTGCTTGCTCGCCTCGACCGGGCCGAGGCCCATGATCTCGGGGGAGAGGCCGGAGACGCCGGTGGAGACGATCCGGGCGAGCGGGGTGAGGCCGAGCTCGCGGGCCTTGGTGTCGCTCATGATGACGAGCGCGGCGGCGCCGTCGTTGAGCGGGCAGCAGTTGCCGGCGGTGACCAGGCCGTCGGGGCGGAAGACCGGCTTCAGGCCCGCGACGCCCTCCATGGTGACGCCGGCGCGGGGGCCGTCGTCCTTGCTCACGACCGTGCCGTCGGGGAGCGTCACCGGGGTGATCTCGCGCTCCCAGAAGCCGTTCTTGATGGCCTCCTCGGCGAGGTTCTGCGAGCGGACGCCGAACTCGTCCATGTCCTGGCGGGTGACGCCCTTGAGCCGGGCCAGGTTCTCCGCGGTCTGGCCCATCGCGATGTACGGGTCGGGCACCAGGCCGTCCTCGCGCGGGTCGTGCCAGCTGGAGCCCTCCGACTCGGCGACGGCGGCGGTCCGGGCCTCGGCCTCGGCGAACAGCGGGTTGTGGGTGTCCGGGAGGCTGTCGGAGTTGCCCTTGGCGAAGCGGGAGACGGTCTCGACGCCGGCCGAGATGAACACGTCGCCCTCGCCGGCCTTGATGGCGTGCAGGGCCATGCGGGAGGTCTGCAGCGAGGACGAGCAGTAGCGGGTGATGGTGCAGCCGGGGAGGTGGTCCATCCCCATCTGCACGGCGACCACGCGGCCGAGGTTGTTGCCCTGCTCGCCGCCGGGGAGGCCGCAGCCGAGCATCAGGTCGTCGATGTCCTTCGGGTCCAGCTCGGGGACCTTGGCGAGGGCGGCCTGGACGATCGTGGCGGTCAGGTCGTCCGGGCGCAGGTCCTTCAGGGAGCCCTTGAAGGCGCGGCCGATGGGGGAGCGGGCGGCAGAGACGATCACGGCTTCGGGCATCACGGCTCCAGAGGTGAGGGGCGGCGGGAGGGCATACCAGTCGGTTGGTGCGGGACTTCTTGGGAAGTTACCCGGACGTATGGGCGGGGTCACGACTGACGCGATGTGACATGGACCGCAACTGTCTAAGCGCTTGCTTGGGTGTGCGGCGTGCCCATAGCCAACCACGTCGCACACCCCGCTCCTCGCGGGCAGCCGCGTCGCACGCCCCGCTCGCCGCGGGCATCCGTGCCGTGCGCTCCGCTCGCCGCGGGCAGTCGTGCCGCAGGGCGATGGGGGTCCCCCCGCTCGAGCGAAGCCGAGAGTGGGGGAGGGTGGGCGCGACGGCACCCCGTTGGCGCCGAGCTGCGCGACTCCCCCCGTTCCGCACCGGCACCGTGACTGGTGCGGGCCGGGAGTGGGTTCGCTCGCCGGCGCTTGCCGGGTGCCGCTGCGCCCACCCGTGCCGCCCCAGCGGCACGACTGCCCGCAGCTGCGGGGGTGCGGCACGAATGCCCGCCGCAGGCGCCCGGTGTCACGACGGCTGGGTCGAAGGTTCCGGCTCCGCCTCCGTGACCCTGCGGCGCCGACGGCGTTTCATGAGGGCCCAAGGCCCCCGCGTGCCCGCCGGCATCGCCGCGGTGACCTCCGTGCCCGCCTCCGACGCCGCCTCCGCCGCCGCCCGGGCCACCGGCAGGAACCCCTCGCGGCGGGCGGCGTCCGGACGTTCCTCCTCCGCCGGCCACAGCCCCAGCGCCGCGCACACCGTCGGCAGCACCGCCATCGCGGCGGTGGCGTACCCCTCCGCCGAGGGGTGGTAGCTGTCCGGCCCGAACAGCTCGCGCGGGTTCGCCGCGAACTCGGGCCCCAGCAGATCGCCCAGCGACACCGTGCGCCCGCCCTGCTCGACGGCCCCGATCGTCTGCGCCGCCGCCAGTTGCCGCGAGGCCCGGCGGGCCAGCCAGCGCAGCGGCTGCCACACCGGCTCGATCGTGCCGAGGTCGGGGCAGGTGCCGACGACCACCTCCGCACCGGCCGTCCGCAGTCGTCGTACCGCCGAGGACAGGTGGCGCACGGACTGGGTGGGCGGCATGCGGTGGGTGACGTCATTGGCGCCGACCATGATCACGCAGACGTCCGGCACCCGGGACGGATCCGCCAGCGCCCGCGTCACCTGCCGGTCCAGGTCGTCGGAACAGGCCCCGGGCACCGCGACCGTGCTCAGCCCCACCGGACGTTCCGCGAGCGCCGCGACGCCCGACGCCAGCAGCGCGCCCGGCGTCTGCCCGGCCCGGCGCACGCCCTGCCCGGCCGCCGTGGAGTCGCCCAGCATCGTCAGCCGCAGCGCCGGTTCGCCCGGCACCGTGTACGCCGCCCCGTACAGCCCGTCCGCGTTCGGCACGTGAGGAGTCGTACCGTTGCCCACGCGGCGCCGCGCCAGCTGGGCCTCGGCCATCAGGAGTCCCACGGTGGCCGCCCCGGCCAGACCGATTCCCCCGCCGCCGTACGCCGCGCCGGCCGCGATCCGCCGGGCCACCCTCGCCCTCGACAAGCCCGTCATGCCTCGCCGCCACCTCCTCGAACCCCGTACACCCAGTGCTTGCCCCGTACGGACCGTGGTCCAATCCTCACGCCGGGTGAACGACCCGGCCGGGTTCGGACCGGCGAGGGCCTAGGCTGGCATCACCACTACGACCACACCTTTTGCAGCATCCGGAGACAACGGTGCAATTCCACGACTCGATGATCAGCCTCGTCGGCAACACCCCGCTGGTGCGGCTCAACAGCGTGACCAAGGGCATCAGGGCCACCGTCCTGGCCAAGGTGGAGTACTTCAACCCGGGCGGCTCCGTGAAGGACCGCATCGCCCTGCGCATGATCGAGGCGGCGGAGCGGAGTGGGGAGCTCGAGCCCGGCGGCACCATCGTCGAGCCGACCAGCGGCAACACCGGGGTCGGGCTCGCCATCGTGGCCCAGCAGAAGGGCTACAAGTGCATCTTCGTCTGCCCGGACAAGGTGTCCACGGACAAGATCAACGTGCTGCGGGCCTACGGCGCCGAGGTCGTCGTCTGCCCGACCGCCGTGGCGCCCGAGCATCCCGACTCCTACTACAACGTCTCCGACCGGCTGGTCCGCGAGACGCCGGGGGCCTGGAAGCCGGACCAGTACTCCAACCCCCACAACCCGCTCTCCCACTACCACTCCACCGGCCCGGAGCTGTGGGAGCAGACGGAAGGGAAGATCACCCACTTCGTGGCCGGCGTCGGCACCGGCGGCACCATCTCCGGGACCGGGCGCTACCTGAAGGAGGCCAGCGAGGGCCGGGTGAAGGTGATCGGCGCCGACCCCGAGGGCTCGGTGTACTCCGGCGGCTCCGGGCGGCCGTACCTGGTGGAGGGCGTCGGCGAGGACTTCTGGCCGACCGCGTACGACCGTGACGTCGCGGACGAGATCGTCGCCGTCTCCGACAAGGACTCCTTCCAGATGACCCGGCGCCTGGCCAAGGAGGAGGGCCTGCTGGTCGGCGGCTCCTGCGGCATGGCGGTCGTGGCGGCGCTCGAGGTGGCCTCGCGGCTCGGCGAGGACGACGTGGTCGTCGTCCTGCTGCCGGACAGCGGCCGCGGCTACCTCAGCAAGATCTTCAACGACGAGTGGATGGCCGACTACGGCTTCCTGGAGGACGCCGGTCCCAGCGCCCGCGTCGCCGACGTCCTGAACGACAAGGAGGGCGGCCACATCCCCTCCCTCGTCCACATGCACCCCGACGAGACGATCGGCCAGGCCATCGAGGTGCTGCGCGAGTACGGCGTCTCGCAGATGCCGGTGGTCAAGCCGGGCGCCGGCCACCCGGACGTGATGGCCGCCGAGGTCGTCGGCTCGGTGGTGGAGCGGGAGCTGCTGGACGCGCTGTTCAGCAAGAGCGCCTCGCTGGACGACCCGCTGGAGAAGCACATGTCCGCGCCGCTGCCGCAGGTCGGCTCCGGCGAACCCGTCGCGGACCTGATGGCCGTGCTCGGCGAGGCGGACGCGGCGATCGTCCTCGTCGAGGGCAAGCCGACCGGTGTGGTCAGCCGCCAGGACCTGCTGTCCTTCCTCGCCAAGACGGGGAAGTGACGGACCGTCGGACGAAGTGACAGCCCGTCGGGTGAAGTGACGGTCCGTCGGGTGAAGTGACGGTGGACCCGCCGTGAACGGCGGGGTGCCGACGCGATGATGATCTTCGTGGACTTCGCGGAAGTGGTACGAGCGTGTCACGTCCGCGCAGCACTCGCTTAACACGGGTCCGGCAGATTGGTGGGTGTCGGCGGAACGGGAGCGGCTCCCCGTTCCGGCCGGCGACCGAACGGCGTCGAAGGACCTCCGGAGCGGCTCCCGGACCTCCACGGACGCCTCGGACGCGCAGCCTGCCTCAACGGGTGCGCGTCCCCCGCGGGGACCGCCGTCGTCCCGCCCCCCGGCGACGGGGGTGCGGCGGTCCCCGCGCAGACGGTCTCAGTCCGCCCAGTCGTCGTCGCGGGAGGCCCTGCGGCGGCCGAACAGGCCCGGATTGGTCCGGGCGGCCTGGACGACGTTGACGCCGACGATGCCCAGCCAGGCGGCCACCAGACCGGGCAGATGGCCCAGGCTCCCGCCGATGGCGGACAGCGGCACCGCCAGGACCAGCGAGACGATCCCGAAGCCGAAGCGCTCGCCCCAGGTGTCCGTGGCCCTCGGCGACCGCGAGTCCCGGGCCGCCGTCATCTGCCGCTCGGCGGACCGCCGGCGCATCCGGCGTTCCACCTCACCGTCGATACGCTGGTCGACCTTCTCCAGGAACGAGTCGACCAGCGCGGACTCGTACTCCTCGCCCAGCTCCCTGCGGGCCTGCAGGGAGGCGTGGAGTTCCTTCTTCAGCTCGGTGTCCCGCGCGTCCATTCCGGTCATGCGTCCCACGGTAGGGAGGCGGAAGTCCGGTGGCACTGGGGGTAACCCCCCACTCGGTCTCGGGTTCGCCGCGCCGCTACTTCTCGCACATCTTCTCGTCGGCCCGGGACTGCTCGACGTCGACCTTCTTCGGCGGGGCGATGGAGACGCCGGCCTTCGTGAAGTCTGGGCCGAGGGTGAGCGTCATCGAGGTCGTCGCGTCGGCGTCCGTCGTGCCGGGCTTCATGGCCGAGGCGGGCAGGCCCATCAGGTCGGCGAGCTTGCGGGCCTGGTCGGCCTGGTTCGGGGCGTACTCCAGCCGGGTCTTGTCGACGTCGGCCGGGGCGTTGCCCTTGTTGGAGGATCCGGCCACGCCCTGGCTGGTCTGCAGCCAGTTCAGGGTGTCCTGCGCGGCGCCGGCCGGGCCGCCGCCGTTGAGGACGTCGACGCGGATCTCGGACGCCTCCGCCCGCGTGCCCTCCAGCAGCTTGGCCTGCTTGTTCTTGGCGTCCTTCTCCTTCTTCTTCACCTCGGTGAAGGAGACGTCGCTCTGCAGCATGCTGAAGACCTTCGGGGCCTTGTCCGGATCCGGCACGACGGTGACGGGCGTGGGCTCGTCCGGGTTGTCCTTCACCGGCATGGTCATCATGGTGATGTTCTTCAGATCGATCTTGCCGAGTTCCTTGGCGAGGGCGAGCAGCTTGCTGGGGCTGCCTATGCCCTTGTCCACGGTGAGGGACTTGGTGGCCGCGTCGGCGACGTCGAGCATCTTCGACGGGCTGTCCAGCGTGTCCTCCTTGAGCTGCCGGAGCATCGACGCGACGAACTTCTGCTGCATCTCGATCCGGTCCAGGTCGCTCTCGTTCTTCAGACCGTGCCGGTTGCGGAGGAAGGAGAGCGCGTCCTCGCCCTGGATGGTGCTCTCCCCGGCCGGCAGATCGAGTCCGGAGCCGCCGTCCAGGTCCTTGATGGGCTTGTCCAGGCACACCTTGACGCCGCCGACCGCGGTGGACAGCGTCTTGACCGCGTTGAAGTCGAACATCATGAAGTGGTCGAGCTCGAGGCCGGTGATCTCCTCGACGGTGAGCATGGTGCAGCCCGGATCTCGGCCGTCGACACCGTAGGACTCGTTGAACTTGGTGGGGACCGTCGAACCGGGGATCTTCTTGACGGAACCGTCGGACTGCTTGGACTCGCAGTCCGGGATGTCGATCATCAGGTCGCGGGGGATGCTCATCACGGTCGCGTTGGTGCGGTCCTCGGACACGTGGAAGAGGAGCGTGGTGTCGGCGTGGCCGGTGACGTTGGTCCGGTTGCCGTAGGCCTCGTTGCCCTCGCCGGTGCGGACGTCGTTGCCGATGATCAGGAGGTTGACCGGCCCGTCCGCCACGGCCTCGTCACTGCCCACGTCACCGATGTCGACGGTGTCGATGTTGCCGTAGAGGCGGTCGTACCAGTAGTACGCGAACGCCGAACCGCCCACGAGGACCAGGCCGAGGACGCCCCCCGTCCACATCAGCGTCTTCTTCCTGCCGCTCCTCCTCTGCTTGCGCTTGCGGCTGCCGGGGCCGGGCGTGTCCTCCGCGGCGGGCGCGGCGCGGCGACCGCGCTGGCCGGGGACGCGGGCGGGCGCGGTGGGGGCGGTGGGGGCGGGACCGGTGCGGGGGGCACTGCGGGGGCGGGGCGTTCTCGGCTGCTCCGCTGAATCGTTCAGCCGCAGTTCGTATTCACCGGTCTCCGGGTTGAGCACCCACTGGTCGGCGGGATCGGTCCCGTCCGCCTGCCCACGACTTCGCGCGTCCACGCCTGTACCAGTCCTCCGTCGGGTGCCACATGGGTCGCCTCCGTCTCAAGGCGCTCTACTGTTCGATGAGTTACGCTATCCGGCCGGTTCGGGACGTGGCGACTTCGTAACAAAATCGTCGAGTTCCGGATCTGTCGCCGGAACGGACACAGAGTGCGATCCCCGCCTCTCACGACGCGCGGGCGGCGCGGCCCCACGAGCCCCTGTATAACGGTATGCAGGGATTTCGACGGGTGAATAGGTCGAGGGGTCGAGGGAGAGTCAGGTCATGAGCGGCACCGAGAGCCCCGCCGCGCGCCTCCAGGCGCTCTTCGAGGGGCACCGGCTGACGCCGACCCAGCGGCGCATCGCGCACAGCATGGTGCGGCGCGCCGCCGAGGTGCCGTTCCTGTCCAGCGTGGAGCTGGCCGAACTGGCCGGGGTCAGCCAGCCGTCCGTGACCCGGTTCGCCGTCGCCCTCGGCTTCGACGGCTACCCCGCCCTGCGGCGGCACCTGCGCGAGGTCGCCCCCGCCGAACCGGCACCGGAATCCGGCTCGTACAACGCGTACCAGCAGGCCGTCGAGGCCGAGATCGAGAACCTGCGGCACCTGGCGGAGGTGCTGGCCGACCCCGGACCGGTGCGGCGGGCGGGCCGGGTGCTGGCCGGAAGCCGGCCGCTGCCCGTGCTGGGACTGCGGGCCGCGGCGGCCCAGGCGCACGGGTTCGCCTACTTCGCCGCCAAGGTCCACACGGACGTCCGGCTGCTCAACGAGGGCGGCACGATGCTCCACGACCGGATCGACGCCGCCGCGCGGGCCGGGGCGAGCGCCCTGCTGTGCTTCGCGCTGCCCCGGCACCCCCGCGAGGTCGTCGACGCCCTCGACCGTGCCAAGGAGGCGGGGCTGACCGTGGTCACCGTCGCCGACTCCCCGTTCGCGCCGGTCGCCAAGGTGTCCGACCTGCTGCTGCCCGCCGCCGTCGGCACCGGGCTGGCCTTCGACACGGCGTGCGCGCCGATGCTGCTGGGTCGGGTGCTGCTGGAGGCGATGTGCGACGACCTGCCCGACGCGCAGGCACGGCTGGAGGAGTTCGACGCGAAGGCGGCGGCGCGCGGGCTGTTCGTGGACTGACGGCCCGCGCGACGGCGGTGGCGGTACCCGCCCGTGTTCTCAGACTCGTCTCACCTTGTTCCGCTACCCTCCCGTCTCCCACTGGAGTGAGAGACGGGAGGCCGGACATGACACGTGGAGGACAAGGGCTGGCCCGGGTGGCGGTCGTCGTACGGGCGGGGGCCGCGCCACTGTGGTGGCTGGGAGTCGTCGCGGCGGGCGCCGGGGCACTGGTGCCGGGACTGACCGGGCGCCGGATCGGGGTACTGGCGGGTGCCGCGCTGTTCCTCGTGGCGGCGGCCGTCGTGGCGTACGGGCGGCGGGGACGGTACCGCGCACTGGCCCGGTCGGCGGCCCGGGCGGGTCGGCACGACGTGCTCCAGGACCGGGCGGTGACCGTCCGCAACTGGCGTCGCGGGCACCGCTGGTGGCTGCTGCTCGCCTTCCTCGCCGCGCTGGGCACGGCGTTCGCGGTACCCGCGGCCGGTGGTCTGCTGCTCGCCGGGTGCGGCGCGGGCCTGTGGCTGAAGGCGGCCTGGATCGGGCGCCTGGAGCGGGCCGACGAGGTCCTGCTGTGGGTACGCGTCGACTGGCTCGGCTCGGGAGCGGGGCGGCCTGCGGGCAAGGCGGTCAAGGGGTACCGGACGACCGGTGTCGCGGCGGGTGACGCGGCGCCGGGCGGCTCCCGCCGCAGGGTCGCCGTGCCGGCCTGAGCACGGTGGTCCCGCGCGGGCGCGCCGGGAGCCGGCCGCGCCCGCGCGGCGGAGCCGCACGCGGATACGCTCCGCGCCCTGGGGGCGGTTCCCATGGGCAAGCCTCATCAGGGCCGCCCACCCCATACGCCCCGCGCCCCTGGGGGCGGTTCGTGTCGTGCTCCCGCGCGGGCGTGCCGGGCGCCGTCACCGCCTCGAACGCCGCCCGCAGCCCGGCCGCCGACTTCCGGACGCCGGTCACGTCGAGCAGGGCCACCAAGGGGGTGCCGGCGTCGAGCAGCCCCTGCTCCACGGCGGCCCGCACCGCGGCGTCCCGCCGGGCCGCCCGTTCCTCGGCGTACGCGTCCACCTCGTCCGCCCGTTCCTCGGCGTACGCGTCCACCTCGTCCGTCCGGCCGTCGTCGTGGGCCACCACGTCCTCCGTCCCGTCCGCGTTCCCCGTGTCCGAGCGCATGCCTCCAGCCGAACATCCCCCGCCCGGCCGCGCCGCCCCGTCCCCGTCTTGACTAGTTCTATTCAGGGCATGAACATGTGAATATCTGTAGCGATCGTCCGCAGTACGGCAGCACAGGAGGCAGACCATGTCCGGACCCCGCACTGTCCGAGCACCGCGCGGCACCGAACCGAGCGCCCTGGGCTGGCAGCAGGAAGCCGCCCTGCGGATGCTGCAGAACAACCTCGACCCGGAGGTCGCCGAGCACCCCGACAAGCTCGTCGTCTACGGCGGCACGGGGAAGGCGGCCCGCGACTGGCGCTCCTTCGACGCCATGGTCCGCACGCTGAGGACCCTCAAGCAGGACGAGACGATGCTCGTCCAGTCCGGCCGCCCGGTCGGCGTCATGCAGACCCACGAGTGGGCACCGCGGGTCCTGATCGCCAACTCCAACCTCGTCGGCGACTGGGCCACCTGGGAGGAGTTCCGCCGCCTGGAGGCCCTCGGCCTGACCATGTACGGGCAGATGACCGCCGGTTCCTGGATCTACATCGGCACCCAGGGCATCCTCCAGGGCACCTACGAGACCTTCGCCGCCGTCGCCGCGAAGAGGTTCGGCGGCACCCTCGCCGGGACCATCACGCTCACCGCCGGACTCGGCGGGATGGGCGGCGCCCAGCCGCTGGCCGTCACCATGAACGACGGCGTCGTGATCTGTGTCGACTGCGACCCCCGTGCGATCGAACGCCGCATCGAGCACCGGTACCTGGACGTGAAGGCGGACTCGCTCGACCACGCCCTGCGGCTGGCCGTCGAGGCCCGCGACGCCCGCCGCCCCCTTTCCGTCGGAGTCCTCGGCAACGCCGCCGAGCTGGTGCCGCGGCTGCTCGCCATGGGCGCGCCCGTCGACATCGTCACCGACCAGACCTCCGCCCACGACCCGCTGGCGTACCTGCCGGTGGGCGTCGCCTTCGAGGACATGGCGGACGCCGCCGCGAAGGACCCGGCCGGTTTCACCACCCGGGCCCGCGAGTCCATGGCCCGGCACGTCGAGGCGATGGTCGGCTTCCAGGACGCCGGCGCCGAGGTGTTCGACTACGGCAACTCCCTCCGCGGCGAGGCGCGGCTCGCCGGGTACGACCGCGCGTTCGCCTTCCCGGGGTTCGTCCCGGCGTACATCCGGCCGCTGTTCTGCGAGGGCAAGGGACCCTTCCGGTGGGCCGCGCTGTCGGGTGACCCCGCCGACATCGCCAGGACCGACAAGGCGGTCCTCGACCTCTTCCCGGAGAACGAGTCCCTGGCCCGGTGGATCAGGATGGCGGGGGAGCGGGTGCGCTTCCAGGGGCTGCCCGCGCGTATCTGCTGGCTGGGGTACGGGGAGCGGGACAGGGCCGGCGAGCGCTTCAACGACATGGTCGCGAGCGGGGAGCTGGCCGCCCCGATCGTGATCGGGCGGGACCATCTCGACTGCGGTTCGGTGGCTTCTCCCTACCGGGAGACCGAGGCGATGCTGGACGGGTCCGACGCCATCGCCGACTGGCCGCTGCTGAACGCGATGGTGAACGTGGCTTCGGGGGCGTCGTGGGTGTCCCTCCACCACGGTGGGGGTGTGGGGATGGGGCGGTCGATCCACGCGGGGCAGGTGACGGTCGCCGACGGGACCGCGCTGGCGGGAGAGAAGATCCGGCGGGTGCTGACCAACGACCCCGGCATGGGCGTCATCCGGCACGTGGACGCCGGGTACGACATCGCGGAGTCGGTGGCCGACGAGCGGGGCGTGCGCGTGCCGATGCGTGAGGGTGACCCGGCGTGAGCGGCGGCGACTCCTCGGTGGGGGCGGGCGCGTCGTCGCCGCCCGCGGGTCCGGCTGTGCCCACCCGTTCCGCCCTGCGGAACGACTGCCCACAGCCTGAGCGGCCTGGGCGGGTCGGCGGTGTGTGGGCTGGGGCTGGTTCGGGGTTCGGTGGGGTTTCCTTTCATGAGATGTGGGCTCAGCTGTGGCCCATCGGGCGCCATGCCGCTTCCGGGGGCTACCGGCGGTTCGCCTGGAGTGGGGCCGACGCCGACTGCCGGGACTGGTTCGAGGCGCAGGCGCGCAGCCGCGGGCTGGCCTACGAGGTCGACCGGAACGGGAACCAGTGGGCCTGGCTCGGGGACCCGGCCGACGGGGACGCCGTCGTCACCGGGTCGCACCTGGACTCCGTACCCGACGGTGGGGCCTTCGACGGGCCCCTCGGGGTCGTGTCCGCCTTCGCCGCCCTCGACGAACTGCGCCGTAGGGGAACGCGGTTCACC
Organism: Streptomyces sp. NPDC018964; assembly: GCF_044390325.1. Lineage (NCBI taxonomy): Bacteria > Bacillati > Actinomycetota > Actinomycetes > Kitasatosporales > Streptomycetaceae > Streptomyces > Streptomyces sp. NPDC018964. The sequence goes on from NZ_JBIRYZ010000027.1 coordinate 96,748, forward strand.
AAGCCCCTCGGCATCGTCAACTTCGGCGACGAGGAGGGGGCGCGGTTCGGGCTCGCCTGTGTCGGCTCCCGGCTCACCGCGGGCGTGCTCACCGTCGAGCAGGCCCACCGGCTCACCGACGCGGACGGCATCACGCTCCCACGGGCCATGGAGGCCGCCGGACACGACCCCGACGCCCTCGGCGCCGACCCCGAACGGCTCGCCCGCATCGGTGCCTTCGTGGAGCTCCACGTCGAACAGGGGCGCGCCCTCGACCTGTCCGGCGACCGCATCGGCATCGCGTCCGCCATCTGGCCGCACGGCCGCTGGCGGTTCGACTTCCGGGGCGAGGCCAACCACGCCGGCACCACCCGGCTCGCCGACCGGCGCGACCCCGTGCTGCCGTACGCGGAAACCGTCCTCGCCGCCCGCCGGGAGGCGGAACTCGCCGGTGCCGTGGCCACCTTCGGCAAGATCGCCGTCGAGCCGAACGGCGTCAACGCCATCCCCTCCCTGGTGCGCGGCTGGCTCGACTCCCGCGCCGCCGACCAGGAGAGCCTGGACACCGTGGTCGAGGCCGTACGGGAGGCCGCCCGCGCCCACGCGCGGGAACACGGCGTCACCCTCGACGTCGAACGCGAGTCCTTCACCCCCGTCGTCGAGTTCGACCACGCCCTGCGCGACGAACTCGCCCGCATCCTGGGCGGCGCCACGGACCTCAAGGTGCCCGTCCTCGGCACCGGCGCCGGACACGACGCCGGAATCCTCTCCGGACGCGCCCCGACCGCCATGCTGTTCGTGCGCAACCCCACCGGCGTCTCGCACTCCCCGGCCGAGTCCGCCACCGAGGACGACTGCGTGGCCGGGGTCCTCGCCCTCGCCGACGTACTGGAAGGACTGGCCCGCACGTGACTGCCACCCCGCGGACCTACTGGCTGGAACACGCCTGGCTCGGCACCCACGTCGAGCCGGGCGTGACCGTCGAGGTCCGGGCGGACGGCCGCATCACCGTCGTCCGCCCGGACACCCCCGCCCCGCCGCCCGGTGCCGAGGTCCTGCGCGGACTGACCCTCCCCGGACTGGCCGACGCCCACAGCCACGCCTTCCACCGCGCCCTGCGCTCCACCGTCCAGGTGGGGTCCGGGACCTTCTGGACCTGGCGCGAGGTCATGTACGCCACGGCCGGCCGGCTCACCCCGGACACGTACCACGCCCTCGCCCGCGCGACCTACGCCGAGATGGCGCTGGCCGGCATCACCACCGTCGGCGAGTTCCACTACGTCCACCACGCCCCCGGCGGCACGCCCTACGCCGACCCCAACGCCATGGGCGAGGCGCTGATCGAGGCCGCCGCCGAAGCCGGGATCCGCATCACCCTCCTCGACACCGCCTATCTCTCCTCCGGCTTCGGACAGCCGCCCACCACCCACCAGCTCCGCTTCTCCGACGGCGACGCGGACGCCTGGGCCACACGCTGTTCAGCTCTCAAGGAACGGGATCACGCACGGATCGGGGCGGCGATCCACTCCGTCCGGGCCGTACCGGCGGAGCAGTTGGCGACCGTGGCACGGTGGGCCGAGGAGCGGCGGGCCCCGCTCCATGTGCACCTGTCCGAGCAGACCGCCGAGAACGACGCCTGCCGGGAGGCTCACGGCCGCACCCCGACGCAGCTCCTGGCCGTGCACGGCGTCCTCGGACCGCGCACCACCGGCGTCCACAACACCCACCTCACCGCCGAGGACATCGCCCTCATCGGCGGCAGCGGCACCGGCACCTGCATGTGCCCGACCACCGAACGCGACCTCGCCGACGGCATCGGACCCGCCGCCGCCCTGCAGAACGAGGGCTCCCCGCTCTGTCTCGGCTCCGACAGCCACGCCGTGATCGACCTGTTCGAAGAGGCACGCGCGATGGAGCTCGACGAGCGGCTGCGCACCCGCACCCGCGGCCACTGGACGGCTGCCGCGCTGCTGCGGGCCGCCACCGTCGACGGCCACGCCGCCCTCGGCTGGGACGACACCGGCCGCATCGAGGCCGGTGCGCGCGCAGACCTCGTCACGATCGCCCTCGACTCGGTCAGAACAGCGGGGCCGCCGCCCGGACTCGGCGCCGAGACGGCCGTATTCGCCGCGACGGCAGCGGACGTACGGCACACGGTCGTCGCGGGCCGGCACGTCGTACGCGACGGGACGCACACGCTCGTACCCGATGTGCCCGGAGCCCTCGCGCGGGCCGTCGAAGCACTGCGCGCCTGACGACCACCCATGAGGACGCCATCATGAGCAGCACCGTCATCAGCGACATCGCCACGCTGGTCACCAACGACCCCTCCCTCGGTGACACCTCTCCCCTCGGCCTGGTCCGGGACGCGGCCGTCGTCATCGAGGGCGACCGCGTCGTGTGGACCGGTGAATCAAGCAAAGCACCCGCCACTGACAACCGGGTCGACGCCGGGGGCCGGACGGTCCTGCCGGGCTTCGTCGACTCCCACTCCCACCTGGTCTTCGCGGGCGACCGCACCGAGGAGTTCAACGCCCGGATGTCCGGCCGCCCGTACGGCGCGGGCGGCATCCGCACCACCGTCGCCGCCACCCGCGCCGCCGGCGACGCGGAACTGGAGGCGAACCTCACCCGTCTCCTCGACGAGGCGCTCCGCCAGGGCACCACGACCTTCGAGACCAAGTCCGGCTATGGCCTGACCGTCGAGGACGAGGCCCGCGCCCTGCGCCTGGCCGCCCGCCACACCGACGAGGTCACCTACCTCGGCGCCCACGTCGTCGCGCCCGAGTACGCCGATGACCCGGCCGGATACGTCGCCCTGGTCACCGGTGAGATGCTGGACGCCTGCGCGCCGCACGCCCGCTGGATCGACGTCTTCTGCGAGGAGGGCGCCTTCGACGGCGACCAGGCCCGCGCGATCCTCACCGCCGGAAAGGCGAGGGGCCTGCACCCGCGCGTCCACGCCAACCAGTTGTCGTACGGCCCCGGCGTCCGGCTCGCCGTCGAGCTCGACGCGGCCAGCGCCGACCACTGCACCCACCTCACCGACGCCGACGTGGACGCCCTCGCGAACAGCCGCACGGTCGCCACCCTGCTCCCCGGCGCCGAGTTCTCCACCCGCGCCGCGTGGCCGGACGCCCGCCGGCTGCTGGACGCGGGGGTCACGGTCGCGCTGTCCACCGACTGCAACCCCGGTTCGTCCTTCACGTCCTCCGTCCCCTTCTGCGTCGCGCTCGCGGTGCGGGACATGGGGATGACGCCGGACGAGGCGGTCTGGTCGGCCACGGCGGGCGGCGCGGCGGCCCTGCGCCGCACCGACGTCGGACGCCTGACCCCGGGCGCGTATGCGGACCTCGTCCTCCTCGACGCGCCGAGTCACGTCCACCTCGCCTACCGGCCCGGTGTGCCGCTGGTCGCGGAGGTGTGGCGACGGGGCGTGCGCGGGGCGGGAGCGGCCTGACGCTCCCCGGGCACCCCGGAGGGGGCGGCCCGGCTCCGGACCGCCCCCTGGAGGACGAGCGTCACCCGGTGAGGATCACTCCTCGACCGTGAGCCCCTTGCGCAGCTTCACCAGCGTCCGGGACAGCAGGCGGGAGACGTGCATCTGGGAGATGCCCAGTTCCTCGCCGATCTCCGACTGGGTCATGCCCGCGACGAAGCGCAGGGAGAGGATCTTCCGGTCCCGCGGCGGCAGTTCGGCGATCAGCGGCTTCAACGACTCGATGTACTCGATGCCTTCGAGACCGTGGTCCTCGTACCCGATCCGGTCCGCCAGGGCGCCCTCGGAGTCGTCCTCCTCCGGCTGGGCGTCCAGCGAGGAGGCGGTGTAGGCGTTCGACGCCGCCATGCCCTCGACGACCTCGTCGTCGCTGATGCCCAGCCGCTCGGCCAACTCGGCCACCGTCGGCGCCCGGTCCAGCTGCTGGGCCAGCTCGTCACCGGCCTTGGCCAGGTCGAGCCGGAGCTCCTGCAGCCGGCGCGGTACGCGCACGGACCACGAGGTGTCGCGGAAGAAGCGCTTGATCTCGCCGATGATGGTGGGCATCGCGAAGGTGGGGAACTCCACGCCGCGCGACATCTCGAAGCGGTCGATCGCCTTGATCAGGCCGATGGTGCCGACCTGGACGATGTCCTCCATCGGCTCGCTGCGCGAACGGAAGCGGGAGGCCGCGAACTTGACCAGGGCGAGGTTCAGCTCGACGAGCGTGTTGCGTACGTACGAATACTCGTGGGTGCCTTCCTCCAGCGACTCCAGGCGCTCGAAGAGGGTCTTGGACAGAGCCCGCGCGTCGACCGGACCCACCTCGTCGTACGGGGGGATCTCCGGAAGTCCGGCGAGTAGGTCGTCCGGGACGACGTCCGCGTCGTCCTGCTCGATGGGATCCAGATGTTCCGGAGGGAGTGTCGACGTCGCTTTCGGGGTACGCGATGCGTCGAGCCGGGGTGACATGATGTCCTCCATCGTTCTCGGCATATGGCTGCCGAAGCCGATACGTGCACTGCGGTGTGCGGCGCCTCCAAAGCCGGCCGTGTCGGTTACGTGTTCTTACTAGCCCTACCCGCTTTCCTGAGCCGATCGCAAGTGCGTTATGTTCACATATGTCTGTTTACGTGCGATTGTTCGGCTGTTGAAGCGTGGCCATAAGGCGTAATGTTCGAGGACGTCAGTAGGCAGCCACGACGTCGGGAGAGAGAGACGGCATGGACCGCGGGACGGTCGGCAGCGCACAGTCTGGCCGGCTTCTGGTCGAGGTGCGGGAAGAGGGCCCCAGTGCCGTCGTGACTCCGGCGGGTGAGTTGGATCACCACACCGCCGATCTGTTGCGGGAGCCACTGGAGGACTGCCTCGCCAAGGGATTCAAGCGGCTTGTCATTGACTGCTCCCGGCTGGAGTTCTGTGACTCCACGGGGCTGAACGTGCTGCTCGGCGCCCGGTTGAAGGCCGAGGCGGCCGGGGGCGGGGTGCATCTCGTGGGGATGCAGCCCGTCGTCGCGCGCGTCTTCGAGATCACGGGAGCGGACGCGGTGTTCGCGGTCCACGACACTCTCGAGGCGGCACTGGCCGACGATTCCGCGTGACGCGCGCGGGCAGGCCCGGCTGGGCCCTCGCGCCGCCCCCGCCATCGGTGGGGCGCCTCCGTCGAGCCCTTTCGTACGAATACGGGGGTGTCCCCTCGGCCCGCCCGGGCAGGAGACACCCTGAACGTGCGGGACGCGGTGGTGGCGGGGGTGTCGGGAACCGGACGCGCCGTCCGCGCGTGACCGATCGAGTACGGAAACTTTTGAATCGTGAACTGGTGACACGGTGAGGTGAAGCGCTGATGAGCACCACCCGGCCCTATTCGCCGGGCGACCGCGGTCCGGAGCCCGGCGGCGCTTCCGCGCCGCCCGGGGGCGGCGCGCCGGTGGAGGGCGCGTCCGACCGGGGCGTCGCCGTGCCCACCGCGTCACCGGGGTCCTCCGGGCCGTCGGGGTCCTCCGGGCCGTCGGGCGACGGCGGCCAGGTCCGCCGGCTGAGCTTCGACGGCGAGAGCGGCGTCGTACCGCTCGCCCGTGACTTCACCCGCCAGGCGCTGTACGCGTGGGGCTGGCTGCCCGCCGCCACCGCCGACCGGCGGGCCGCCGCGGAGGACGTCCTGCTCGTCGTCTCCGAGCTGGTCACCAACGCCTGCCTGCACGCCGAGGGGCCGGACCGTCTGGCCATCACCTGCGACAAGAAGGTGATCCGGATCGAGGTCACCGACCGGGGCGCGGGCCAGCCGGCCCCGCGCACCCCGCACCGGGCGGGCCGCCCCGGTGGCCACGGCATGTTCATCGTGCAGCGGCTCTGCCTGGACTGGGGGGTCGTACGGGCCCCGGACGTCGCGGGCAAGACGGTCTGGGCGGAACTCGGGGCACCCGCGTAGCCCCTCCGGGCCGCCGCCGCGGCCGGAGTCCGGCACCGGCCCACGCCGGTTCCGGCCCGGGGGTTTCCTCGCCCCCGCCGCCCCTTCCCGTCCCGAATCCGGTGCTCCGCCCCGGACCCCGCTCCTCGAACGCCGGAGAGGCCGATATCCGGCCCCTCCGGGAAGGGGCGGCGGGGCGGAGCGAAGCAAGTGGCCGTACACGCCCCGCCCCTCCCACGGACGCCCGAAGGGCCCGCATCCACCGGATGCGGGCCCTTCGTACCGAGCCGTGGGGGAAGGCTCAGCGCACGTCGCCCATGAGGGCCTTGACCTTGTTGCGGTACATCCACACCGCGACACCGGCGACCACCGCGAGGGTCGCCTCCATCGCGACGATGCCCGCCTTGTTCAGGTCGACGCCGGCGAGGGAGAGCAGACCGGTCGTGGCGTCACCGGCGGTGACGGCCAGGAACCAGACGCCCATCATCTGCGAGGCGTACTTCGCGGGCGCCATCTTCGTGGTGACCGACAGGCCGACCGGGGAGAGCAGCAGCTCACCGACGGTCTGCGTGAAGTAGATCGCCACCAGCCACAGCGCCGCGGCCTTGTGGCCGCCCTCGGCGATCGACAGCGGGGCCAGGAAGAGGAAGAAGGACACGCCGACCAGCGCCAGACCGGACGCGAACTTCACGATCGTGCTCGGCTCCTTGCCGCGCCGGTTCAGCGCCAGCCAGATCCAGGCGAAGACCGGGGCCAGCGCCATGATCAGGACCGGGTTGACCGACTGGTACCAGGAGACCGGGAAGTCCCAGCCGAGGACGCTGTTCTCGGCCGACGAGTCGGCGAAGATCGACAGGGTCGAGCCGCCCTGGTCGTAGATCATCCAGAAGATCGCGGCGGCGACGAAGAACCAGATGTACGCGGACATCTTCGACTGCTCGGCGCGGTCCAGGTCCTTGTCGCGCTTGATCCGGACGATCACCATCACCGGGACGATCACGCCGAGCAGCGTCAGCGGGACCAGGACCCAGTTCAGGGTGTAGTTGCCGGTGAGGCCGATGACGGCGTACGCGACGACGGCGATGCCCGCCCAGAACGCGGCCTTGCGCAGCGTCGCGGACTTCTCCTCGGCCGACAGCGGCTTCGGGACGACACCGGAACGCGCGTCCAGGTGGCGGCTGCCCATCAGGAACTGCGCCACACCGAGACCCATGCCCAGCGCGGCGAGCGCGAAGCCCAGGTGCCAGTTCACGTTCTCGCCGATGGTGCCGATGATCAGCGGCGCGGCGAAGGCACCCAGGTTGATGCCCATGTAGAAGACGGTGAAGCCGCCGTCCCGGCGCGGGTCGTCCGGGCCCTGGTAGAGCTGGCCGACCATCGTGGAGATGTTGGCCTTCAGCAGACCGGAACCGATGGCGACCAGGCCGAGCCCCGCGTAGAAGGTGCCGGAGGACGGCAGGGCCAGCGTCAGGTGGCCCAGCATGATGACGCCGCCGGCGACGGCGACGGTCTTGCGGGGACCCCAGACGCGGTCGCCGAACCAGCCGCCCGGCATCGTGAGCAGGTACACCAGCGAGAGGTACACCGAGTAGATCGCGGTCGCGGTGCCCGCGCTCAGCCCCAGACCGCCCGGCGCGACGAGGTACAGCGGGAGCAGAGCCCTCATGCCGTAGTAGGAGAACCGCTCCCACATCTCGGTCATGAAGAGAGTGGCCAGTCCGCGGGGGTGGCCGAAGAAGGTCTTCTCGGAGCCGGGGGTTCCCGGAGTGACCGAGTCCTTCGTCAGGCTGGACGCCATGGTCGTTCCTTGCTGGTCGGGACGCGTCGCGCGAGCGTGTACGCGCCCGGTGGGGGGCGGCCGGCACCGGCGGGGCCGTACCGTCCGCCCCACGCCCGGGGGAGGGCCGCTCCAGGTCTCGGAACGGCGGACGGCGACCACCGGGATCCACGCCCCGCCGTGCGTCTGCGCGCGACGGGGCCCGGCCACAGGTCATTCCTTCCGGGGCCGGCGCACAGGCCGGCCCGCACACAGAAGAGACCCTCGGCGTCGACTGCGCCAAAGGTCCCCGTGGTGCAACAGGCGTTGATTCACCATACGGCAGGACAGTGCCGGATATGGAAGGACTTGAGACACGGATCACAGGTTCTACCGGAACCGCGATCACCCATTCGAAGGTCTCTTCAAGGTTCACACCTCACACCCGCAGGCGCGAATCGTGACCGCCGCGGGTGAGAAACGGGTGTGAGAGAGGTGAGGGGCAGCGCTCGCGATCACACCCCGGGCCCCGTGGCGGCGGGATTACCATCACTGCATGACCCGTGTACTGCTCGCCGAGGACGACGCGTCCATCTCGGAGCCGCTGGCCCGCGCCCTGCGCCGGGAGGGATACGAAGTCGAGGTGCGCGAGGACGGACCCACCGCGCTCGAAGCCGGCATGCAGGGCGGCGTCGACCTGGTGGTGCTGGACCTCGGACTGCCCGGCATGGACGGCCTCGAGGTCGCCCGCCGGCTCCGCGCCGGGGGGCACACGGTTCCCCTGCTGATTCTGACCGCGCGCGCCGACGAGGTGGACACGGTCGTCGGCCTGGACGCGGGCGCCGACGACTACGTCACCAAGCCGTTCCGGCTCGCCGAGCTGCTGGCCCGGGTCCGGGCCCTGCTGCGGCGCGGTTCCGCCGACCCCCAGCAGCCGCCCGCCACCCACGGGGTGCGCATCGACGTCGAGTCGCACCGGGCCTGGATGGGCGACGAGGAGCTCCAGCTCACCGCGAAGGAGTTCGACCTGCTGCGGGTCCTGGTGCGGGACGCGGGCCGGGTCGTCACCCGCGACCAGTTGATGCGCGAGGTCTGGGACACCACCTGGTGGTCCTCCACCAAGACCCTCGACATGCACATCTCCTGGCTGCGCAAGAAGCTGGGCGACGACGCCGCCAACCCCCGCTACATCGCGACCGTGCGCGGCGTGGGCTTCCGCTTCGAGAAGAGCTAGAAGAAGAGCCAGAAGAGTCAGAAGAAGAACCAGAAGAACCAGAGGAGCCGGAAGAGCCGGCCGCAACCCCGTGGGGTCTTCCGTCTTGGGTAAGAGGACATGCGCCGCCGCCTGATCCAGTCCACGCTCGCCGTGGTGCTCGTCGTGATCGCCGTCTTCGGCGTCTCCCTGGTGATCGTCGAGACCCGCACCATCAGCGAGAGCGCCAAGGAGCGGGTGGAGTCCGAGGCGGTCCGGCTGGCCAGCATCGTCGACAGCCGGCTGCTCGTCGAGGACAAGGTCACCGCCGAGATCATCAGCGACCAGATCACCGAGGACCGGTACGCCGTCATCAAGATCCCCGGCAAACCGCCCATCGAGGTCGGCACCGAGCCGGACGGCGACGTCATCAGCGCCACGGAACCCGGTGAGGAGGGCGAGACGGTCACCGTCCAGGAGCCGCGCTCCTCGGTGACCCGGGAGGTCGGCCGCACGCTGCTGATCATCGTCCTGGTGGCGCTGCTCGCGGTGGTCGCGGCGGTGCTGCTGGCGGTGCGCCAGGCCAACCGGCTCGCCTCCCCGCTGACCGACCTCGCGGAGACCGCCGAACGCCTCGGCTCCGGCGACCCCCGCCCCCGCCACCGCCGCTACGGCGTTCCCGAGCTGGACCGGGTCGCGGACGTGCTGGACCACTCCGCCGAGCGCATCGCCCGCATGCTGACCGCCGAGCGGCGCCTCGCCGCCGACGCCTCCCACCAGCTGCGCACCCCCCTCACCGCGCTGTCCATGCGCCTGGAGGAGATCACCCTCACCGACGACCCGGACACGGTGAAGGAGGAGGCCACGATCGCGCTGACGCAGGTGGAGCGGCTGACGGACGTGGTGGAGCGGCTGCTGACCAACTCCCGCGACCCGCGCACCGGCTCCGCGGTCACCTTCGACCTCGACGAGGTGATCCAGCAGCAGCTCGCCGAGTGGCGCCCCGCCTACCGCAGCGCGGGCCGCGCGATCGTCACCTCGGGCAAGCGGCAGCTGCGGGCGGTGGGCACGCCGGGCGCGGTCGCCCAGGTGCTGGCGGCGCTGATCGAGAACTCGCTGATGCACGGGGGCGGCACGGTCGCCCTGCGCACCCGGGTCACCGGCAACCAGGTCGTCGTCGAGGTCACCGACGAGGGACCGGGCATTCCCGCCGACCTGGGGGCGCGGATCTTCGAACGGGCGATCAGCGGCCGCAACTCCACCGGCATCGGCCTCGCCGTCGCCCGCGACCTGGCGGAGGCGGACGGCGGCCGGCTGGAGATGCTCCAGGCCAGCCCGGCCGTCTTCGGCCTGTTCCTCTCCCGCACGCCACCGCAGAGGTCCCCGGACGACGAGCCCCGCCAGACGGTGCGCTGACGGCCACGGCCGACTATGGCCGGATACGGCTACGGCACGCGCTGCGTCGTACGGGAGCCGTCGGCGGACGCGCCGCCCCGCGCCACCGGCTCCCGGACCGGCAGCGCGCGGAACACCCAGGTGCGGTACGACCAGAAGCGGAACAGGGTCGCCACGCCGATGCCGAAGAACTTGAAGATGTTGCTCTGCAGCGGGCTGTCCCAGCCGAAACCGTACGTGGCCGTGTACAGCACGCCGTTCTCGATCACCAGGCCGACCGCGCTGAACAGCAGGAACAGCGTCATCTCCCGGGTGCGCCGGGACTTGTCGCGCTCCCGGTAGGCGAAGTAGCGGAAGCCGACGTAGTTGAAGATGATCGCCACGACGGTGGCGATGACGCTCGCCCGCACCACCTGGAGGTCCGTCACCTGCCGGACCAGGTTGAACACGAGGAGATTGACCAGCAGACCCACTCCGCCGACCGCACCGAACTTCACGACCTCGCGGACCAGCCGGTCGATCCGCTCCCGCACGGTGCCGCGCGGGGCCGGTGCCGGGGCCGTGGCCGGAGGCCCGGAGGAACCGCGTCCCATGGTCGTGCTGGCCCCCGTCCGTCGTTCGGCGTCAACCAGACCATGCTAACCACCCGTCCTCGCGATCTTCCTGCGGACGGAGACCGCGGCCGTGGACCGGCCGGAACCGTCCGGGAAGAGGCCCGTAAACCGGCCACGGTGGCTCGGCCGATACCCTGGGGGCGTGACGTTCCCGGTAGTCGGCATGGTCGGCGGTGGCCAGCTCGCTCGTATGACACACGAGGCGGGCATCCCGCTCGGCATCAGGTTCAAGCTCCTCAGTGACACTCCGCAGGATTCCGCGGCGCAGGTCGTCGGCGACGTCGTCGTCGGCGACTACCGCGACCTGGAGACGCTGCGCGCGTTCGCGCGCGGCTGCGACGTGATCACCTTCGACCACGAGCACGTGCCCACCGAGCACCTCAGGGCCCTGGAGGCGGACGGCATCCCCGTCCGGCCGGGCCCCGACGCGCTGGTGCACGCCCAGGACAAGGGCGTGATGCGCGCGAAGCTCGACGCGATCGGGGTGCCGTGCCCGCGGCACCGCATCGTCGCCGACCCCGAGGACGTGGCCGCGTTCGCCGCGGAGGGCGAGGGCTTCCCCGTCGTCCTCAAGACGGTCCGCGGCGGCTACGACGGCAAGGGCGTGTGGGTCGTCGGCTCCGTCGAGGAGGCCGCCGAGCCGTTCAAGGCCGGTGTCGCCGTCCTCGCCGAGGAGAAGGTCGACTTCGTGCGCGAGCTGGCCGCCAACGTGGTCCGCTCCCCGCACGGGCAGGCCGTCGCCTACCCGGTCGTGGAGTCGCGGCAGGTCGACGGCGTCTGCGACACGGTCGTCGCGCCCGCCCCCGACCTCGACGAGGCCCTCGCCCTGAAGGCCGAGGAGATGGCGCTGAACATCGCCAAGGAGCTGGGCGTCGTCGGCCACCTCGCGGTGGAGCTGTTCCAGACCCGCGACGGCCGCGTCCTCGTCAACGAGCTCGCGATGCGCCCGCACAACTCCGGCCACTGGAGCCAGGACGGCGCGATCACCTCGCAGTTCGCCAACCACGTCCGCGCCGTCCTCGACCTCCCGCTCGGCGACCCCCGCCCGCGCGCGAAGTGGACGGTCATGGTCAACGTCCTCGGCGGCGACTACCCGGACATGTACTCCGCGTACCTGCACTGCATGGCCCGCGACCCCCAGCTGAAGATCCACATGTACGGCAAGGACGTGAAGCCCGGCCGCAAGGTGGGCCACGTCAACACCTACGGCGACGACCTGGACGACGTGCTGGAGCGCGCCCGTCACGCAGCCGGCTACCTGAGAGGCACGATCACCGAATGAGCCCTGTTGTCGGCATCGTCATGGGGTCGGACTCCGACTGGCCCGTCATGGAAGCGGCGGCCAAGGCCCTCGACGAGTTCGAGATCGCCTACGAGGTCGACGTGGTCTCCGCGCACCGCATGCCCCGCGAGATGATCGCGTACGGCGAGCAGGCCGCGGACCGGGGACTCAAGGTGATCATCGCGGGTGCGGGCGGAGCCGCCCACCTGCCCGGCATGCTCGCCTCGGTCACCCCGCTGCCCGTCATCGGCGTGCCCGTGCCGCTGAAGTACCTCGACGGCATGGACTCCCTGCTGTCCATCGTGCAGATGCCGGCCGGCGTGCCCGTGGCCACCGTCTCCGTCGCCGGGGCGCGCAACGCGGGCCTGCTCGCGGCCCGTATGCTCGCCGCCCACGACGAGGAACTCCTCGGCCGCATGCGGGAGTTCCAGCAGGAGCTCAACGACCAGGCCACCGAGAAGGGCAAGCGGCTGCGCGCCAGGGCCGAGGGCTCCGCCGCCGGCTTCGGCTTCGGGAAGTGACGCGGATGACCTCGCTGGACCGGGCCCGGGAGCTGCTGCGCGAGTTCCCCGTCGTCGACGGGCACAACGACCTGCCGTGGGCGCTGCGCGAACAGGTCCGCTACGACCTCGGCGCCCGCGACATCGCCGACGACCAGTCCGCCCACCTGCACACCGACCTCCCCCGGCTGCGCGCGGGCGGGGTCGGCGCGCAGTTCTGGTCGGTGTACGTCCGCGCGGACCAGCCCGACCCGGTACCGGCCACGCTGGAACAGATCGACTGCGTACGGCAGTTGCTGGACCGTCACCCGCGGGAGCTGGCGCCCGCGCTGACCGCCGCGGACATGGAGGCCGCGCGGAGCCAGGGCCGTATCGCCTCCCTCATGGGGGCGGAGGGCGGCCACTCCATCGCCGACTCCCTCGGTACGCTCCGCGGGCTGTACGGCCTGGGCGTGCGCTATCTGACCCTCACCCACAACTTCAACGTGGCGTGGGCGGACTCGGCGACCGACGAGCCCGCCGTGGGCGGCCTGTCGGCCTTCGGCCGCGAGGTGGTGCGGGAGATGAACCGGCTCGGCATGCTGGTCGACCTCTCCCACGTCGCCGCCACGACCATGCGGGACGCGCTGGACGCCACCTCGGCGCCGGTGATCTTCTCGCACTCCTCCGCCCGCGCGGTCTGCGACCACCCGCGCAACATCCCCGACGACGTGCTGGAGCGGCTGCCCGCCAACGGCGGTGTCGCGATGGTGACGTTCGTGCCGAAGTTCGTGCTCCAGGCGGCCGTCGACTGGACGGCCGCGGCCGACGAGAACATGCGCGCCCACGGCTTCCACCACCTCGACACCACCGCCGAGGGGATGAAGGTGCACCGCGCCTTCGAGGAGTCCCACCCGCGCCCGGTCGCCACCGTCTCCACCGTGGCCGACCACCTCGACCACATGCGCGAGGTCGCCGGCGTCGACCACCTCGGCATCGGCGGCGACTACGACGGCACGGCCTTCACCCCCGACGGCTTGAACGACGTCTCCGGCTACCCGAACCTGATCGCCGAACTCCTCGACCGCGGCTGGTCGAAGGCCGACCTGGCCAAGCTCACGTGGAAGAACGCGGTACGGGTCCTGGGCGCCGCGGAGGACGTGGCCCGGCACCTCCAAGAAACCCGCGCCCCGTCCAACGCCACCCTGGCCTCCCTGGACGGCTGAGCGGCCAGGGCCCTCAGGTCAGGGCTGTTCGATTCGGCAGAGGCAGAACGGATGCCCTGCCGGATCGGCGTACACCCGGAAGCCCTTGCTCTCGTAGTCCTCCCGGTCCAGCACCCGGGCCCCCAGCGCCAGCACCTTCGCCTCGGCCGCGTCGATCTCCTCCCAGGTCCCGCCGGCGTCGAAGTCGAGGTGGAACTGCTGGGAGTCGTGGTCGGCGCGCGGCCACTGCGGCGGGGCGTACCCCGGCGCCCGCTGGAAGGCGAGCCGGGGCCCCGCGGGGATCTGCAGCACCACCCAGTCCGGGTCCTCCTCCACGGGCGTGCCGCCGCCGACGGCCGCGTAGAAGACGGCCAGTTCACGCGGGTCGGAGCAGTCGAGAACGACGGAACGCAGACGGGCCACGGGGGCCATGGGTCCTCCAGGGTTCAGCGGGTCAGCAGGCGCAGAGGCAGAACGGGTGCCCGGCCGGATCCGCGTAAACCCGAAAGGTCCGCGAGTGGTCGTCGGCGTCCAGCGGCCTCGCGCCCAGCGCCAGCACCTCCTTCTCGGCCGCGTCCAGGTCCTCGACCGTCAGGTCCAGGTGGAACTGCTGCGAACCGTCGTCCGACGGCCACCGCGGCGGTACGTACCCCGGGGACGCCTGGAAGGCGAGGACCGGGCCGCCGTCCACCTTCAGGTCCACCCAGTCGCCCTCGTCCACCACCGTGCCGCCCACGATCCCGGCGTAGAAACCGGCCAGCGCGCGCGGATCCGGACAGTCCAGGACGACGGCGCCCACCTTGGCAACGGACATGACTTCCTCCTTGTTGTTACCGGTAGATCCGGTCAACCGGTATCCGTTACCGCATGCTGCCCCATGGGCGGTAACGTCGCAAGGGAATAACGGGAGGTACGGTCCAGGCATGAGCGAGAGAGCGGCCCCGCCCGGGAGGCTGGCCCTGGTCCAGGCCCTGGTCAACACGCTGGACGTCGAGTCGGGCGCCGACGCGCTGGACACGGCGGACGGCCGTGCTCCCTTCGGGCTCACCGAGGACACCGCCGCCTCCGCCCGCGAACTGCGCGAGTCCCTGCGCGCCACCCTGCTCGCCCACGCCGGGCACCCGCCGCACCGCGCGGTCACCCCGCTCGGCGAGCTGCTGGCCCGGGCGCCCCTGGTGGTCACGGTCGACCCGGCGGACGGCTCCGCCGCACTCGCCCCCGTCGACGACGGCCCCCTGCTCTCCCGCGTGGCCGCCGCCGTCGCGGAAGCGGTCACGGCGGGCACCTGGAGCCGGCTGAAGGCGTGCGAGGCCGCCGACTGCCACTGGGCGTACTACGACCGCAGCCCCGCCGGACGCGGCCGCTGGTGCTCCATGCAGGTGTGCGGGGCCCGCGCGAAGATGCGGCGCTACCGGGCGAAGGGTGCTTAGACGCCCCGCCGGGGGTGTGCCGTCGGTCGTCTGCCGCGCCGTCGTGGCTGGTCGCGCCCACGCGGCGGTAGCCGCACGTCAATACGGCCCCGCGCCCCTGCAGGGTATTGCCGTGCCGCAGTGAACCGCGCCGGGAAGGGCGCGTAGCCGCACCGCGCCCGCGCCCGGTGGGGCAGAATGCGGCAGGACGCCGGTTCGGCCGACTGAGCCTCGGCCGAACCGGCGTCACCCGTGCCGTCAGGCGGTGGGACGTCCCATCGCGCGGTAGCGCCAGCCGGCCCGCCGCCACACCTCCGGGTCGAGCGCGTTGCGCCCGTCGAGGACCAGCCGCTGGGCCGCCACCTCGCCCAGCGCCGCCGTGTCCAGCTCGCGGAACTCCCGCCACTCCGTCAGGTGCAGCACGACGTCCGCCCCGCGCACCGCCTCCAGCGCCGAGTCGGCGTACCCCAGGGTCGGGAAGAGGCCACGGGCGTTGTCCATGCCCTTCGGGTCGTACACCGTGACCTGGCCGCCCTGCAGGTGGATCTGCCCGGCCACGTTCAGCGCCGGCGAGTCCCGGACGTCGTCCGAGTCCGGCTTGAAGGTCGCGCCCAGCACCGCCACCCGCTTGCCCAGGAACGACCCGCCGCCCAGCGCCTGCCGGGTCAGCTCCACCATCCGGCCGCGCTGACGCATGTTGATCGAGTCGATCTCCCGCAGGAACGTCAGCGCCTGGTCCGCGCCCAGCTCACCGGCGCGCGCCATGAACGCCCGGATGTCCTTCGGCAGGCAGCCGCCGCCGAAACCGATCCCGGCCCGCAGGAACTTCGCGCCGATCCGGTCGTCGTAGCCGATCGCCTCCGCCAGCTTGGCGACGTCGCCGTCCGCGGCCTCGCACACCTCGGCCATCGCGTTGATGAACGAGATCTTCGTGGCCAGGAAGGAGTTCGCGGAGGTCTTCACCAGCTCCGCGGTCGCGAAGTCCGTCACCACGAACGGCGAGCCCTCCCCGACCGGTGTGGCGTACACCTCCCGCAGCACCTTCTCCGCCCGCTCGCCGCGCACCCCCACCACGATCCGGTCCGGGTGCAGCGTGTCCCGCACGGCGAAGCCCTCGCGCAGGAACTCCGGGTTCCACGCCAGCTCCGCGTCCTCCCCCGCGGGGGCGTGCTCGGCCAGGTAGGCGGCCAGCCGGTCGGCCGAGCCGACGGGCACCGTCGACTTGCCCACGACCAGCGCGGGACGCTTCAGGTGCGGCGCGAGCGAGGCGATCGCGGAGTCGACGTACGTCATGTCGCAGGCGTACTCGCCGTGCCGCTGCGGGGTGTTCACACAGACGAAGTGGACGTCGCCGAACTCACCGGCCTCGGCCCAGTCCATCGTGAACCGCAGCCGCCCGGTGGACCCCTCGATCCCCGCGACGTGCCTGCGCAGCAACTCCTCGAGCCCCGGCTCGTACATCGGGACCTCACCGCGCCGGAGCTTGTCGATCTTCTCCGGTACGACGTCGAGGCCCAGCACCTCGAACCCCAGCTCCGCCATGGCCGCCGCGTGGGTCGCGCCGAGATAACCGGTGCCGATCACGGTGATCTTGAGGGCCATGGGTGCTCCAGGGGTCTACGGCGTGCGGTGCGGGCCTGAGCATAACCGGGGGCCCGGGGACACAGGCGACGACCTGTCGCCCAGCTCACCTACCCACAACCGTGGCCGGCGTTCTAAAATTTGGGTTACTTAACGGTAGTTAGCGTGACCAGCATCGCAGCGTTTTGGAGCGTGAGAGACCTTGGCCGGATCGGCTGACTTCGACCTGTACCGCCCGTCCGAGGAGCACGACATGCTCCGCGACGCCGTCCGCTCGCTGGCCGAGGCGAAGATCGCGCCGTACGCCGCCGCGGTCGACGAGGAGGCCCGCTTCCCGCGGGAGGCCCTCGACGCCCTGACCGCGAACGACCTGCACGCCGTCCACGTGCCCGAGGAGTACGGCGGCGCCGGCGCGGACGCCCTCGCCACGGTCATCGTGATCGAGGAGGTGGCCCGCGTCTGCGCGTCCTCCTCCCTGATCCCGGCCGTGAACAAGCTGGGCTCGCTGCCGGTGATCCTCTCCGGCTCCGAGGCGCTGAAGAAGAAGTACCTGGCCCCGCTCGCCAAGGGCGACGCGATGTTCTCGTACTGCCTCTCCGAGCCCGACGCCGGCTCCGACGCGGCCGGCATGAAGACCAGGGCGGTCCGCGACGGCGACACCTACGTCCTCAACGGCGTGAAGCGCTGGATCACCAACGCCGGCGAGTCCGAGTACTACACGGTGATGGCCGTCACGGACCCGGAGAAGCGCTCGAAGGGGATCTCCGCGTTCGTCGTGGAGAAGTCCGACGAGGGCGTCTCCTTCGGCGCCCCCGAGAAGAAGCTCGGCATCAAGGGCTCGCCGACCCGCGAGGTGTACCTCGACAACGTCCGCATCCCCGCCGACCGCATGATCGGCGAGGAGGGCACCGGCTTCGCCACCGCGATGCGGACCCTGGACCACACCCGCATCACCATCGCCGCCCAGGCCCTCGGCATCGCCCAGGGCGCCCTCGACTACGCCAAGGGCTACGTCAAGGAGCGCAAGCAGTTCGGCAAGCCGATCGCCGACTTCCAGGGCGTCCAGTTCATGCTCGCCGACATGGCCATGAAGATCGAGGCCGCCCGCCAGCTCACCTACGCCGCCGCCGCGAAGTCCGAGCGCGGCGACGGCGACCTCACCTTCCAGGGCGCCGCCGCCAAGTGCTTCGCCTCCGACGTCGCCATGGAGGTCACCACCGACGCCGTCCAGCTCCTCGGCGGCTACGGCTACACCCGCGACTACCCGGTCGAGCGCATGATGCGCGACGCGAAGATCACCCAGATCTACGAGGGTACGAATCAAGTCCAGCGGATCGTGATGGCCCGCAACCTGCCGTAACGGCGGGCGGACCGGAAAGCGGAGGGTGTCCGGGGCCGGGCGCCCTCCGCTCTTCCCGGCCGCCGCGCGCCGTCACAGGAAGCGGCGGATCGGGGTGACCGCGGCCTCGGCGAGGCGCTCGGTCAGGGGGCGGCGCCGCCAGCGGGCCGGGTCGACGGGCTCGCTCAGCTCGCGGTCGGCGTCGAAGTCGGCGTCCAGCGCGGCCGTGAAGTCCTCGTCGAGGACGGCCAGCATGACCTCCTCGTCGTGCTCCAGGGAGCGTCGGTTGAAGTTGGTGGAGCCGATGAGGGAGCAGACGCCGTCCACGGTGATGACCTTCGTGTGCAGCATGGTCGGCTGGTACTCCCGCACCTCCACGCCCGCGTCGACCAGGGTCTGGTAGTGCTGCCGGCCGGCCAGTTGGCAGGCCCGCTGGTCGGTGTGCGGGCCGGGCAGCAGGATCTCCACCCGCACGCCCCGGCGGGCGGCGGCGGCCAGCAGGTCGATGAAGTAGGTGTCGGGCGCGAAGTAGGCCGTGGACAGCCGGAAGCGCTCCCGCGCCGAGGTGATCACCACGCGCAGCAGCGTCTGCATGTCCTGCCAGCCGAAGCTGGCCGAACCCCGCACCACCTGCACCGTGGCGTTCCCCGGCTGCTCCTGCGCGGTGAAGCGGTCGTGCTCGTCGTACAGCTCGTCGTGGCACTCGGCCCAGTTCTGGGCGAAGGCCGCGGCGATGCCGTCCACGGCCGGCCCCCTGACCTTCACGTGGGTGTCGCGCCACTCGCCGGGGTCGCGGGCGTCACCGCACCACTCCTCGGCGATGCCGACGCCCCCGGTGAACGCGGTGTGCTCATCGGTCACCAGGACCTTGCGGTGACAGCGGTGGTTCTGCCGCATCGGTGACAGTCGGAGGGGCTTGCGGAACCAGGCCACCTGGACGCCGGCGTCGTCCATGGCGTCCAGCAGCTCCGGCTCGATCTCCTTGGCGCCGAAACCGTCCAGCAGCAGCCGTACCCGCACCCCCGCGCGGGCCCGCTCGGCCAGGGCGTCGGCGAACTCCCGCGCGATGTCGCCGCGCCAGTACACGAACGTCATCATGTCGACGGTGTGCTCCGCGGCGCGGATGGCCTCCAGCATCGCGGGGAAGATCCGGTCGCCGTTGCGCAGCGGCACGAGCTCGTTGCCCTCGGTCGCGGCGATGCCGATGAGCCGTTCCAGCCGTCTGCGCAGCCGCTGTCTCTCCGCCTGCGGTGTCATGCGTGCCCTCCCCTGAGTCGTTCGTTCCCGCCCCGTCTCTTTTTTCCGCTGCCGGTGCTTCCAAGCAGGGACGTGGTCCGGGCCGTCCTGTGGTGGTCATGGGGGAGGGGGCGTAGGACGGAAGGGCGGGGCCGATTCCCGGCCCTCTCCGTCCCCGGGAGGAACCATGACCCAGCAGCAGCCGATCACCACGGAACCGATGAGCCAGGAGATGCAGGACTGCGTCCAGGCGTGCATGGCCTGCCACGGTGTGTGCGAGGAGAGCATGAGCTCCTGTCTGCAGATGGGCGGCCAGGCCCAGATGCCGATCATGCGGGCGCTCATGGACTGCTCGGAGATGACCCGCATGTGCGCGGACATGATGATGCGCCGCTCGCCGCTGGCGAACGAGATGTGCACGATGTGCGCGCAGGCCTGCGACATGTGTGCCGAGGCGTGCATGTCCATGCCGGACGACGAGAGGATGACGCGCTGCGCGGAGTCCTGTCGCCGCTGCTCCGAGATGTGCCGCGCCATGGCGGGCGCCACGATGTGACGCCGTCGCCGGACACGGCCGTGGGGGGCCCCCCCCGGGGGGGCCCCCCCCCCCCCCCGCCGGGGGGGGGGGGGGGGTGGGGGGGCGTGGTAGTGGGGTTGTGAAAAAATCACCAAACAACAAACAAAAGACCAAAGACACAG
>NZ_JBIRYZ010000028.1:0-84454 GCF_044390325.1 Streptomyces sp. NPDC018964
TCGGCCTTGGCCTTGGACGTGGAGCCCTCGTGCAGACCGACACGCACGTCGACACCCGAGTCACGCAGCGACAGGGCGTGGGCGTGGCCCTGGCTCCCGTAACCGATGACCGCGACCTTGCGGCCCTGGATGATGGACAGGTCGGCATCGGCGTCGTAGAACAGCTCGGCCACTGGGTTCTCTCCTTGTGTGCGGGTGTTGCGTCCCACCGTATGCCGGTGGGGGGAAGGGAAGTCTCTCGGTCTCGGAATACGGGCGGCCGGGTCGTCGCCGGCCGCCCGCTCCGGGTCTTACGCCGACCGGTCCAGGGCGCGCAGCGACCGGTCCGTGATGGAACGGGCGCCGCGTCCGATCGCGATCGTGCCGGACTGGACGAGCTCCTTGATGCCGAACGGCTCCAGCATCTTGAGCATGGCGGACAGCTTGTCACTGCTGCCGGTGGCCTCGATGGTCACGGCCTCCGGGGAGACGTCCACCGTCTTGGCGCGGAACAGCTGGACGATCTCCACGATCTGGGAACGCGTCTCGTTGTCGGCGCGCACCTTCACCAGGACGAGTTCGCGCTGGACGGCCTGCCCGGGTTCGAGCTCGACGATCTTCAGCACGTTGACGAGCTTGTTGAGCTGCTTGGTGACCTGCTCCAGCGGGAACTCCTCGACGCTCACCACGATGGTGATGCGGGAGATGTCGGGGTGTTCGGTGACGCCGACGGCGAGCGAGTCGATGTTGAAGCCGCGGCGGGAGAACAGGGCGGCGATGCGGGCCAGGATGCCCGGGGTGTTCTCCACCAGGACGGAGAGCGTGTGCTTGGACATGATCTGCTTCCTCTGCTTGAAAGTCCTGACGGCTCTCAGTCGTCTTCGTTGTCGCCGAAGTCGGGGCGGACGTCCCGGGCGGCCATGATCGTGTCGTTGGAGGTGCCGGCGGCGACCATCGGCCAGACCATCGCGTCCTCGTGGACGATGAAGTCCACGACGACCGGGCGGTCGTTGACGGAGTTCGCCTCCTCGATGACCTTGTCGAGGTCGGCCGGGTCCTCGCAGCGGATCGCGTAGCAGCCCATGGCCTCCGACAGCTTCACGAAGTCGGGGACGCGGGTGCCGGCGCTCTTCTCGGTGCCGTCCGCGCCGGGGCCGGAGTGCAGCACCGTGTTGGAGTACCGCTGGTTGTAGAAGAGGGTCTGCCACTGGCGGACCATCCCGAGGGCGCCGTTGTTGATGATGGCGACCTTGATCGGGATGTTGTTCAGGGCACAGGTGGTGAGCTCCTGGTTGGTCATCTGGAAGCAGCCGTCGCCGTCGATCGCCCAGACCGCGCGGTCGGGGGCGCCCGCCTTGGCGCCCATGGCGGCCGGGACCGAGTAGCCCATGGTTCCGGCGCCGCCGGAGTTCAGCCAGGTGGCGGGCTTGTCGTGCTGGATGAAGTGCGCGGCCCACATCTGGTGCTGGCCGACGCCGGCCGTGAAGATCGTGCCTTCGGGCGCCAGCTGCCCGATGCGCTCGATGACCGCTTGCGGGGAGAGCGAGCCGTCCTCGGGCTGGTCGTAGCCGAGCGGGTAGGTCTCGCGCCAGCGGTTCAGGTCCTTCCACCAGGCGCTGTAGTCGCCCTTGCCGCCCTCGGCGTGCTCCTTCTGGACGGCCTGGACGAGATCGGCGAGGACCTCGCGGGCGTCACCGACGATCGGCACGTCGGCGGCGCGGTTCTTGCCGATCTCCGCCGGGTCGATGTCGGCGTGGACGATCTTGGCGTACGGAGCGAAGCTGTCCAGCTTGCCGGTGACGCGGTCGTCGAAGCGGGCTCCGAGGGCGACGATCAGGTCGGCCTTCTGCAGCGCGGTGACGGCGGTGACCGAACCGTGCATGCCCGGCATTCCCACGTGCAGCGGGTGGCTGTCGGGGAACGCGCCGAGCGCCATCAGGGTGGTGGTGACGGGCGCTCCGGTGAGTTCGGCGAGCATCTTCAGCTCGGCGGTGGCCCGCGCCTTGAGGACGCCGCCGCCGACGTAGAGGACCGGCCGCTTCGCGGCGGTGATCATCTTGGCGGCCTCGCGGATCTGCTTGGCGTGCGGCTTGGTGACGGGCCGGTAGCCGGGCAGGTCCATGGTGGGCGGCCAGGAGAAGGTGGTCTTCGCCTGGAGGACGTCCTTGGGGATGTCGACCAGGACCGGCCCCGGGCGGCCGGTGGAGGCGATGTGGAACGCCTGGGCGATCGCCTGGGGGATGTCCTCCGCCTTGGTGACCAGGAAGCTGTGCTTGGTGACCGGCATGGTGATGCCGACGATGTCCGCCTCCTGGAAGGCGTCCGTGCCGATCGCCTTGGACACGACCTGCCCGGTGATCGCGACCAGCGGCACGGAGTCCATGTGGGCGTCCGCGATCGGGGTGACCAGGTTGGTGGCGCCCGGACCGGACGTCGCCATGCACACCCCGACCTTGCCGGTGGCCTGGGCGTAACCGGTGGCCGCGTGGCCGGCGCCCTGCTCGTGGCGGACCAGCACGTGGCGCACCCGCGTGGAGTCCATCAGGGGGTCGTACGCCGGCAGGATCGTGCCGCCGGGAATGCCGAATACCGTGTCGGCGCCGACCTCCTCGAGAGAGCGAATGAGGGACTGTGCGCCCGTGACGTGCTCGACGGGGGCGGACTGTCCTCCGGATCGGGGCCGGGGCTGCGGGTGATGGGCCCCGGTGGCCTGCTCGGTCATCGGCATTCTCTTCTCGATGCTGAGGGTTTTTGCGAAGTTTGTACGGGTCACGCGTGCTGCTCGGCAGGTGCCTGTGCAACAAAAAACCCCTCGTGCCGTAAGGCAAGCGAGGGGAGCGCGCCGGGTGGTGGTCGCTGAGCGGTGGAGGCTCAGCGTCAGCCGACGCGCTTTCCAAGTACGAGAATTCGGGTGCGCATGGCACTGACCCTCCACCCGGCGCGCACCCAGTGTCAAGTGGGTGGGACGGGAGTCTCATTATGTGAGCGCAGCACCGGACCGCCCCGGAGTACGGCGGTCACCCCGGTGGAGTACACCCCGGAACCCCGGCCGACGAACACGGGTTCGGCCGGCCCCTGCAGCACCGGACAGTGCCCGGCGGCCAGCGCCCTGCGCAGCCGGTACTCGTCCAGCGGCCCGGAGAACGCCTTGCCCTGGCCGTGCGTGCAGCCCATCGCGCGCAGGGCCGCGACCTGCTCGGGCAGATCCACGCCGTCGGCCACGGACTGCATCCCGAGGTCGGAGGCGATCCGCAGCAGACCACTGGTGATCTTGTGCAGCCGCGCGGACTCCGCCACACCCTCGACCAGGCCCCGGTCGAGCTTCAGCACGTCGACGGGGAGCCGCCTCAGGGCCATGATCGTCCCGGGGCCGCTGCCGAAGCCGTCGAGCGCGATCCGGACGCCGAGCCGCTTGAGCACGGTCAGCCGGCGCTCCAGCTCGTCGAGCGACACCCTGGGGTCGGTGTCGGCCAGTTCGACGATCAGGGAGCCGGACGGCAGCCGGTACCGGGTCAGCAGGGCCTCGATCGAGCCCAGGGGCAGTGACCGGTCGAGGAGCCGGTGCGCGCTCAGCCGGACGGCCACCGGGACGGGCAGACCGGTCGTGTGCCGTTCGGCGGCCCGTTCGACGGCCTCCTCCAGCACCCAGCGGCCCAGCTCGGCGGTCTTCTCACTGTCCTCGGCCACGCGCAGGAACTCCGCGGGGGTGAACAGCACGCCCTGGGAGGAGCGCCAGCGCGCCTGGGCGCAGACCGAGGTGATCCGGCCGTCCTCCAGGGACACCACCGGCTGGTGCAGCAGGGTGAACTCGCCGTGGTGCAGCGCCGCGCGCAGCCGGGTGGCCAGCTCCGCCCTGCGCACCACGTCCTGCTGCATCTGCGGCTTGTACAGCTCCACGCGGCCCTTGCCCGCGGCCTTGGCCCGGTACATGGCGAGGTCGGCGTTGCGCAGCAACTCGCCCGCACCGAGGCCGGGTTCGGCGAAGGCCACGCCGATGGAGGCGTTGACCCGGACATCGTTGCCGTCGATGACGTAGGGCTGGGAGAGGGTCACTCTCAGGCGGTCGGCGAGGTCCAGGATGTGCCGCTCGCGGGCGTCCCGGTCGCGGGCGCCGTCGCCGACGATCAGGGCCGCGAACTCGTCGCCGCCCAGCCGGGCCGCGGTGTCGCCCTTGCGGACCGCGTCCTGGAGTCTGCGGGCGGCCTGGACGAGCAGCTCGTCCCCGGCCTGGTGCCCGATGGTGTCGTTGACGCCCTTGAAGCCGTCCAGGTCGATGAAGAGCACCGCCGTGCCCCTGAGGGTGGTCCCGCGGTCCGAGGCGCGGCGGCCGGACAGTGCCTGCTGGACGCGCCGGGTGAACAGGGCGCGGTTGGGCAGGTCGGTGAGCGGGTCGTGCTCCGCGTTGTGCTGGAGCTGCGCCTGGAGCCGCACGCGTTCGGTGACGTCGCGGCTGTTGAAGATCAGGCCGCCGTGGTGCCGGTTGACGGTCGACTCGACGTTCAGCCAGCCTGCCTCGCCGCCGGAGCGGAAGCGGCACTCGATCCGGGTGGTGGGTTCCGCGACCGGGTCGGCGGCGAGGAAGCGGCGCACCTCGTGCACGACGCAGCTGAGGTCCTCCGGGTGGATGAGACTGGCCAGTTCGGTTCCCTCCAGCTCCTCCGCGGGCCTGCCGTACACCCCGGCGGCGGCCGGGGAGACGTAGCGGAGGATGCCGCTGGGGGCGGCGATCATGATGACGTCGCTGGAGCCCTGCACCAGGGAGCGGAAGTGGTTCTCCTGCTGCGCCAGTTCCTGGGTCAGGGTGATGTTGTCGAGCAGCATGATGCCTTGGCGCACGACGAGCGCGAGCACCACGGTGCCCCCGGTGAGCAGGACCACGCGGTCGACGCTGCGGCCGTTGAGGACGTTGTAGAGGATGCTCAGGGTGCATACGGCGGCGGCTAGGTACGGCGTGAGCGCGGCGATGGGCCGGGAGAGCGGATACCGGGTGGGTCCGCCGGGCGGCGGCCCGTGGTGGTGGTCCGGCGGGCCGCACCGGCCGGCCGGGTGCTCGCGGACCGCGCGCGTGTGCCCGTCCGGCTCGGGCCGTCCGTCGCGGGGCGCGGTCCAGGGGGCGTACGCCAGGAGCAGCGAGCCGGCGAACCAGCCCGCGTCGAGCAGCTGTCCGGAACGGTAACCGGCGTGCAGCAGCGGGGAGGTGAACAGGGCGTCGCACATCACGGTCAGCGCGAGCGCGCCGATCGCGGTGTTGACCGCGGACCGGTTGACCTCCGAGCGCCGGAAGTGCAGCGCCAGCACCATGCTGACCAGGACGATGTCGAGCAGCGGGTACGCCAGTGACAGCGCGGTGTGCGCGACGTCCGGCCCCTCGGCCCGGGCGGCCTGGGCGAGCGCGAGGCTCCACGCGAGGGTGAGCAGGGAGCCGCCGATCAGCCAGGCGTCCAAGGAGAGGCAGACCCAGCCGGCCTTGTTCGCGGGCCGTTTGGCGAGCACCAGCAGTCCCACGATGGCGGGTGGCGCGAAGCACAGGAAGAACAGGTCGGCGTAGCTGGGGCTGGGCACGGGAAGCCCGAGGACGACCTCGTACCACCCCCAGACCAGGTTGCCCAGGGAGGCCATGGCCGAGGAGAGGCCGAACATCACCCAGGCGGGCCGGAACCGGGTGCGGGGGCTGCGTGCGTAGACGAAGCAGGACACGGCGGCGGCACCGGCCGCGGCGCTCAGTCCGAAGTCGCCCATGATCAGCGCGAGGCGCTCCGAGCCCCAGCCGAACGCTGCGCCGACGGCGTAGGCGGCGCAGACCAGGGCCAGGACGAGTTGGGCGGCCGGACCGGGCCGGCGGCCGGTGACCGGTGCGCCGGACGGCGGCGCCGTCGGCGCGGGCTGCTGCCGCGGTGCTCCGTCGAGCGTGGGGGTGGGGGTCGGCGCGCTCACCGGCACCTCCCGGTCCGCTCCGCTCCCGGGCCCTTCGGCCCCCGGGGCACCGGGTGGGTGTGTCCGCGGCGGCCGTCGCGCCCGGGATGGTGACGGCCGGGACCGTCGTGAGGGCCGCCGTGCCGGGTGTGGTGGCCGCCGTGGCGACCGCGGCTGCGCGCGGCCGTGCGCAACGGTCGTCGCCGACGGCTCCGCCGCGTCGGATCGCTCGTCCATGGGCCGTGCATCGTCCGTCGCCCCCCTCACTGTCCGCAGTGTCCTGCTCCCGCGCCGTTGGTCAGCGGCGCGGCCCCTGTCGGGACGATACACCAGTATCGTCACTCAGGGACATAGGTTCTCTACGCTCCGTAACGATCAACAGGTATATGGGTACCCACCGCGCCCGGGGAAACGCGGACGGTACCCGAATCGGACTACGAGGCTTCCGCTCCCGTCACCAGGATCACGTTGCCGAGCTCCTCCCGGTTCAGATAACGGCGCAACTGGTGGACCAGCAACCGTTCGGCGCGCGGCCGGAAGGCGGAGGTGGCTCCGCCGACGTGCGGGCTGACGAGGACGCCCGGCGCCCGCCACAGGGGATGTTCCGAGGGCAGCGGTTCGGGATCGGTGACGTCGAGGGCCGCGGTGATGCGGCCGCTCTCCAGCTCGGTGAGCAGCGCCTTGGTGTCGACGACGCCGCCGCGGGCCACGTTCACCAGCAGGGCGCCGTCCTTCATCCGGGCCAGGAATCCGGCGTCCACGAGGTGCCGGGTGGCCTCGGTCAGCGGCGTGGACAGGACGACGACGTCCGCCTCCGGGAGCAGGGCGGGCAGTTCGGTGAGCGGGTGCACCGGCCCGCGCTCCGTGGCGCGTGCGGAGCGCGCGACGCGCGCCACCCGCGCGAGCTCGAACGGAACGAGCCGGTCCTCGATGGCCGCGCCGATCGCGCCGTACCCCACGATGAGCACGTTCTTGTCGGCGAGCGCGGGCCGGAACCCGCCGCGCCACTCCCCCTCGTCCTGCGCCCGCACGAAATCGGGGATGCCCCGCAGGGAGGCCAGGATCAGCGCGAGCGTGAGCTCGGCGGTGCTGGCCTCGTGCACACCGCGCGCGTTGCACAGCCGTACGCCGGGGGGCAGGTCCTTCAGGCCGGGCTCCACGTGGTCGGTACCGGCCGACAGGGTCTGCACGACGCGGACGGAGCGCATCAGCGGCAGCGGGCGCACGCCGGTCTCCGCGGGCTTCATGTAGGGCACGACGTAGAAGGCGCAGTCGGCCGGGTCGGCGGGGAACTCCTCGGCGCCGTCCCAGAAACGGTAGTGCGGCCCCTCGGGGAGGCCCTCGATCTCGTCCGGCGGAATGGGAAGCCATACGTCAGAGGCAGTCATGGTCCGGAGGCTAGTTCAGGGGCGCGGGGGCGCAGAGGTTAGGTTGGGGGCCGGAGAGGGAGGGTCACGACCAGGTGGAGCGCAGGACGATCGGTGCGGGGGCGCTCGCGGTGGGGGCCGTCGGACTCGGGTGCATGCCGATGAGCTGGGGCTACAGCACGTCCCGGCAGCGCGGCGAGGAGTCGCTCAGGGCGGTGCACCGGGCGCTGGACGCGGGCTCGACGCTCCTCGACACCGCCGACATGTACGGCCCGTTCACCAACGAGCTGCTGCTGGGGCGGGTGTTGAGGGAGCGGCGCTCCGACGCCTTCGTGTCCACGAAGGTCGGGCTGCTGGTGGGTGACCAGCACATCGTGGCCAACGGCCGCCCCGGCTACGTGAGAAGGGCCTGCGACGCGTCGCTGCGCCGGCTCCAGACCGACGTCATCGACCTCTACCAGCTGCACCGCGCCGACCCGGAGGTCCCGGTCGAGGAGACCTGGGGTGCGATGGCGGAGCTCGTACGGGCGGGCAAGGTACGGGCGTTGGGGCTGTGCGCGGTGGGGGCCCGCTCGGCGCGGCGGCCGAGGGCGCGGCCGCACGACACGACGATCCGGCAGCTGGAGCGGGTGCAGCAGGTCTTCCCGGTGAGCGCGGTGGAGGCGGAGCTGTCGGTGTGGTCGCCGGAGGCGCTGCGGGCGCTGCTGCCGTGGTGCGCGTCGCGGGGGATCGGTTTCCTGGCGGCGATGCCGCTGGGCAACGGCTTCCTGACCGGGACGCTGACGCCCGGTGTGGGCTTCGAGGAGGACGACCTGCGCGCCCGGCACCCCCGCTTCACGGCCGAGATGATGGCCGCGAACCAGCCGATCGTGGCCGGTCTGCGCCGCATCGCCCGCCGGCACGGCGAGCACGTCACCCCGGCGCAGGTGGCGCTGGCCTGGGTGCTGGGCCGGGGCCGCCAGGTGATCCCGGTGCCCGGCGCCAAGCAGGAGCGGTGGGTCGCGGAGAACGCGGCCGCGGTGGACCTGCGCCTGACGGAGCGTGACCTCGCGGAGATCGCGGGGCTGCCCGCGGCACAGGGGTCGTGGGACTGAGCGGCGGACCGGTGGCGGTCTCGCGGTTCGGGGGTCCGCGATCGGGAACTTCGTGGGCACGAGCGGTGTATGACAGGTAGGACCCCGCCGCGTCGAAGGGACGAGATCGTGCAACGACGAGCCGTGCCGGCCGTACTGGCCGCCGCCACGCTCCTGCTGGCCGCAGGCTGCTCCTCCGACGACGGAGGACCGCCGGGCGGAGGCGGCGGCGCCTCCCCGACCGGTACGGCGGCGGCGTCGCCGTCCTCGTCGCCGGAGGGGAGCGCGGAGGAGACGCCGCCCACGAAGGGCTCGGTGAAGGTGGTCCGCACGGTGGCCACCGGCCTGAACTCCCCCTGGGGCCTGGCCCCGCTGGCCGACGGCGACCTGCTGGTCTCCTCCCGGGACGAGGCGACGATCACCCGGGTCGACGGGAAGACCGGCGAGAAGACCGAGCTGGGCGAGGTGCCCGGGGTGTCGCCGTCCGGCGAGGGCGGCCTGCTCGGCATCGCCCTCTCCCCCGCGTACGCCTCGGACCGCATGGTCTACGCGTACTTCACCTCGGCCTCCGACAACCGCGTCGTCCGCATGATCTACGACGAGGAGAAGCCGGCCGGCGAGCAGCTGGGCGCGCCGGACACCGTCTTCCGGGGCATCCCCAAGGGCGAGATCCACAACGGTGGACGGATCGCCTTCGGCCCGGACGGGATGCTGTACGCGGGCACGGGCGAGAGCGGTGACACGGGCCTGTCCCAGGACAAGGAGTCCCTGGGCGGCAAGATCCTGCGGCTGACCCCGGAGGGCGAGCCGGCCCCGGGCAACCCGTTCCCCGGCTCCCCGGTGTACTCGTACGGCCACCGCAATGTGCAGGGTCTGGCGTGGGACGGCAGGCAGCGGCTGTTCGCGGCGGAGTTCGGCCAGAACACCTGGGACGAGCTGAACGCGATCAAGCCGGGCGACAACTACGGCTGGCCGGAGGCGGAGGGCGAGTCGGACGACGACGGCTTCCACGACCCGGTCGACCAGTGGAGCACCGACGAGGCTTCCCCCAGCGGCATCGCGTACGCCGAGGGCTCGGTCTGGATGGCGGGCCTGCGCGGCGAGCGGCTGTGGCGCGTCCCGCTGAAGGGCACGGAGGCGTCGGCGGCCCCGCAGGCCTTCCTGGGGGGCGAGTACGGCCGGCTGCGCACGGTGGCCGCGGCGGGCGGCGACAAGCTGTGGCTGGTCACCAGCAACACGGACGGGCGCGGCAACCCGGAGAAGGGGGACGACCGGATCCTGGAGCTGGAGGTGAGCTAGCCGCTCAGTCCGTCTCGGGCTCCTCCTCCGGTGCCGTCGGCCGGCGCACGGTGACCTTTCCGGAGGCGAGGTCTATCGGCCCGCGTCCGGGGTCGGCGTCACCGACGTCCTCCTTGGTCAGTTCCAGTCGGTTCTGCTCGTCGCGGGTGTGTTTACGGCCAGGGGCGAACAGTTCCTCGAAGGCGTTGAACATCGCTCCCCTTTCCAGGGACGGGTGGGTCGCACACCTATTGTCCCGCGGCCGGCCGTTCACCCGTCTCCGCCGCGAACGGTCCGAGCCGGTGCGCCACCGCCGCCGCTTCCCCCGTCCCACGACGCCCGGCTCGGCGAGGATGCGGGAGACGTGGACGCCGGCCGTCTCGGGGGATGAAGAGTGCCTCGGCGATACGGCGGCCGGTGCGGCCGGCGGCCACCAGGCGCAGGACGTCGCGCTCGCGGCGGGTGAGGCCGAGCGCGTCGGCCGGGGCGACGGGGGCCGGTTCGCGGGCGGCGGGGGACAGCGCGAGGCGGGCGTGCCGCGCCGACGGCGCGGCGGTGCGGCGCCGAGGTGGCCGGTGACGGCGTCGACCGGCCGCAGCGGTTCCGTGACGCGGGCGCGCTCGTCGTCGCCCGCGACGGTGGCGAGCAGCGCCTCGGCGCGCCGGAGCCGGACGCGGGCGAGGCCGTAAGGCCGCCCCAGCGGTTCCACCGCCTCGACGGCCACGGACCACACGTCCGGCTCGAACCCGGCCTCGGCGCGCAGCGACTCGGCGCGCAGCCACTGGTCGTAGGCCCGCCACACGGGTACTCCGGCCGGCGCGGGGCCTCAGGAAAGCACTCAGGCCGTCCAAGGCGTCAGTTGCTGTGCCACCAGCCCCGCCGCGCCGGCGACCGCGAGCGCCATGGCCGCCGTACGGGTGTGCCGCGCGTTCAGCCGCCGGGTCAGCGGGCCGGCGAGCAGTACGCCGGCGACCGCGGCCGGCGCGAGCAGCACCGTGCGCTGGAACGTGTGCGCGCCCACCACCCCCGCCGCCGCCAGCGCGACCAGGCTCATCAACGAGCCGGCCAGGAAGAACGCGCTCATCGTGGCCCGCAGCCGGGGCCCGCTCAGCCGCTGCCACACCATCGCCATCGGCGGGCCCCCGATGGAGGTCGCCGTGCCCATCAGCCCCGACGCCATCCCGGCCAGGAACACCGAGGAGCGCCGCGTCCGGGGTACGTATCCCGCCGCGCTCACCGCGACGCCGGTGAGCACCACCCCGGCGATGAGCAGTGCGAGGTACTCGGCCGGCAGCGCCACCACGAGCAGCGCTCCCGCGGCCGCGCCCGGTACCCGTCCGACGAGGGCCCAGCCGCAGCCGCGCAGGTCCGCCGAGCCCCGCTCCCGCACCAGCACCGCCGCGGTCACCCCGGCGGCGAGCAGCAGCACCACCGACGGTGCCAGGGTGGGGTCCACCAGGGAGAACACCGGCGCGGCGATCATGCCCAGGCCGAAGCCGACGGACACCTGGAGCACCGCGCCGACGCCCACCGTGAGGGAGAGCAGGGCGAACTCCGCGCCGGTCATGCCCACGCGGGCCGCGCCTCCAGGGGGAAGTGGCACAGGGCGGTGTGGTCGTCGCCGTCGCCCCCGGACTCCCGGACGGCGAGCGGGGGCGCCTCGGTGGCGCACGTGTCCTCGGCGCGCCAGCAGCGGGTGCGGAAGCGGCAGCCGGAGGGGATGTCGAAGGGCGAGGGGATCTCGCCCTTGAGCCGGATCTCCTGGTCGTGGGCGGTGCGGGTGGCGTCCAGGACCGGTGCGGCCGACATCAGCGCGGCGGTGTAGGGGTGCTGGGGGCGGTCGAAGACGTCCTCGGTCTCCCCGTGTTCGATGACCTTGCCCAGGTACATCACCGTCACCCGGTCGGAGATGTACCGCACCACGGACAGGTCGTGGGAGATGAACACGTACGCGACGCCGAGCCGGGACTGGAGTTCGGAGAGCACGTTGAGGACCTGGGCCTGTACCGACAGGTCGAGGGCGGAGACCGGTTCGTCGCACACGATGAGGTCGGGGTCGAGGGCGAGCGCGCGGGCGATGCCGATGCGCTGGCGCTGTCCGCCGGAGAACTCGTTGGGGTAGCGGTGGGCGTCGCTGTCCCGGAGCCCGACCAGGGAGAGCAGTTCGCGGATCCGCTTCTCGCGGGCCTTGGCGTCCGGGACGACGTCCTTGTGGGTGCGCCAGGGCTCGCCGATCAGATCGGCGGCCGACATGCGGGCGTTGAGCGAGGCGAAGGGGTCCTGGAAGACCATCTGGACGCGGCGGCGCCAGTTCAGCAGCTCCTTGCCGCGCAGGGCGAACGGGTCGACGCCGTCGTAGCGGACCGTGCCCGCGTCGGGCCGTTCCAGCCCGAGCAGCACCCGCGCGAGGGTGGACTTGCCACAGCCGGACTCGCCGACGAGCCCGAGGGTCTCCCCCCGGCCGAGCCGCAGGTCCACTCCGTCGAGGGCGGTCAGCCGGCGGCGGCCGCCACCGAAGGACTTGGTGACGCCGCGAACCTCCAGCAGCGGAGGGTGCGCGTCGGTCCGGGGCCCGGCGGTCTCGGTGGTGGTGCGGGACTCAGTCACGGTCGAGCTCCTCGGAGAAGTGGCAGGCGGCCGACCGTCCGTCGCCGGTGGCGCGCAGGGCGGGGCGTTCCGACACGCAGCGTTCCCGCACCAGCGGGCAGCGGGCCTGGAAGACGCAGCCGGACGGCACCGCGCTCAGCTCGGGCGGGCTGCCGGGGACGGCGGGCAGCGGCTGTCCGCGCTCGGCGTCCTCGGGGACGGAGTCGAGCAGTCCGCGGGTGTAGGGGTGGCGGGGCGCGGAGAAGACGTCGCGCACCGTGCCCTGCTCCACGACCGTTCCGGCGTACATCACGACGACGTCGTCGGCGCGCTGGGCGACCACGGCGAGGTCGTGGGTGATCAGGACGACGGCCATGTCCCGTTCGTCCTGGAGGTCCCGCAGCAGCCGCATGATCTGGGCCTGGACGGTGACGTCGAGGGCGGTGGTCGGCTCGTCGGCGATGAGCACGTCGGGGTCGAGGGCGACGGCCATCGCGATCAGCAGCCGCTGGCGCATGCCGCCGGAGAACTGGTGCGGGTAGGACTTGGCCCGCTGCCTCGGCTCGGGGATGCCGACGCGGGTCATCAGCTCGATCGCCTTTTCCTGCGCCTCGCGCCGGGAGAGCCCGCGGTGGATGCGGAACGGTTCGCCGATCTGCCGGCCCACCGGCTGCACCGGGTTGAGGGCGGTCAGGGCGTCCTGGAAGACGATCGACAGCACGGGTCCGGCGAGCTTGCGGCGCTCGGCCGCGCTCATCCGCAGGGTGTCCTCGCCCCTGACCCGTACGGCGCCCCCGGTCACCTCGGCGGCGGGGTCGAGCAGGCCCACGACCGACAGCGCGGTCATCGACTTGCCGCAGCCGGACTCGCCGAGGAGGGCCAGGGTGCGGCCGCGGCGGACGCTGAAGCTGACGCCGTCGACGGCGCGCACCGTGCCGGAGGCCGTGCTCAGGTCCACGCACAGCCCTTCGACGTCGAGGGCGGGGCCGGTGTCGGACGGGGCGGGTGCGGATGTGGTCGTCACGGGATCATCTCCGGGGGTACGGCGGCGGAGGCTCCACGGCGCTTGCGGGGCAGCGTCAGGCGCCAGCGCTGGGCGGGGTCGGTGGCGATGCGGGCCCAGGCGGCGAGGACCGTGGCGGACACGGTGGTGAGCACGATGGCCAGTCCGGGCAGGACCGTGATCCACCAGGCGGTCTGGAGGTACTGCCGGCCCTGGGCGACCATCAGGCCCCAGCTGACGTCCGGGGGCTGGATGCCGATGCCGAGGAAGCTCAGCGAGGACTCGGTGAGCATCACGAAGCAGAAGTCGAGGGTGGCGACGGTCAGCAGCGTCGGCAGGGCGATGGGCAGGATGTGCCGGTGGATGATGTGCCGGCTGGGGGTGCCGAAGGTGCGGGCCGCGTCGACGAACAGGCGGCTGCGCAGCTCGGCCGCCTCCGCGCGGGAGGTGCGCAGGTAGACCGGGATGCGGGCCACGGCGAGGATCAGCACGATGTTCATCGCGGAGGGCGAGAAGACGTACAGCACGACGACCGCGACGAGCAGGGAGGGGAAGCTGAGGATGACGTCGGCGACGCGCATCGCCACGCTCTCCCGGCGGCCCCCGTGGTAGCCGGCCCACAGGCCGATCGCCGATCCGATCACCAGGGAGCAGAGCACCGCGGGGACGGCCACGGACAGGGTGGTGGCGGCCGCGTCGATCAGCCGGGCCAGCACGCTGCGGCCGAGGACGTCGGTGCCGAGCAGTCCGTAGAGGCCGTCGTTCAGGGAGGGCGCCCGCAGGGAGGCGTCCAGGTCCTGGCGTTGTGCGCGGTCGCCGATGAACAGCCGGCCGAAGAGGGCGACCAGGACGACCAGGCTCAGGACGACGGCGGCGACGGCGGCGGCGCGGTCCCGGCCGAGCAGCCGCCACCAGCGGGGCGGGCTCTTCCGGACGGGGGTGGCACCGTCCGCGGTGGCGGTCTCCGCTGTGGTCATGATGCTTCCTTCGCTCACGCCGGCACCGCCTGGCGTACTCGGGGGTCGGTCAGCGCGTGGCAGACGTCGACGAGGATGTTCAGCGCGAAGATCGTCACGGCGGTCAGCAGGACGGCCGCCTGGAGGACCGCGAAGTCGCGCTGGAGGATGGAGTCGATCATGAGTTTGCCGATGCCGGGCCAGCCGAAGATCGTCTCCACGATGACGGCGCCGTTGACCAGGCCCACCGTCAGGTCGCCGGCGACGGTCAGCACCGGCGTCACGGCGTTGCGCAGGGCGTGGCCGAAGACCACCCGCTGGGGCGTGGCGCCCTTGGCGCGGGCGATCTTGACGTAGGGCGCGGAGAGCGCGGAGACCATGCTGCCGCGCACCACCTGGACGAGCACGCCGAACGGGCGGATCAGCAGGGTCGCGACGGGCAGGACCCAGACCTCGGGTCCGCCCAGGGTGCCCGAGGTGGGCAGCCAGGCGAGGCTCACGCCGAAGACGAGGACGCCCATGACGGCGAACCAGAAGTCGGGGATGCTGGCGGCCGTCATCGACAGCAGGCTGGCGATCCGGTCGATCAGGGAGTTGGGCCGGTAGGCGGCCAGGCTGCCGATCAGCACCGCCCCGGTGATCGCGAGGAGCATGGTGACGCCGGCGAGCTGGAGGGTGACGGGGAAGGCGTCCAGCACCATCTCGGTGGCGGGCTGTCCGGTCCGCAGCGAGGTGCCGAAGTCCAGGTGGGCGGCGTCGACGAGGTAGTTCCACAGCTGGGCCGGGACGGAGAGGTCGAAGCCCTGCGCGGCGGAGAACTCCGCGCGCTGTTCGGCGGTGGCGCTCAGCGGGAGGTAGAGGTCGACCGGGTTGCCGGTCATCCGGGCCAGGAAGAACACGCCCAGCACCACGCACACCAGGGGGACGGCGCTGGAGAGGACGCGTTTGCGCAGAAAGGTGACCATGTCAGTGCTGTCCCGCCTTCGCCGGGCCGACCTCTGCCAGCCGCATCTCGTCGCCGGTGGCGGAGTTCGGCTCGTACCGGATGGACGGTGACAGGCCGAGCAGTCCGCTCATGTGGGCCAGGTGGGCGTACTGGACGACCGACCTGTTCTGGTCCGCGAGCAGACCGGCGAAGGCCTGCTGGCGCTGTTCGCCGGAGAGCGCGCCCGCGTCGGCGATGCGCCGGTCGAGCTCCTCGGTGCCGAAGGTGGACTGGGGTCCGTCGCTCAGCAGGTACTGGCTCGTGGTGAAGGCCGCGTCGCCGGCCTGGTTGCCGTGCATGATCAGCAGGGCGATGGGGCCGACGTTCTTCGGCAGCGGCCGGAGCTGGTACTGGAGCTGGGTGGCGGTGTCCGCCATCCGGACCTTGACGTTCAGTCCGATCCGCCGCATCTGGTACTGGAGCGCCTCGGCCGTCTCCGACACCCCGGAGAACATGCCGTTGCGGGCGACCAGGGTGATCTGCCGGCCGACGGGTACGCCGTCGGCCTCGGCCTCCTCGATCAGGGCCTTGGCCTCGGCCACGTTCTGCCGGGTCGGTTCGATCTCCTCGTCGTGTCCGACCACTCCGGGCGGGACGAGCTGGCCGGCCGGTTCGGCGAGTCCGCCGAGGAGGGCGTCGATGATGCCGTCGCGGTCCACGGCCAGGTCGACGGCGCGGCGTACGCGGATGTCGTCGAGCGGTGCCTCGCGGCCGTCCAGCCGCAGCGCGGTGGTCTCGTTGTTGGGGTAGGCGACCGTGGTGTCCTTCCCGGCCTCGACGGGGTCGAGGGCCACGGCGATCTCCGCCTCCCCCTTGTCGATCATGGCGGCGCGGACGCTGGCGTCGCTGCGCCAGACGTAGCGGGCGCGGGGGAAGTCGGGGGCGTCGCCCCAGTAGTCGTCGTGGCGGCTGAGGTTGATGGCCGCTCCGGGCTGCCAGGAGCTGACGGCGTAGGGGCCGGTGCCGACGGGGATGCGGACCTTGGCGTCGGCGTCCGTGGTGCGCGGCACGATCTCCACGAAGCTCAGGCGCAGCGGCAGGATCGGGTCGGGTTGCTCGGTGGTGACGGTCAGCCGGGTGTCGCTCTCCGCCTTCACCTTCAGGTCGTCGTCGCCGAAGACGTAGCCCTCGACGTTGCAGGCGAGGTCGGAGTTGACGGCCCGGTCGATGGAGAAGGCGGCGTCCCGCGCGGTGAACGGCTCGCCGTTCTGGAAGGTCACCCCTTCGCGCGTGTCGAAGGTCCAGGTGCGGTCGCCGGTCTGTCTCCAGCCGGTGGCGAGCAGCGGGTGGAGTTCACCGGAGTCGGGGTCGCGTTCGACGAGGGGCTCGGTGATGTTGGACCGGACGACGACGCCGGTGCCGGTCAGCGAGGCCTCGCAGGGTTCCAGGGTCGGTGGTTCCTGGGTGAGCACCACCCGCAGGGTGCGTCCGTCGGCGCGGCCGGCGTCACCGGCGGCGCTGCCCGCCACGGCGCAGCCGCTGGACAGCAGCACCGTGCCCGCCACGAGTGTCGCCGTCGGTGCGCGCAGGCGCCTTCGTCCGGTGGGCGGATGGGAGGAAACGGAGAACTTCATTGTCGGCCCTGTCTCCGGTGAGTGCTGGTGTGTCGCGTTCCACGTACGGCGACTGCGAGAGGCTGTCTACACTTGCGTACTCGGTCCGCATCTGTGAACGCCGAAGCTAAACCGGCACCGTGGCAGCGTCAAGACATGCGCGGGAACGGATCTCCGCACCGCTCCCTCCGCACGGCCGGCCCGCCCGGACCCCGCACCGTCTCCCGACAGCGGCCGCGGAGCTCGCGCGCCGGACGGAGTGCCACATTCCGGAACTCGCCGAAGAACAGGAGAACACCATGCCCAGCCTCCGCACCACCCCCGACTCACCCACCGGACCGGCCACCGTGCTGCAGGTCTCCCCGCTCCTCCCCGACCTGGAGCGGTCCCTGGCCGAGCGGCACCGCACGGTGCGCCTGCACGAACTGCCCGATCCGGAGCGCTTCCTGCGCGAGCGGGGCGGGGACGTGGTGGCCGCCGTGACCAGCGCGCGGTTCGGGGTCGGGAACGCGCTGATGGACGCGCTGCCGCGACTGGGCGCGATCGTGCACTTCGGCGTCGGCTACGAGACCACGGACGTGGTCCGCGCCCGGGCGCGCGGCATCGGCGTCAGCAACACCCCGGACGTGCTCACCGACTGCGTGGCGGATCTGGCCGTCGGCGCGCTGATCGACGTCATGCGCCGGATGTCGGAGGCCGACCGGTACGTGCGGGCCGGCCGCTGGAGCACCGCGCCCTTCCCGCTGGCCTCGCGGGTGAGCGGGAAGCGGGTCGGCGTCCTCGGGCTGGGCCGGATCGGCCGGGCGGTGGCGCGACGGCTCGAGGGGTTCGGCGTGGAGGTGTCGTACTGCTCGCGCACCCCGGTGCCCGGGGTCGCGTACCGCCGTCTGCCCACCGCGCGGGAGCTGGCCGAGGCGTGCGACGCGCTCGTCGTCACCGTCGCGGGCGGCGCGGGCACCGAGGGCCTGGTCGACGCGACGGTACTGGAGGCGCTCGGCCCCGACGGCCATCTGGTGAACGTCGCGCGCGGCAGCGTCGTCGACGAGTCCGCCCTGGTCGCGGCGGTGGAGGCGGGACGGATCGCGGGCGCGGCGCTCGACGTCTTCGCCGACGAGCCGAACGTGCCGCGGGCGCTCCTGGACTCGGACCGGGTGGTCCTGCTCCCCCACATCGCCAGCGCCACCCGGGAGACCCGCGCGGCCATGGGCGACCTGGTGCTGCGCAACGTGGAGCGGTTCATGACCGAGGGGGTGCTGCTCACCCCGGTCCCGGGGTCCGCCCATTGACACCACCCCACCAGGCTGTCTACAAATGAGAACGCCGACTACATATGAGGATGGCATTCATGGTTCGGACCTCAGAGCGGATCGCCGGCGTCACCGTGACCCCCGTGGCCTTCCGGGACCACCCCTTGCTGAACACGGTCGGGGTACACGAGCCCTACGCCCTGCGCACCATCGTGGAGATCACCACCGAGTCCGGTGTCAGCGGCGTCGGCGAGACCTACGGCGGCACGGTGCACCTGGAGCGGCTGCGGCGCACCGCCGACGCCCTGACCGGCATGGACGTGTGGAGCCTCAACGAGCTGATCGCCCGTACCGCCCGCGCCCTGGGCGGCGACACCACCGGCGGCGACGGCATGTCCGGCATGGTCACGGGCAGCAGCACCGTGGACCGGGTCATGTCCCCCTTCGACGTCGCCTGCCTGGACATCCAGGGCAAGCTGGTGGGCCGCCCGGTCAGCGACCTGCTGGGCGGGGCGGTCCGCGAGTCGGTGCCGTACAGCGCGTACCTCTTCTACAAGTGGGCCGGCCACCCCGGCCAGGAGGACGACGACTGGGGCCCCGCCCTCGACCCGGCGGGACTGGTCGAACAGGCCCGCCGCATGATCGACACGTACGGCTTCACCTCGATCAAGCTCAAGGGCGGCGTCCTCCCGCCCGACGAGGAGATCGCGGCGATCAGGGCGCTGCGCAAGGAGTTCCCGGAGCTGCCGCTGCGGCTCGACCCCAACGCGGCGTGGAGTACGGAAACGTCCCTGCACGTCGCCCGGGAACTGGACGGCGTCCTGCAGTACCTGGAGGACCCGACCGAGGGCATCGACGGCATGGCCGCCGTCGCCCGCGGGACCTCGACCCCGCTGGCCACCAACATGTGCGTGGTCTCCTTCGACGACCTCGCCCCGGCGGTGGCGAAGGGAGCCGTCGGCATCGTCCTGTCCGACCACCACTTCTGGGGCGGTCTGCGGCGCTGCGGGCAGCTCGCCGCGATCTGCGAGACCTTCGGCCTCGGCCTGTCGATGCACTCCAACTCGCACCTCGGCATCAGCCTCACCGCCATGACCCACCTGGCCGCCGCGACCCCGCGGCTGACCTACGCCTGTGACACGCACTGGCCCTGGAAGCGGCCCGACGAGGACGTCGTCGACCCCACGCCGCTGCGCTTCACCGAGGGCCGGCTCGCCGTGCCGACGGCCCCCGGACTCGGCGTGGAACTGGACCGGGACGCCCTCGCCCGGCTGCACCGGCAGTACCTCGACTGCGGGCTGCGCGACCGCGACGACACCGGCTACATGCGCCGCTTCGAGCCGTCCTTCTCCACCGAGACCCCCCGGTGGTGAGCGGCCGATGCGCATCCTGCTCAACCACCGCATCCTCAGCCGCTTCCACGACCGGCTCAAGGCGTCCACCCGGGGCGAGCACGACTGGCTGGAGGCCTTCGACTGGGACGCGGCCCGGCTCTCCGAGGCCGTCGGCGACATCGACGTCTACGTCGGCTCGAAGCTGAGCCCCGAGGACGCCCGGCGCGCGGAGCGGCTGCGGCTCGTCCACGTCGTCGGCGCCGGCTACGACGGCATCCCGCTGGACGCGCTCCACCCCTCGGTGACCGTCGCCACCACCCACCACCACGGCCGCTCCATCGCCGAGCACGTGCTCATGTCGACGCTGATGCTCTCCCGCGACGTCCTGAGCGCCGACCGCGCGCTGCGCGCCGGCACGTGGCGCAACGTGGCGGTCGACCCCGCGCTGCCCTTCGGGACCACGCTGCACGGCCGCCGGGTCGGCGTCATCGGCTTCGGCGAGACCGGCACCGAGGTCGCCCGGCTGTGCCAGGCGGTCGGCATGCGCGTCCGCGCCGTACGGCGTGACCCCTCGGCCCCGTACCCGGCGGACCTGCGGCCCGACTGGATCGGCGGCGACGACCGGCTGCCGGACCTCCTCGCCGACTCCGACGTCGTGGTGGTCACCGTCCCGCTGAGCCCCGCCACCCGCGGACTGATCGGCCCCGCCGAGCTGAAGGCCATGGGCCCGGCGGCCCTGCTGGTCAACGTCGCCCGCGGACCGGTCGTACAGGAGGAGGCGCTGTACGACGCGCTGAGCTCGGGCACCATCGCGGGCGCCGCACTGGACGTGTGGTGGGCCGGCCCGCCCGACGCGCCGAGCCGGCTGCCCTTCCACGACCTGCCGAACGTGCTGATGACCCCGCACCACTCGGGCCACACGGCCGACACCTTCGCCGCCCGCGCGACCGAGATCGCCGGGAACATCGACCGGCTGGAGCGGGGTGAGGCGCTCACCCACGTGGTCCGTGCCGGTTCCCCCTCCCCCGACCACTGACCACACCGCTCCCGCCCCTCACCCAGAGTAGGAAAACACCCATGCTCGAAGGCGTTCTGTTCTTCCCCGTCACCCCGTTCACCGCATCCGGTGACGTCGACCTCGACGCCCTGCGCCGGCACATCGCGGCCGGGGTCGACGCCGGACCGGGCGGAGTCTTCGTCGCCTGCGGCACCGGCGAGTTCCACGCCCTGGACCACGAGGAGTACGACGCGGTCGTGCGCACCGCCGTCGAGGCGGTGGGCGGACGCGTCCCGGTGTACGCCGGGGCCGGCGGCGCCGTCGGCCAGGCCCGCCGGCTGGCGCGGGCGGCCGCGGCGGCGGGCGCGGACGGTCTGCTGCTCATGCCGCCGTACCTGGTCGAGGCCCCCGCCGACGGGCTCGTCGCCTACACCCGCGAGGTGGCCGCCGAGACCGCCCTGCCGCTGATCGTCTACAACCGGGCCAACGCCCGCTTCGACGAGCGCTCGGCGGCGGCGGTCGCCGCGCTGCCCACCGTCGTGGGCTTCAAGGACGGCACCGGTGACCTCGACCTCCTCGCGCGGATCGTCCCCGCCGTGCGGGAGGCGCTCGACGGGACCGGCAAGGAGTTCCAGTTCTTCAACGGCATGCCCACGGCCGAGGCGAGCCAGCTCGCCTACCGGGCGCTGGGCGTGGAGCTGTACTCGTCGGCCGCCTTCGCCTTCGCCCCCGACGTCTCCCTCGCCTTCCACCGCGCGGTGGAGGAGGGCGACCAGAAGCGGATCGACGCGCTGCAGCGCGCCTTCTTCCACCCGCTGGTCCGGCTGCGCAAGCGGGTCCCGGGGTACGCGGTGGCGCTGGTGAAGGCCGGGGTCACCCTGGAGGGCCTGGAGGCCGGACCGGTCCGCCCGCCGCTGACGCCCCTCACCGCGTCCGAGACCGAGGAGCTGGCGGCCATCATCGCCGAGGCGCGCGCCGTCCTCGCCTCCTGAACACGCGTGGGGGGGTCTGCCGGCGGCCAGCAGACCCCCCCCCCCCCACGGCGCGACTCAGCCGGCCGCCGGCAGGCCCAGGATCACATCGGTGTACTTGAGGACCGCCAGCAGCAGTCCGACGACGCCGAGCGACACGCCCGCCCAGGCGACCGACTTGATCCAGGGCGCCCGCACCGTCCGGCCGGGCGTCCCGAACGCGGGCCTCACCAGCACCACCACGCCCACGATCAGCGCGGTCAGCGCGAACAGGCCGCCCCACAGCGCGCTGGTGTGCCAGGCGTCGCCGTAGATCTCCTTGACCTGGGTGGCGACGCCGGCGTCCGCGGCCGTCTCCAGCTGTCCCACGAGGGTCTCCCGCGCGGCGGCCACCGTGCCCAGCCAGCTGCCGGTGAGCGAGACGAGGCCGAGGGCCGCCGAGACGACCGCGGCGGCGCCCTGTCCGACACCGGACGGGGCTCGGTCCTCGGTCCCGGGCGCGTCCTGCGCCGCTTCCGGTTCCGTCTTCTCGACGTCGGCGTCGGCGTCCGTGCCCGTGTCCGTATCCGTGTCGACGGGCTCGGTGGCGTCCACCGCCTTCCCGTCGCGCTCGGTGTCGGCTCCGGTCTCGTCCACTGTCCTGGTTCCCATGCCCCGCACCGTACGGACGCTCTCTGAGAGTCCGCTTAATGATCGTTGTGCGCGCGCCACTCCGGGGCCAGGACGGACCACACCTCCAGGTCGTGGCGCACCCCGTGGTGGAGGTGGGCCTCGCGGCGGACTCCGTCCCTGGTCATGCCGAGCCGGCGGGCGACGCCGATGCTCGGCCCGTTGCCGGCCGCCGCGACCCATTCGACCCGGTGGATGCCGCGCTGCTCGACCGCCCAGTCGATGAGCACCCGCATCGCGCGGGTGACGAGCCCGCGCCCGGTGGCGGCGGGCTCCAGCCAGCAGCCGACCTCGCAGGTGCCGTTCTCCGCGTCGAAGTTCAGGGTGAGCACCCCGCCCACGAGCGTGCCGTCCAGCCACAGTCCGTGCAGCGAGGCCGTGTCGGCGGCGCGCCAGTCGGCGTATCGCCGCAGCACCTCCCGGGCGCCGGCCACGTCCGTGGCCCGGGAGCCGAAGGGGATGTACCGGTTGATGAACTCCCGGCCCCGGTCCAGATGGGCCAGGAACTCCTCGGCGTGCCAGGGCTCCAGGGGGCGCAGTTCGGCTCCGTCGTCACCCAGTGGTATCGCGTACATCCCGCTGCTGCTCCTCCTCGGCCGGCACGTCCGCCACCTCGGCGTCCGTGGCGACGGCCAGCCTCTCACGGGCGGCCCGGGACTCGGGCGGCTCGATGCCGATCCGCGGCAGGATCCGGTCCGGCCGGCGCGGCAGCCACCAGTTGGCGCCGCCGAGGAGGCGCATGAGGGCGGGGACGAGCAGGGTGCGCGGGACGAAGGCGTCGACGGCGACCGCGATGCCGAAGGCGACGGCGGCCACGTTCATCGCGGCGGCCTCGAGCGGGATGCCCGCAGCGCGCGAGCGTGGCGCCCGCGGTCCGGAAATCCGGATGCGGGGGTGTGGGCCCGCCTGCTAATGTCCGCCGCTCCGACGTTCCGCGGCAGTCCGCCGCCGATCTGAGCAGGTGCTTTGATGCTTGTCCGCCCGATCTCCGACGCGACCCTTTCCCTCTTCACGGCCTCAAGGAGCCCGTTCACCGATGTCGGACATCACATCGAACACCCCGCACGACGACCTCGCTAGCCGCCTCACCCTGCCCCGGTACCCGCGCAGCAGTGCCTACGACGCCCGCTGGACCATCGAGAACGCGATGGGCCCGCACGCGCTGTGGCTGCTGGAGTGGCTCGCCCCGGCCCTCGGCCTCGACACCCTGCGCCCCGGCGCGCGCGTGCTCGACCTGGGCTGCGGACGTGCCATGACGTCGGTCTTCCTGGCCAGGGAGTACGACGTCCAGGTCACCGCGGCCGACCTGTGGATCAAGCCGGACGACAACGCGCGCCGCATCGCGGAGGCGGGCGTCGCCGACCGGGTGTTCCCGGTTCTCGCCGAGGCCCACGACCTGCCCTTCGGGGAGGAGAGCTTCGACGCGATCGTCTCCGTCGACGCGTACCAGTACTTCGGCACCGACGATCTCTACCTGCCGACGCTGATCCGGCTGCTGAAGCCCGGCGGGCGGATCGGGGTCGTCGTCCCGTCGATGCCCGAGGAGATCGAGGGCACCGAGCCGCCGGAGCACATGAAGCCGTACTGGGACCCCGCGTTCTGGTGCTTCCACAGCCCCGCCTGGTGGCGTCGCCACTGGACCCGCAGCGGGGCCGTGGAGGTCGAGACGGCCGACTGGCTGGAGGACGGCTGGCGGGAGTGGCTGCTCTGGTGCGACGTCGTCGCCGAGGAGAGCACGGAGGAGTTCCACGTGCGGATGAGCCGGGAGAGCGCGGAGATGCTGCGCACGGACCGGGGCCGCACGCTGGGCTTCGCCCGCGTGGTGGGACGCCGTCCCTGACCGCGTGACGGCATGACCTCATGAGGGAGGGGGCGCATCGAACCCGATGCGCCCCCTCCCGCCGTCTCCGGGGATCAGCCCTCGTCGACGCCCAGCTTCTGAAGGATCAGCTCCTTCACGCGGGCCGCGTCGGCCTGCCCGCGCGTGGCCTTCATGACCGCGCCGACCAGGGCTCCGGCCGCGGTCACCTTGCCACCGCGGATCTTGTCCGCGATGCCCGGGTTGCCGGCGATGGCCTCGTCGACGGCGGTGCCCAGGGCGCCCTCGTCGGAGACGACCTTCAGACCGCGCTTGTCGACCACCTCGTCCGGGGTGCCCTCACCG
This sequence comes from Streptomyces sp. NPDC018964, assembly GCF_044390325.1. NCBI lineage: Bacteria > Bacillati > Actinomycetota > Actinomycetes > Kitasatosporales > Streptomycetaceae > Streptomyces > Streptomyces sp. NPDC018964. The sequence continues at coordinate 24,076 of NZ_JBIRYZ010000028.1, forward strand.
GCGAGGACGCCCTCGATGACCTGGCGGGCCAGCTTGTCGTTCAGATCGCCCTTCACGACCAGCTCGGCGACCCGGGCCACCTGCTCCGGGGTGATCGCCAGCTCGTCGAGGCCCTTGCCGGACTCGTTGGCGGCGCGGGCCAGCTCGCCCATCCACCACTTGCGGGCGGAGGCCGCGTCGGCACCGGCGTCGATCGTGGCGACGATCGGGTCCAGCGCACCGGCGTTGAGGATGGCCTGCATGTCGGTGCCGGAGATGCCCCACTCCTCGCGGAGCCGGTTGCGGCGCACCAGCGGCAGCTCGGGCAGGGCGGCACGGATCTCCTCGACCCACTCGCGGGACGGGGCGACCGGCACCAGGTCGGGCTCCGGGAAGTACCGGTAGTCCTCGGCCTCCTCCTTCACGCGGCCCGAGGTCGTGGACCCCGTGTCCTCGTGGAAGTGCCGGGTCTCCTGGATGATCGTCCCGCCACCGCCGAGCACGGCGGCGTGCCGCTGGATCTCGAACCGGGCCGCACGCTCCACGGACCGCAGCGAGTTCACGTTCTTCGTCTCGCTGCGGGTGCCGAACTTCTCGGTTCCGTGGGGGCGCAGCGACAGGTTCACGTCGCAGCGCATCTGGCCCATCTCCATGCGGGCCTCGGACACGCCGAGGGCACGGATGAGTTCGCGCAGCTCACGGACGTACGCCCGCGCGACCTCGGGGGCGCGCTCGCCCGCTCCCTCGATCGGCTTGGTGACGATCTCGATCAGCGGGATGCCGGCGCGGTTGTAGTCCAGCAGGGAGTGGGACGCGCCGTGGATGCGGCCGGTGGCGCCGCCGACGTGCGTCGACTTGCCGGTGTCCTCCTCCATGTGGGCGCGCTCGATCAGGACGCGGAAGGTCTCCCCGTCCTCCAGCTGCACGTCGAGGTAGCCGTCGAAGGCGATCGGCTCGTCGTACTGGGAGGTCTGGAAGTTCTTCGGCATGTCCGGATAGAAGTAGTTCTTCCGGGCGAAGCGGCACCACTCGGCGATCTCGCAGTTCAGCGCGAGACCGATCTTGATCGCCGACTCGACGCCGGTCGCGTTGACGACCGGGAGCGCGCCGGGCATGCCGAGGCAGACGGGGCAGGTCTGGGTGTTCGGGTCGGCGCCCAGCGCCGTCGAGCAGCCGCAGAACATCTTGGTCCGGGTGCCGAGTTCGACATGGACCTCGAGGCCCATGACGGGGTCGTACGACGCCAGCGCGTCCTCGTACGACACCAGGTCAGTCGTGGTGGTCACGGTGAAACTTCCCTCTCAGCCCAGCAGGACGTCGTCGTCGCCGAGGCGCTTCAGCTCGCGGTAGAGGATGGCGAGGTTGGTGACGACCGCGGCACCGGTGACGACGGCGTCGAGCAGCCGCAGCGTGTCGCTCTCGCCACGCGCCTTCTTGATCTGCTTGTACACACCGACGGCGCCGAACGCCGAGGTGGCCATGGAGACGTACAGACCGGACTTGGACTTCTTGAAGCCCTTGGCCTTGGACAGTGCGCTCACAGCGACGGTGCCTCCTCGATCAGCGGGTGGCCCCACTTTTCCACGAAGGCGGCCTCGACGGCGGCGCCGACCTTGTAGAGCCGGTCGTCCTTCATGGCGGGGGCGATGATCTGCAGACCCACCGGCAGGTTGTCCTCGGGGGCGAGGCCGCAGGGCAGCGACATGGCCGCGTTGCCCGCCAGGTTGGTGGGGATGGTGCACAGGTCGGCGAGGTACATCGCCATCGGGTCGTCGGCGCGCTCACCGATCGGGAAGGCCGTGGTCGGGGTCGTCGGGGAGACGATCACGTCGACCTGCTCGAAGGCCCGCTCGAACTCCTGCTTGATCAGGGTGCGGACCTTCTGGGCGCTGCCGTAGTACGCGTCGTAGTAGCCGGAGCTGAGCGCGTACGTACCGAGCATGATGCGGCGCTTGACCTCGTCGCCGAAGCCGGCCTCACGGGTGAGCGAGGTGACCTCCTCGGCGGAGTGCGAGCCGTCGTCGCCGGTCCGCAGGCCGTAGCGCAGGCCGTCGAAGCGGGCGAGGTTGGAGGAGCACTCGGAGGGCGCGATCAGGTAGTACGCGGAGAGCGCCAGGTCGAAGGAGGGGCAGTCCAGCTCGACGACCTCGGCACCCAGCTCCTTCAGCAGCTCGACGGACTCGTCGAACCGCTGGACGACACCGGCCTGGTAGCCCTCGCCGCGGAACTGCTTGACGACGCCGACGCGCATGCCGGCGACCGAGCCGTTGCGGGCGGCCTCGACGACCGGCGGGACCGGGGCGTCGATGGAGGTGGAGTCCATCGGGTCGTGCCCGGCGATCACCTCGTGCAGCAGGGCGGCGTCCAGGACCGTACGGGCACAGGGCCCGCCCTGGTCCAGGGAGCTGGAGAAGGCGACCATGCCGTACCGGGACACGGCACCGTACGTCGGCTTCACACCGACCGTGCCGGTGACGGCGGCCGGCTGGCGGATGGAACCGCCGGTGTCGGTGCCGATGGCCAGCGGCGCCTGGAAGGAGGCGAGCGCGGCGGACGAACCACCGCCGGACCCGCCCGGGATCCTGGTGAGGTCCCACGGGTTGCCGGTCGGCCCGTAGGCGCTGTTCTCGGTGCTGGACCCCATGGCGAACTCGTCCATGTTGGTCTTGCCGAGGATGACGACGTCGGCGGCCTTCAGCCGCTTGGTGAGCGTCGCGTCGTACGGCGGGATCCAGCCCTCGAGGATCTTGGAACCGACGGTGGTCGGGATGCCCTCGGTGGTGAAGATGTCCTTGAGCGCGAGCGGAACGCCGGCCAGCGGGCCGAGCTTCTCGCCCCGGGCCCGCTTCTCGTCGACGGCGCGCGCCTGCGCCAGGGCGCCCTCGCGGTCGACGTGCAGGAAGGCGTGCACCTTCTCGTCGACGGCCTCGATGCGGGCCAGGTGCGCCTCGGTGACCTCCACGGCCGTGAGCTCGCCGGAGGCGATCTTCTCGGCGGTCTCGGCGGCGGTGAGCCTGATGATGTGATCGCTCATGGCGGGTTACTCCTCCCCCAGGATCTGCGGCACCTTGAAACGCTGCTGCTCCTGGGCCGGGGCGCCGGAGAGCGCCTGCTCGGGGGTGAGCGAGGGACGGACCTCGTCCGCGCGCATGACGTTCGTCAGCGGGAGCGGGTGGGAGGTCGGCGGTACGTCTTGGTCGGCGACCTCGCTGACGCGGGCGACCGCGCCGATGATGTCGTCGAGCTGGCCTGCGAAGTGGTCGAGCTCTTCGGGCTTCAGCTCCAGACGCGCCAGCCGGGCGAGGTGGGCGACCTCCTCGCGCGTGATGCCAGGCATGCAGCGATCCTCTGGGGTGAGTGTGTGTGGTTTGGGGCCAATCCTATGGGGCGGCGGGCCGTGCCCGTGAAACCCTTTCCCCGGGCCTGCCCCGCCGGGCGCCGTCCGGCGTTTCCCCGCCTGCGGCGGAGCGCCCTTCGTCGCCGCGGGACGGGGGGCTTCGCAGCCCGGTGCCTTGCGGGGTGCCCCGTGCTGGTGCCGGCCGGGGGTGGGGGCGCGACACCGGCGCGTTTGCGGGTGCCCCGCGTTGGGGTGGGCCGGGGATGTTCGCGCGGCCCGGCGCCCACGGGGTGCCTCCCCCACTCTCGACTTCGCTCGAGCGGGAGGTACCCCCACCGCCCACCCTCCCCCACCCTCGGCTGCGCTCGGGCCGGGGGACCCCCATCGCCCTGGGGGCACCTCCCAGGCCTTTAAGGCACCGGGGGAGGCATGACTGCCCGCGGCTGACGCGGGGAGCGGCAGCGGTAGCGGCAGCGGTAGCGGCAGGCGCGTACGGCGGGAAGGGGACGGGGCGGGGGTGGCCGCCCGCAGTGGCCGGCGCGTCCGCACCCCGCACCCCTTCCGAGTGACGTGATCCGCGCCGGTCCGAGGACGGACACCCCCGACACGGCCCCGACCCACCCACCGACCATGGGCGCTACCCCAGCCCCCACCGAACCGAAAGCTGCGCCGCAGGCACCCCACCCACCGAGGCGAACAGCCGCACCACAGGCGCAAGCCCCCGCCCCACCGAGGCGAACAGCCGCACCGCGGGCACGACACCCACCCGGTACGGACTATTCGTCGACCGTGGTCGTCGCGGCCGGGAGCGCCGCGGCCGGGCGCTGCCAGCCGCGGGAGCCGCGGGCGAGGAGCCAGGCCGTCGTCTCCTCGGGCGGCATCGCCGCCGCCACCAGCCAGCCCTGGACCGCGTCGCAGCGAAGATCACGCAACCGCTCCCACGTCTCGTCGTCCTCCACCCCCTCCGCGACGACGAGCAGCCCCAGCGAATGCGCCAGATCGATGGTGCACCGCACGATCTCCGCGTCCTCGGTGTCCACGGCCAGCCGGGCCACGAACGACCGGTCGATCTTCAGCTCGCTCACCGGCAGCCGCCGTAGGTGCACCAACGACGAGTACCCCGTGCCGAAGTCGTCCAGGGACATCTTCACGCCGTGCCCGGTCAGGGCGTTCAGGGTGTCGGCGGCACGCTGCGGGTCCTCCAGGAGGACGTGCTCGGTGATCTCCAGTTGGAGCGCTCCCGCCGGGACGCCGTGCCGGGCCAGCCGGGCCGCGACGGAGCCGGCGAAGCCGGGGGTGTGGACGTCGCGCGGGGAGACGTTGACCGCGACCGGCACGAACAGCCCCTGGGCCCGCCACTTGGCGACCTGCCCCAGCGCGGTCTCCAGCACGTACTCGGTGAGGTGCGGCATCAGCCCGGACGACTCGGCGATCGCTATGAACTCGTCCGGCGGCACCTTCCCCCGCTCCGGATGCACCCACCGCACCAGCGCCTCGAGCCCCGCGACCTGCCCGTCGAAGCGGACCTTGGGCTGGTAGTGCAGCTCGACCTCCCGGGCGTCCAGCGCCCGCCGCAGATCACCCAGCAGCCCCAGCCGGTCAGGGGTGTTGGAGTCCCGCTTGGACTCGTACGCCTCGACCCCCGTACGGTCCCGCTTGGCCTGGTACATCGCCACGTCCGCCCGCCGCAACAGCCCCTCCGCGTCGTCCGCGTGGTCGGGAAAGACGGCGACCCCCGCACTCGCCTCCAGGACGAGGGTGAGCCCATCGAGGTCGAGCGGGGAACTGAGGGCGGCGACGAGGCCGCGGGCGACACGGGTCGCGGACGTCGTGGAGTCGGCGACGGGCAGTAAGACGGCGAACTCGTCACCGCCGAGCCGCGCGGCCTCCGCCCCGCGCGGCAGGGCGAGTCTGAGCCGGTCGGCTATCTGCAGCAGCAGCCGGTCACCGGCGAGATGCCCGAGGGTGTCGTTGACCGACCGGAACCGGTCCAGGTCGATCAGCATGAGCGCGGCACGGGCACCGATCCGCTCGGCGTCGTCCAGCGCGGTCCAGATGCGTTCCAGCAGCCACTGCCGGTTGGGCAGCCCGGTCAGCGGATCGCGCAGCTGCTCCTCGGCCCGCGCGCGGGCTATCCACAGGGTGGAGTCGAGGGCGATCAGCGGAATGGAGAAGAGCGGCAGCAGCACCGGCTTGGCGACCGCGACCACGCACACCAGGGGCGCTATGCCGAGCAGGGCGACCGCGACGAGCCCCTGCCGGACCAGAGCGGTACGGGCCACGGTCGGCAGCCCCGCGCGCGGGGTGTGCAGGTACCAGAGCAGTGTGCGCGTGACCACGAGGTACGTGACGGCGACCAGCACCACTCCCGGCGCGGTGTACGGCGTCCAGGTGTCCGGAGTCGACGGCGACTCGACGGACGGCACCCAGCCGAACGCGGCCAGCACCAGCGCCCCGGCGCCGATGCCGAGCAGGTCCACCGCGCCGTGCAGCACGCCCTGCCGCCAGCGGCCACGCCGGGCCACGCCGACGAGCACGACGACGGTGAGGCTGATCATCCCGGCCGCGACCCAGCCGTAGAGCAGCAGCACGGCAAGGGTGAGGGCGGCGCCCGAGCCGGTGCCTCCCCACCAGCGGGAGCGGCCCAGCATCACCAGATGGCCGACGATGATTCCGGTCAGCACGGCCAGGGACCAGCCGACGGTGCCGGACGGGAAGAGCGCGTGGCCTCCGGTGAACGCCCGCAGGAAGCCGACGCCCAGCACGAAACCGGCCGCGGCGACGACCGCCGTGGGCAACGCGGGCCAGGAAGGATGCCGTTCCGCGTCCGACTCGGACAACTCGGCCAGCCCGGGACCGTGCCCGTGTCCGCGTCCGGCAACCGACTGCCCGGCACCACGCACGTTCGCACCACGCGCATCAGCCCCACGCGTGTCTGCCCCGCGCGTGTCCGCGGCACGCGCCCCGGTGCGCTCCATCGCGCCCGGTCGCCCCGCGGGCCGCCCGTCCTCACGGCCGCGCAGCCATGCGACCGCCATGCGGCGCAGACGCAGCCGTGAGCCCGGGGCGGCGCTCTCGGTCGGTTCCATTCCCGTCCCTCTCCCAGCCGGCGGTGCCCACGCCACGCGGCCCGATGCCCGACGACCCTCAGCGGCTCCGCGGTGGAAAGCCCTTACCCCGGACCCCTCACGAGTACGGGGTTGCCCCGACCGCAGCTGGGCACGGCAGGCGCACATCTCAACAGTAGGCCGCACATGGCCCGTACGGGCACCGGTCGCCGACGGTTGCCCGAATGCGCCCCAGCCACCCGTATGCATCTGATATGCGCCGATCGGCCGACCTTCAACCGCTACTCCTCGGCCGAAAGAGCGGCGTCCGCCGCGGCTTTCGGCCCTTGTTCGAGCAGGACGGCGAACCCGTCCTCGTTCAGAACCGGCACCTTGAGCTGCATCGCCTTGTCATATTTCGTACCGGGGTTGTCACCCACGACGACGAACGACGTCTTCTTGGAGACGGATCCGGTCACCTTCGCCCCCTGGCCCTGCAGCGCCTCCTTCGCGCCGTCCCGGGTGAAGTTCTCCAGCGTCCCGGTCACCACGACCGTGAGCCCTTCCAACGGGCGGGGCCCTTCGTCCTCCCCGGCCCCCTCGTCCTCCATGCGGACACCGGCCGCCTTCCACTTGCGGATGATCTCCCGGTGCCAGTCCTCGGCGAACCACTGCTTGAGCGAGGCGGCGATGGTCGGGCCGACTCCCTCGGTGCCCGCCAGCTCCTCCTCGGTGGCCTGCTCGATGCGGTCGACGGAGCGGAACTCACGGGCCAGCGCCTCCGCCGCGACCGGGCCGACGTGACGGATCGACAGACCGGTCAGCACGCGCGCCAGCGGACGCTCCTTCGCCGCCGCGATGTTCGCCAGCATCGCGACCGCGTTCTTCCTCGGCTCGCCCTCCTGGTTGGCGAAGACGGTGGCGACCTTCTCCTCGCCGGTCTTCGGGTCCCGCTTGGGCAGCCCGCTGTCCTGGTCGAGGACGTACGCCTTGATGGGCAGCAACTGCTCGATGGTGAGGTCGAACAGGTCGCCCTCGTCCCGCAGCGGCGGGTCCTCCGGTTCCAGCGGCCTGGTCAGCGCCGCCGCGGCGACGTAGCCGAAGTGCTCGATGTCCAGCGCCTTGCGCCCGGCCAGGTAGAACAGCCGCTCCCGCAACTGTGCCGGGCACGTACGGGCGTTGGGGCAGCGCAGGTCGACGTCGCCCTCCTTCATCGCCTTCAGCGGCGTACCGCACTCGGGGCACTCGGCCGGCATCACGAACTCGCGCTCGCTGCCGTCCCGCAGGTCGGCGACCGGGCCGAGGATCTCCGGGATCACGTCACCGGCCTTGCGCAGCACCACCGTGTCGCCGATGAGGACGCCCTTGGCCTTGACCACGTCCTGGTTGTGCAGCGTGGCGAACTCGACCTCGGACCCGGCCACCGTGACCGGTTCCACCTGGGCGTACGGCGTGACCCTGCCCGTACGGCCCACCCCCACGCGGATGTCGACGAGTTTGGTGTTGACCTCCTCGGGCGCGTACTTGTACGCGATGGCCCAGCGCGGGGCGCGCGAGGTGGTGCCGAGACGGCCCTGGAGGGAGATCTCGTCGAGCTTGACGACGACCCCGTCGATCTCGTGCGCCACGGAGTGCCGGTTCTCGCCGTAGTACGCGATGAACTCCCGTACGCCGGCGAGGTCGTCGACCACCCTGTTGTGCTCGGAGGTGGGCAGGCCCCAGCTCTTGAGCAGGTCGTAACCCTGGGAGAGGCGGGTCATGCCCTTGTAGCCCTCCAGGACGCCGATGCCGTGGACCACCATGTGCAGCGGGCGGGAGGCGGTGACCCGGGGGTCCTTCTGGCGCAGCGAACCGGCCGCCGCGTTGCGCGGGTTGGCGAAGGGCTTGTCGCCGGCCGCGTTCAGCCGCGCGTTGAGCTCCTGGAACTTCTCCATCGGGAAGTAGACCTCCCCCCGGATCTCCACCAGGTCCGGAACCTCGTCGCCCTTCAGCCGGTCCGGGATCTCCGCGATGGTGCGGACGTTGGGCGTGATGTCCTCACCGGTGCGGCCGTCGCCGCGGGTCGCCGCGCGGACCAGCCGCCCCCGCTCGTAGGTGAGGTTGACGGCGAGGCCGTCGACCTTCAGCTCGCACAGGAAGTGGTACTTCTGCGTGCCCAGTTCGCGCTGGATGCGCTCCGCCCACGCGGCGAGGTCGTCGTCGTTGAACGTGTTGTCGAGGGAGAGCATCCGCGAGACGTGCCGCACGGAGGTGAACTCCGTCTCGTACGCCCCCGCGACCTTCTGGGTCGGCGAGTCCGGGGTGCGCAGCTCCGGGTGCTCCTCCTCCAGCGCCTCCAACTCCCGCAGCAGCCGGTCGAAGTCGGCGTCGCTGATGACGGGGGCGTCGTTCACGTAGTACCGGAAGCGGTGCTCCTCGATCTGCTCAGCGAGCCTGGCGTGCTTCTCCCGTGCCTCGGCGGGAACGCTCGTCGTCTCCGCTTGCTTGTCGCCGGCCACCGTGTGTCCTCCCGTCACTCTGGGTTGTCCGCGAGGGATCTCGCCGCCCGGACGCAATGGGCGAGGGCCTTGCGCGCGTACTCCGGGGAGGCCCCCGCGAGTCCGCACGCCGGGGTGAGCGTGACCGCCTCCGGGAGCAGTCCCGGCCGCAGCCCCAGCCTGCGCCAGAGCGTCCTGACACCCATGACGCTACCGCCCGGGTCCGACAACGGTCCGTCCGTGCCCGGGACGACGCCGGCGAACAGCCGGGTCCCGCTCTCCACCGCTTCCCCGATCACCTCGTCGTCACGCTCGGTGAGGAGGGAGAAGTCGAAGGAGACCCCCGCCGCGCCCGCCCGGCGCAGCAGGGCGAACGGGACGTCCGGTGCGCACGAGTGGACCACGACGGGCCCGCCGTCGTGCACCCCGACGACGTCCCGCAGCGTGGCCTCGACGAGCTGCCGGTCCACCGCGCGGTGGGTGCGGTAGCCGCTGGCGGTCCGCACCTGTCCGCGCAGTACGGCGGTGAGGGAGGGCTCGTCGAGCTGCAGGACGAGCCGCGCGCCGGGCACGCGCCGCCGCACCTCGGCGAGGTGGAGGCGCAGCCCTTCGGCGAGGGAGGCGGCGAGGTCGCGGCAGGCGCCGGGGTCGGAGAGGACGGCCTCGCCGTTCTTCAGCTCCAGGGCGGCGGCGAGCGTCCACGGGCCGACCGCCTGGACCTTCAGGGGCCCCTGGTACTCCTGGGTGAACTCCTCCAGGGCGTCGAGGTCCTCGCCGAGCCAGGAGCGGGCGCGCTTGGTGTCGCGGCCCGGGCGGTCGCCGATGCGCCAGCCGCTGGGCTCCACGCGGGCGTACAGCTCCACGAGCAGGCCCGCGGTGCGGCCGATCATGTCCGCGCCGGGGCCGCGGGCGGGGAGTTCGGGGAGGTGGGGGAAGGTCTCGAAGCTGCCGGTGACCGTTCTGGCGGCCTCTCGGGCGTCCCCGCCCGGCATGGAGCCGATCCCTGTCGCGGGGGCGAAGCTGAACTGGCTGTTTTCGCTCACCCGAGAAGCGTACGCAGTGGGCGGCCGGAGGTTTTCGCCCCCGCCGCCCCTACCCGTCCCGTCCCCGGGGGCTCCGCCCCCGGACCCCCGCTCCTCAAACGCCGGAGGGGCTGGAGGGGGCTGGGGGTGCCGGACCAGCTGTCGGTCACCGCCCCGGTCGGACCGTCAGGTCGTTGATCTCCGCGTCGGCCGGGAGGTCCAGGGCCGTCAGGATGGTCGTGGCGACCGACTCGGGGTCGATCCACCGCGCGGGGTCGTACTCCTTGCCCTCCTGCTGGTGGACCTTGGCCTGCATGGGGCTGGCCGTGCGGCCGGGGTAGACCGAGGTGACGCGGACGCCGCCCGCGTGCTCCTCCTCGCGCAGGGAATCCGCGAGGGCCTTCAGGCCGTGCTTGGAGGCCGCGTAGGCGGACCAGTCGGCGTGGGCGCTCAGGCCGGCGCCGGAGTTGACGAAGATCACGTGGCCCCGGCTCGCGCGGAGCTGGGGCAGGAAGTGCCGGGTCAGCTCGGCGGGGGCGATCAGGTTGACGTTGAGCTGGTGGCGCCAGGTCTTCGGGGTCAGCTCGCCGACCGGGCCGAGGTCGACCACGCCGGCGATGTGCAGGAGGGAGTCCACCCGGTCCGGGAGCGACTGGTGGGAGAAGGCCCAGGAGAGCTTGTCGGGGTCCGCCAGGTCGCCGACGAGGGTGCGTGCGCCGGGGAACTCCGCCGCCAGTTCCTTCGCCCGGCCCGCGTCGCGCGCGTGCAGCACGAGTTCGTCGCCGCGCGCGTGCAGGCGGCGGGCGACGGCCGCGCCGATGCCGGAGCCCGCTCCGGTGATCACATGTGTAGCCATGCCCGCCATGCTCGCATCATCGGGCGGTCACTTTCCGCCCAGGCTCTCCTCCAGGTAGGCCAGCGCGCCCACCGGCTCCTCGGCGAAGAACACCAGCTCGGTGAGCGGACGGGGCAGGAAGCCCTCGTCCTCCATGCGGCGGAACTGCTCCTTGAGGCCGTCGTAGAAGCCCGCGGTGTTGAGCAGCACCACCGGCTTGTCGGTGTGTCCGTGCTTCTTCAGCTCCAGGATCTCGGTCGCCTCGTCGAGGGTGCCGGTGCCGCCGACCATGATGACCACCGCGTCGGCCTTCTCCAGCAGCAGCCGCTTGCGCTCGGCGAGGTCACGCGCGATCACCATCTCGTCGACGCCGTCGCGCGCCTTCGCCGCGAGGAACTCCACGGAGACGCCGCAGAGCCTGCCGCCCGCCTCCTCCACACCGTCGGCGACGACCTTCATCAGGCCGACGTCGGAGCCGCCCCACACCAGCGTGTGCCCGCCCTTGCCGAGCAGCCGCGCGAACTCCCGCGCGGGGCGTGTGTAGCGTTCGTCGAGGTCGGCGGCGGAGAGAAAGACGCAGATGTTCACGGACCCACCGTACGGGTCCTTTCGTCCTCCCGCGGATCCCTCCCGGGAAGAAGTCCGCTCCGGAGTGCGCTGTACTCACGGAATCGGCCAACCGAGGAGGGACGATCGTGACCACGGGCCACCGCATCACCATCGAGGACAGTGACCGGCACGTGCGCGTGGTGCGCGGCGGGCAGGTGCTGGCGGAGAGCGACGGGGCACTGCTGCTGAAGGAGACGGGCTGTCCGGACCGGTACTACATCCCGCCGGCGGACGTACGGCTGGACCTGCTGACGCCCTCCGAGACGCACACGCGCTGCCCCTTCAAGGGCACGGCGTCCTACTGGTCGCTGCCGGACGCGGCGGACCTGGCCTGGGCGTACCCGGATCCGAAGCCGGACGTCGCACGGATCAAGGACCACCTCTGCTTCTACGAGGTGGAAGTCGGCTGATCAGGTAAACGGGTTGTGCTGGGCGAACGCGCCGCCCGCCTCACCGATGAACGCCGTGCCGTGCGGCAGTCTGGCGTGACATGGACAAGAACATCTCTTCGCGTGACGGCACCTCCCTGGCGTACGAGAGCGCCGGGCGGGGTGCCACGGTCGTTCTCGTCAGCGGCGCGATGTCGACGGGCGGCACGGTGGCCCCGCTGGCGGCGCCCCTCTCGGAGCGGTTCCGGGTGGTCGTGTACGACCGCCGGGGCCGGGGCGCGAGCGGGGACACGGCGCCGTACGCGGTGGAGCGCGAGGTCGAGGACCTGGCGGCGCTGATCGCGGCGGTGGGCGGCGAGGCCGCGCTGTACGGCGTCTCCTCGGGCGGCGCGCTGGCGCTCAGGGCGGCGGCGAGCGGACTGCCGGTGCACCACGTCGCCGTGTACGAGACGCCGTACGCGATGTCCGAGGAGGACCTCGGGGAGCGGGCGCGCTACACCGAGCGGCTGACGGCGGCGCTCGCCGAGGGGCGGCGCGGGGACGCGGTGGAGCTGTTCCTGCGGCTGACCGGCCTCGGTGAGGACGTCATCCAGGGCGCACGGCAGTCACCGATGTGGGCCGGGATGGAGTCGCTCGCGCCGAGCCTCGCGTACGACGACGCCGTGATGGGCGACGGGAGCGTGCCGCGCGAATTGCTGGCATCGATCGGCGTACCGGTGCTGTCGATTGCGGGCGACGCGAGCCCGGCGTGGATGCGCGAGGCCGCGCGGGCGATCGCCGAGTCCGTCCCCCGGGGCACGTACCGCACCCTGGAGGGCCAGACCCATATGGTCGAACCGGACGTCCTGGCCCCGGTCCTGGCGGAGTTCTTCACGCGGTGAGCGCCCCGCCGGACCGGAGGAGCGCCGTCAGGCGACGCCGGCCGTCGCCCGCACCGTCGAGGCGATCGTCGCCGAGCCGACCACGCGGGTGCCGTCGTACAGGACGATCGCCTGGCCGGGGGCCACGCCGCGGACGGGCTCGGTGAAACGCACGCGCAGGTCGCCGTCGACGAGTTCCGCCGTCACCTCGGTCTCGCCGCCGTGGGCGCGCAGCTGGGCGGTGTAGGTGCCGGGGCCGGTGGGGGCGGCACCGCACCAGCGGGGCTTGATCGCGGTGAGGGCGGTGACGTCGAGAGCGGCCGCGGGGCCGACGGTGACGGTGTTGGTCACCGGGGAGATGTCGAGGACGTAGCGCGGCTTGCCGTCGGGGGCGGGAGTGCCGATCCGCAGGCCCTTGCGCTGGCCGATGGTGAAGCCGTACGCGCCCTCGTGGCTGCCGACCTTGGTGCCGGACTCGTCGACGATGTCGCCCTCCGCCTTGCCGAGGCGGTTCGCGAGGAAGCCCTGGGTGTCGCCGTCGGCGATGAAGCAGATGTCGTGCGAGTCGGGCTTCTTGGCGACGGCCAGTCCCCTGCGCTCGGCCTCCGCGCGGATCTCCTCCTTGGTGGTGACCGTGTCGCCGAGGGGGAACATCGCGTGGGCGAGCTGGCGGTCGTCGAGCACGCCGAGGACGTAGCTCTGGTCCTTGGCCATGTCGGAGGCGCGGTGCAGTTCGCGGGTGCCGTCCTCACGCAGGACCACCTGGGCGTAGTGGCCGGTGCAGACCGCGTCGAAGCCGAGGGCGAGCGCCTTGTCCAGCAGGGCGGCGAACTTGATCTTCTCGTTGCAGCGCAGGCAGGGGTTGGGGGTGCGGCCGGCCTCGTACTCGGCGACGAAGTCCTCGACGACGTCCTCGCGGAAGCGGTCGGCGAGGTCCCACACGTAGAACGGGATGCCGATGACGTCGGCGGCGCGGCGGGCGTCGCGCGAGTCCTCGATGGTGCAGCAGCCCCGCGCGCCGGTACGGAACGACTGCGGGTTCGCGGAGAGCGCGAGGTGGACGCCGGTCACGTCGTGGCCCGCTTCGGCCGCGCGGGCGGCGGCGACGGCGGAGTCGACGCCGCCGGACATGGCGGCCAGGACGCGGAGGGGGCGGGAGCGCTGCGAGGTCTCAGTCATAACCCCTCCAGGGTACGGGGGCGTGGGAACCGCGGCCGCCGGATATCCGTTCCAGATCACATGGGGGCACAGAAGGCATCCGAGGACGGGGACCGGCGCATCGGGCGGCGGGCACTGATCGTGGGCGGGGTGGTGGCGGCGACGGGCACTGCGGTGCTGGCGCGGGACGAGCTGGCGCGGCTGTGGTGGCGCGTGCCGGGCGTCGAGAAGCCGCGCGAGCAGGGCGTGGTGGACTACGCGGGCGCCCGCTGGGTGGCGGCCTCGGACGCCAACTGGCGCCGCGCGGACCGGCCGGACGACTTCGGCGTCGACATGGTGATCGTCCACGTCACCCAGGGCAGTTTCGACAGCGCGGTGCGGGCGTTCCAGGACCCGGAGCACCAGGCCGCCTCGCACTACATCGTGGGCCAGGACGGCCGCGTCACCCAGATGATCCGCGAGCTGGACGTGGCCTACCACGCGGGCAACCGCGACTACAACGAGCGCAGCGTCGGCATCGAGCACGCGGGCTTCGTGGACCGCCCCGAGGACTTCACGGACGAGATGTACGAGGCGTCGGCCCGCCTCACCGCCCGCATATGCGCCCGCTACGGCATACCGGTCGACCGCGACCACATCATCGGCCACGTCGAGGTCCCGGGCACGGACCACACCGACCCGGGGCCGCACTGGGACTGGGACCGTTACATGAAGCTGGTCCGCCGGGCCCGTACGGCGCGGGCGGACACCGGCCCCTCCGGCTCCCCGTCGGCCACGGCGGGCTAGAAGGTCTTCATCGGCCTTCTAGGTCAGTCCCGCCGCGCGGGCCCGTTCCACCGCCGGCCCGATGGCCTTGGCCACGGCTTCCACGTCGGCCTCCGTGGAGGTGTGGCCGAGGGAGAAGCGGAGGGTGCCGCGGGCCAGGTCGGGGTCGGTGCCGGTGGCCAGGAGGACGTGGCTGGGCTGGGCGACGCCGGCGGTGCAGGCGGAGCCGGTGGAGCACTCGATGCCCTGGGCATCCAGGAGGAGCAGCAGGGAGTCGCCCTCGCAGCCGGGGAAGGTGAAGTGCGCGTTGGCCGGAAGGCGCCCCCCGGGGGCGGGGTCGCCGCCGAGGATCGCGTCCGGCACGGCCTCGTGGACCGCGGCGACCAGGTCGTCGCGCAGCCTCCCGATCTCGCGGGCGAACCATTCCCGCTGCTCGGCGGCGAGCCGCCCGGCCACCGCGAAGGAGGCGACGGCGGGGACGTCGAGGGTGCCGGAGCGGACGTGGCGTTCCTGGCCGCCGCCGTGCAGGACGGGCACGGGTGTGTGTTCGCGGCCCAGGAGCAGCGCGCCGATGCCGTACGGCCCGCCGATCTTGTGGCCGGACACGGTCATCGCGGCGAGCCCCGACGCGGCGAAGTCCACCGGGACCTGGCCGAAGGCCTGGACCGCGTCGGAATGCAGCGGCACGCCGAACTCGGCGGCGGTCTCGGCGAGTTCGCGGACCGGCAGGATCGTACCGATCTCGTTGTTGGCCCACATGACGGTGGCGAGGGCGACGTCGTCGGGATCGCGGGCGATGGCCTCGCGCAGGGCGTCCGGGTGGACCCGGCCGTGGGGGTCGACCGGCAGGTACTCGACGGTGGCGCCCTCGTGCTCGGCGAGCCAGTGGACTGCGTCGAGGACGGCGTGGTGCTCGACGGGGCTGGCGAGGACCCGGGTGCGGGCCGGGTCCGCGTCGCGGCGGGACCAGTACAGCCCCTTCACGGCGAGGTTGTCGGCCTCGGTCCCCCCGGAGGTGAACACGATCTCGCTGGGCCGGGCGCCGAGGGCCTCGGCGAGGGTCTCGCGGGCCTCCTCGACGGTGCGCCGGGCACGGCGGCCGGCCGCGTGGAGGGAGGAGGCATTGCCGGTGACGCCCAGGTGCGCGGCGAGTGCCTCGACTGCCTCGGGAAGCATCGGGGTGGTCGCGGCGTGGTCGAGGTAAGCCATGGTGGGGCCGATTCTACGGGGCCGGGTGCAGCGGCCACGGATCACGGTCGGCCGGGATGTGCCGCCCGCCCGGAAGCTCCGGGGGAGCGTGGTGTCCGCCCGCACGAGTGCGAGGTCCGGAACGGGGCGGGTGAGGTTCGCTTCGCCCCCGCCGCCCCTTCCCGTTCCCGTTCCCGGGGGCGCTGCCCCCGGACCCCCGCTCCTCGAATGCCGGAGGGGCTGGATCCACAGGCGGGTCCGGGCCACCGGACCCCCGCTCTCGCACTCCCCCAGAAGGGCTGGATTCAGAGGCGTGCCCGGGCCAGTTGGCGGGACTGGGCCACCAGGCGGTCGGCGCTGTCCCAGACCTCGGCGTCCTCCTCCAGGAAGCCGCCGGCGAGGTTGCGGGTGGTGACCGAGACGCGCAGCGGGCCCGGGGCGGGGCGGCAGCGGATGTGGACGGTCAGCTCCACCGTGGGGACCCAGCCGGTCAGGCCCAGCTCGAAGGCGGTCGGCGGCAGGGCGTCCACCGCGAGGAGCAGCGCGAACGGGTCGGGGTCCCGGCCGTCGGCGAGACCGAACCAGGCCCGCATCTCCCCCTTGCCGGACGGCTGCCCGAGCGCCCATCCCAGGGTCGAGGGGTCGAGCTTGAGCATCAGGCGCTCGGTGATGGCGGAGCCGCCGTCGACCGGGGCGGGGCCGTCCTCCGTTCCGAAGCACTGCTCCATCGGCGGTATCACGGGCGGCTCGGCCGTCGTACGGACGTCGTCGGGGAGGGAGTCCAGGTCGCCGTAGGAGGCGAGGACGCGGATGCGCTCCACCTCGTCGCCCTGCTCGTCGAACTGGAACAGGGAGGCCTGGCCGGTCGACAGGGTCCGTCCGGTGCGCACGGTCTCGGTGCGGACGACCGCCGGGCCCGGCCGGGAGGCGGTCAGATAGTGCGCGGAGAGGGTGAACGGGTCGGCATGCGGCAGGGTGTCCTCGAGCGCGCGGCCCAGGACCGCCAGCAGATAGCCGCCGTTGACGGCGTTGAAGATCGTCCAGTCGGCGGAGAGGTCGATGTCGTAGACGCCGGGCGCGCGCGGGGTGAGGGCGGTGTCGCGGTCGAACTCACTGGCGCCGATGGTGGCCCTGACGGGCTGGGCGGAGGCTGCTTCTGACATGGCTGAACAGTACAAGAAGATAATACTAAGCGGTAGCTTTGCCAGTGCGCCCGGGAGCCTACTCCTCCTGGACCGTCGACCGGCGGTGCCACGCGCGCGGGGCCCGCCAGTGGTAGCGCATCGCGAGCAGCCGCAGTACGAAGGCCGTGACCACGGCGACGCCGCTGGTCCCCGCGTTCAGCACGTCGTAGCGGATGCACAGCGCGGTCAGGGTCGCGCCGACGACGGCCGGGACGGCGTACAGGTCGCGGTCCCAGCGCAGCAGCGACGGCACCTCGTTGGCGAGCACGTCGCGCAGCACGCCGCCGCCGACCGCGGTGGCCAGGCCCAGGCAGGCGGAGGCGGTCAGGCCGAGGCCGTGGTCGTACGCCTTGGTCGTGCCGACGACGCAGAACAGGCCGAGGCCGGCCGCGTCGAAGACGTTGACGCCGGTCTGGATGCGCTCCACCTGCGGGTGGAGGAAGAACACCAGGGCGGTGGCGAGCAGCGGGGTGACGAAGTACCCCAGGTCCGTAAAGGCGGCGGGCGGTACGGCGCCGATGACCAGGTCGCGGAAGAGTCCGCCGCCGAGCGCGGTGACCTCGGCGAGCACGGCGATGCCGAAGACGTCGAAGTTCTTGCGGACGGCCAGCAGGGCGCCGGAGATCGCGAAGACGAAGATGCCGATCAGGTCGAGCGTGTGCAGGACGGACGGACTGAACAGTTGCTGGAGCACCCTCACATTCTCACCCGACAAGAACCCCTCGCCTTGCAAACCAAGGCGAGGGGTGGTGTGAGCTTGCCGTCCGCGCACCTTCCGCGGGGCCGTGCGAGGCCCCGGGAAGGACGGCGGACCGTCAGCCGGCCTTGTCCTGCTCCTTCTCCTTCTCCTTGCCGGCCGCGTCCGGCTCCGCGACGGCGGAGTCCTTCGCGGCGGCGGAGTCCTTCGCGGCGGCGGTGTCGGCCGTCCGGTCGCCCGGGGTCTCGGCCGCCGCCGGCACCTTCTCCTTGACCGCCGCTGCGTCCGGCTTGGTCGTCGAGTCGGCCGGCAGGAGCGCGGCGGGAACCTCCGCCTCGTCCCCGGTCCGCTCGACCACCACGTCCTCGCTCTTCGTGACGGCCTCGATGCCGGTGGGCCGGGTCAGCTCCAGCTTCCCGGACTCGATGTCCTCGGCGAAGTGGCAGGCCACCCGGTGGCCGCCGCCGAGGTCCCGCAGCTGCGGCCGCTCGGTCGAGCAGCGCTCGGCCTGGGCCCAGGGGCAGCGGGTGTGGAAGCGGCAGCCGCTGGGCGGGTTGGCCGGGGAGGGCAGGTCGCCGGTGAGCAGGATGCGCTCGCGCCTGTCCTCCACCTCCGGGTCCGGCACCGGCACGGCCGACATCAGGGCCTTGGTGTACGGGTGCTTCGGCTCGGCGTACAGCGCGTCGCTCGGCGCCTCCTCGACCAGCGAGCCCAGGTACATCACGCCGATCGTGTCGGAGATGTGCCGGACCACGGCGAGGTCGTGGGCGATCACCACGTAGGTCAGGCCGAGTTCCTCCTGGAGCTCGTCCAGCAGGTTGATGACCTGGGCCTGGACCGACACGTCGAGCGCGGAGACCGGCTCGTCGCAGATGATCACGTCGGGTTCGAGGACGAGGGCGCGGGCGATGCCGATGCGCTGGCGCTGGCCGCCGGAGAACTCGTGCGGGTAGCGCGCGAGCGCGTTGGAGGGCAGGCCGACCTTGTCCAGGATCGCCTTGATCTTCTCCCGGCGCTCCTCCTGGTCCTTGCCGATGCCGTGGGCGATCATGCCCTCGGACAGGATGGACTCGATGTTCTGCCGGGGGTTGAGCGAGCCCAGCGGGTCCTGGAAGACCATCTGGAGCCGGCGCCGGAAGCGGCGCATCTCCTCGCCGGGCAGCTTCGCCAGGTCGGTGCCGTCGAGGACGACGGAGCCCTCGGTGATGTCCACCAGCCGGAGCACGGACCGCCCGAGGGTGGTCTTGCCGCAGCCGGACTCGCCGACCAGACCGTAGGTCTCGCCGGCCTCGACCTTCAGGGAGACCCCGTCCACGGCGTAGACGTGACCGACCGTGCGGTCGACGAAGACGCCCTTCTTGATGGGGAAGTGGACCTTGACGCCGTCCAGTTCGAGCAGGCTCATGCGGTGACCTCCTCGGCCTTCGCGTCGTCGAGTACGGGGTTGACGCACCGCACCTGGTGGCCGGCCGCGCGCGGCTCGGTGAGCTGCGGGGAGCCGGTCAGGCAGCCCATCTCGTACCGGTCGCAGCGGGGCGCGAAGGCGCAGCCGTCGGCCCAGGCGATGCGGTCGTTGATGGAGCCCCGGATGGGCTTGAGGGGCTCGCCCCGGGGTGCGTCCAGACGCGGGATGGAGCCCAGCAGTCCGTGCGCGTAGGGGTGGGTCGGGTGGGCGAACAGCTCGCGGCGCCCGGCGGACTCCACGGTCTTGCCCGCGTAGAGCACGTTGACCTGGTCGCAGAGGCCGGCGACCACGCCGAGGTCGTGGGTGATCATCAGCAGGGCGGTGCCCTCCTGGTCCACGAGCTCCTTGAGCAGCTCCAGGATCTGCGCCTGGATGGTCACGTCGAGGGCCGTGGTGGGCTCGTCGGCGATGAGCATGCGCGGGGCGCAGGCCACCGCCATGGCGATCAGCGCGCGCTGGCGCATACCGCCGGAGAGCTGGTGCGGGTACTCCTTGAGGCGCCGGGTCGGGTCGGGGATGCCGACCCGGTCCAGCAGGTGGGCGGCCTCCTTGCGGGCGGCCTCGCCCTTCATCCCGCGGTGGCGCTCCAGGATCTCGGTGACCTGCACGCCGATCGGCACGACCGGGTTGAGCGAGGACAGCGGGTCCTGGAAGATCATCGCCATTTCGCTGCCGCGCAGGTCACGGCGGGCGGACGGGCTCATCGTGAACAGGTCCGCGCCGTCGAACTCGGCACGGCCGCCGATGGTGACGCCCTTGCTCGGCAGCAGGCCCATCAGGGCCAGGGAGGTGACGGACTTTCCGCAGCCGGACTCGCCGACCAGGCCCACGACCTGGCCCTGGTCGACCTCGAAGGAGACGCCGTCGACCGCCCGGGACTCCTTGCGGCCGCGGCCGCCGAAGGTGATGGTCAGTTCGTCGACATTGAGCAGAGACATGGTGGTTCAGCCCCTCAGCTTCGGGTCGAGGGCTTCCCGCATGGCCTCGCCGAGGAGGGTGAAGCCGAGGGCGGTGATGATGATGCCGACGGCGGGGTAGACCGCCATCATCGGCGCGTTGTCGAAGAACCGCTGCGCCTGGGTGAGCATGACGCCCCACTCGGGGATGGCCGGGTCGGGGTTGCCGAGGCCCAGGTAGGACAGGGCGGCCGCCTCGATGATCGCGGTGGCCAGGGAGAGCGTGGCCTGCACGATCACCGGGCTGAGCGAGTTGGGGATGATCTGCGAGAGGACGATGCGCCGCTTGCGCACACCGAGGGACTGGGCGGCGAGCACGTACTCCGCGTTGCCCTGGGCGAGCATGGAGCCGCGCAGCAGCCGGGCGAACACCGGGATCTGGACCACACCCACGGCGATCATCACCGTGGTCAGCGACTGCCCCATGACGGCGGCGATGGACACGGCGAGCAGCAGCGAGGGCAGCGCCAGCATCATGTCGATGAAGCGCATGATGACGGAGTCGATCCGCTTGCCGGTGTCACCGCCGAGGGTGGCGAAGGCGCCGGCGAGGCCGCCGATCACGAAGCCGATGACCAGGCCGATCAGCGTGGCGACGACGCCGACGAGCAGGGTCTGGCGGGCGCCGACCAGCATGCGGGAGAACATGTCCCGGCCGAGGTGGTCGAGTCCGAACCAGTTCTCGCCGCGTGCGCCGACGAACTCGCCCCGGTTGGGGAAGACCTCGTTGCGCCAGGTCTGGGCGGTCGGGGAGTACGGGGCGATGTAGGGCCCGACGATCGCGAGGACGACGAACAGGGCGATGACGATCGCACCGATGATCGCCATCTTGCTGCGCTTGAGGCGGCGGAAGGCCTCCCGCCAGAGGCTGGCTCCGGTGCTGGTCTCCTTGGTGGCGGCCAGTTCCGCGAGGCGCTGGATCTTGTCGGTCTTGGTGGCGACACTCATGTCAGTGCACCCGCACTCTCGGGTCGATGAGGCTGTACGCCAGGTCCACCAGCAAGTTGATCAGGACGTATATCAGCGCGATGAACATGATGAACCCGACGAGCACGGGGTAGTCGCGGCCGTCGATCGCGGTCCGGATGAAGGAGCCGATGCCGCCGAAGGAGAACACGGACTCGGTCAGGACCGCGCCGGACAGCAGGGAGCCGGTGAGCAGGCCGACCGCGGTCACCACGGGGAGCATCGCGTTGCGCAGCACGTGCCGGCTCCGGATGACGCTCCGCTTGAGACCCTTGGCCTCGGCGGTGCGGACGTAGTCCTCGTCCTGCACCTCGAGGACGCTGGCGCGGGTCATGCGCACGATGACGGCGAGCGGGATGGACGCCAGGGCGATCGAGGGCAGGACCAAGTGCATGATCGCGTCCCAGGAGGCGTCGAACTCCCCGGTGAGGATGCCGTCCAGGACGGCGAAGCCGGTCACGTCGGTGGCGTTGATGCCGGTGTCCTGGCGCCCGAAGGCGGGGAAGATGCCGAGGTTGACGGCGAAGACCTGCTTCAGCAGCAGAGCCAGGAAGAAGACCGGGATGCAGATGCCGACGAGCGAGCCGGAGACGGACGTGACGTCGAGCCAGCCGCCGCGGTTGCGGGCCGCGAAGTAACCGAGCGGGACGCCGACGGCCACGGCGATGAGGATCGCGAGGAGGGACAGCTCCACGGTCGCGGGGAAGCGCAGGACGAACTCGTCCCACACCGGCTGTCCGGTCTGGGTGGAGGTGCCCAGGTCGAGTTCGGCGATGCGCTTCAGGAAACGCCAGTACTGGACGTAGACGGGCTGATCCAGCCCGAGCGCGCGGTTGATGCGCGCCACTTCGGCCTCGGTGGCCTTCTCCCCCAGGATCGCTGAGGCGGGTCCACCGGGCAGACGGTCGAGCCACAGGAAGAGCAGAACCGACAGGCCGAGCAGCGTGGGTATGAGCTGGAGCAGTCTTCGTACGACGAGACGCAGCACCCCGCATGCCCCTTTCTTACGTGATGTCTTACATGAATGGACCCGCCCGGCCGCCGAGTTGCGACGACCGGGCGGACCCCCCGTTTCGGTTTCCTACCGCTGCTCGCCTACTTGAAGGACGTCTCGGCGAAGACTTCCTGCGTCAGCGGGGAGACGTTCGGCGGGTTCACGTTCTTGGCGAAGGCGATGGCCGGCGGGGAGGACGAGATCGGGACACCGGGGAGGTAGTCCATGATGACCTCGTTGGCCTTCTCGTACGCGGCGGTGCGCTCCTCGGCCTTGCCCAGCTTCGAGCCGGCGGTCACGGCGTCGAAGACCTTCTTGTCCTTGAAGCCCCACTGCTTGTCGTACTCGGCGAACCAGGTGCCGATGAAGTTGAAGCCGTCGTTGAAGTCACCGGTCCAGCCGAGCATGTGCAGGTCGCAGGAGCCCGCCTCGGTGGCGTCCAGGTAGTCCGGGGCCCACTTCATGGCCTTCGGCGTGACGGTGATGCCGGCCTTCTCCAGGTCGGCCTTCATCAGCTCGAACAGGTCCTGCGGGGCAGGCATGTACGGGCGGGTGACCTCGGTCGGGTAGCAGAACTCGACCTTGAGCTTCTCCTCACCGGCCTTCTTGAGGAGGTTCTTGGCCGCCGCGGTGTCGTACGGGTACTTCTTGACGTTCTTGGAGTAGCCCGCGATGGTGTCCGGCACGAACTGGTCGGCGACCTTGCCGCCCTCGGGCAGCTGGGTCTTGACCAGGTTCTCCTTGTCGATCGCCTGCGCGATCGCCTGGCGGACTTCCTTCTTCTTGAGGGCCTTGTTGGCCCCCTGGCTCATGCCCACGTAGAAGAGGTTGAAGACGCCACGGGTCGGGACGACGTAGCCCTGGTCCTCGAGGGTCTTGACGTCGGCCGGGGCGACGAGGTCGTAGCCGTCGATGTCACCGGCCTGGAGCGCCTGGCGGCGGCCCTCTTCGGTGTCGATGGTGCGGAAGACCAGGTTCTTGATCTTCGCCTTCTCGCCCCAGTAGTCGTCGAAGCGCTCAAGGGTGACTTCCTTGTTGCCCTTGTTCCACTTCGTGATCTTGTACGGGCCGGTACCGGCGACCGTGCCGGCCTCCTGGCTGTACTTGGGGTACGTGATGGCGTCGCCCTTGGCGGTCGCCTCTTCCTTCTCGTACTCCTTGAGGGCCTTCGGCGAGTGGATCGCCAGGGCCTGGAGGGAGAAGCCGCCGGGGAGGTTGGCGGAGGGCTTCTTGACCTCGATGACGGCGGTGTTCTCGTCCTTCGCGGTGCAGGACTTGTAGTTCGCCTCGGGCGTCTCCTTGTCCTCGTTCTTCGCGAAGCCGCCCATGATGGTCTGCCAGTAGTACGAGACCGCGCTGGACTGGTAGGTGCCCTTCCAGTTGAACCAGTGGTCGTAGTTGGCACAGACCGCCGCGGCGTTGAACGCCTCACCGTCGTGGAACTTCACGCCCTTGCGGAGGTTGAAGGTCCAGACCGTGCCCTCGTCGTTGCTCGACCAGGTCTCGGCGAGGCCGCCGACCAGCTTGGTCCCGCCGGACTCGTGCTCGAGCAGAGCCTCGAACGCCTGACGCGTCACACGGAAGGTTTCACCGTCGCTCGCGAGGGCAGGGTCCAGGGAACCGGGGTCACCTGCGCCGGCGAACACGAACGTGTCCTTGTCACCGCCGCCGCTTCCGTTGTCAGCGTCCCGTTCGCTGGAGCAGCCCGTGGCGATCAGACCGACCGCCACCGCGGCCGTGATCGCCCGAGCGGCTCGGGACTTGAATATGCGCATACTAGGGCCACTCCGGGTCCGCTATGTGGATGCATCTTGACCGGCCGAACACTACAGACGTTCACAGTCGGTCAGGAACAGTCCGGATAACGGTGATACCTACCTGAGATCTGAACAGTTGACATAAGGGACGGTTCAGGCGTCCCCCCGCCAAGATTTAACCCGCCGGACATGTAAGTACCGTTCCGGCAGTCGCCCAGGTAGCGCCGGGTGACATGGAGAACGAGTGAAACCGCAGGTGACAGGGGGTCAACGGGCTGTTGCTGAGTGCACATGACTGAAAATGTGTCGCGAAATCGACGACGCGCGGCAGGCCGTGCGGAAGCATCGATTCCGGTCGGCGCCCCCTGTCCACCTGGTGGACAGTCACGCTCCGTCACCATGCCGACGTCCGGGCCGGTCAGCCCCGGTGCGCGGGCGGGTAGCGCCGGTGTGTGGTCGGTCAGCCCCGGTGCGCGGGCGGGTAGCCGTAGGCCGCGGCGGGGGACGGCGCGACGCCGTGGGCCTCGCGGTCGTAGAACGGGCGGGAGTTGACGCGCAGCCACATCGCGACCGGGTCGTACTCGTCGGACATCGCGACGGTCGACACGGGCAGTCCGTCCGGGACCGCGCCGATGGACTGCTGCATCATCGCGCGTACGGCGTCCACGGCGGGCGGGGAGGCGTCGTACACGTCCAGGCCGATGGCGAGGTACGGGGCGCCCAGCGCGGGCTGCACCCAGGCGCGGCGCAGGGAGCGGACGGCCGGGGTGCGGTGGGCGTTCTGCGCGAGGAGGGCGTAGAACTGAGGGATCTCGATGGCCGGTTCGGACAGCCGCAGCGGTCCGGCGGGCCGGTGGTCCAGGCCGCCGGCGATCCGGCGCAGGTCCAGCCAGGGGATGCCGACGCCGCCGCCGGGGGCGTGCGGATTGAGCCAGAGCCCGTAGTGGCCGGGGTAGAGCGCGCGGGCCACCTCGAGGCCGTCGACCACCTCGTACGACCGGTTCCAGCCGCTGGCGGACAGTTCCTGGGCGGAGGTGACGCAGGGCGCGTAGCCGAAGCCGTCGACCTCCATGTTCGCGTACTGGGCGTCGGGGGAGCCGGCCTGGCCGTGCCAGAGCAGCATCCAGACCTGGCCGGAGGCGGGGGTCGCGAGGGCGCGCAGCAACGCCTCGTACGCGTCGTAACGCCCGGGCGTCACCTGGCGCAGCATGTGCTCGACCTGTCCGGTCGCCGCGGTGCCAGCGCTCACTTGTATCGCCCCTCCGTACCTCGCCAGCGGATGGACCTAGCTTAAGCCGACGCCGTGCGGCGGGCTGCCTGGCTGCGTTGCGGCGAGCTCGCGGAAGAGCTCGGGGCCGCGCGTTGTCCGGCGGGTGCGGGTGCGTCGTGGTCGGTCGCGCCCGCGCGGCGGAGCCGCACGTCGGTACGGTCCCACGCCCAGGGGGGTTACTGCTGGCGCTGGTAGAAGGGGCTGACCTTGGTGCGGAGCCAGTCGCCGACCGGGTCCTGGGCGATGTCCAGGACGATGAGGTTGACCGGCCAGGGGGCGGGGGTGCGGCCGAGGGCCCGGCCCAGGGCGTTCAGGGGGAGGGTGCGGGCGTCGCCCTCCCACTGGGAGAGCTCCACGCCGATGAAGAGGACCGGGTCGGCCGTCTCGATCGCGGCGAGGCAGCGGCGGGCGGTGGTCACCACGCCGAGGGCGTCGAACTCCGCCGAGGCGGCGGCGAGGAAGTCCAGCGGGTCGTCCTGCCAGTCGGGCTCGAACAGCCGGACCCGGCCGCCGGCCGCCGGGCCGTCCAGCAGGGTGCGTCCGGCCCGGCACAGTTCGGCGACGGCCGGCGGCGGCAGCGGGATGCCGACCACGCCGCCGGGGTTCACCGCGATCCCGGCCTGCGGCGGCAGGCCGCGGGCGAACTCCACGGCGGGCGCGACCGTGTACGACAGGTGGGAGCCGACGACCTGGCGGAACTGCTCCTCGGAGCTGAAGACGGGGACGTAGGCCTGGCCGTCGATCTCCAGCGTGGGCAGGTCCAGCGGGCCGCTGTCCGGGCCGCCGCCGTTCGGCAGCGGGACCCAGACGAAGCTGCGGCCCAGCACCTCGACGATCCTGCCGCCCGCCGAGGGGACGCCCAGGGAGGCGGAGAGCACCTCCTCCAGCTCGTTGCCGGGCCATCCGCCGTGCGGATGGGGGTGCGCCTGTGCCGGGAAGTCCGCCGGGAAGTCCATCTGCCTACCGCCTGCTGCCTGAAGCCACTGCTGTGGCTGGAAAGGCTATCCGGTCAGCCCGTGAAGCCGACCCGGTGCAGCGTGTCCGCCGCGTCCCGGTCGATCAGGACGGCCGAACCGCAGCCCGCCGGCAGGGCGCCCCGCTCCACCGCGCGCAGCAGCCGCTCGCTCGCCGCGCGGTGCCGCAGGAACGCGTAGCGCGAGACGCCGCGCCCGCGTTCGCGCTGGCCGGCCAGGGCCTGCTGCGGGGTGACGTCGAGCAGCAGCAGGTGCAGGCTCGCGCCCCGGCGGCGGGCCTCGCGGGCCAGCCAGCGGCGCACCCAGGCCTGCGTACCGCAGTCGTGCACGACGACCGGCCCGCCGGTGCGCAGCACGCGGCGCAGCCCGGCGTAGTGGGCGAGGCGGACCAGCGGGCGGTACACCGCGTACGGCAGCAGGCGCGGCATGCGGCGGTCCCAGCGGTCCCGGGTGTCCTGGGAGTCGACACGGGTGCCGCGCACCGTGCGCCGCATCAGCGTGGACTTGCCGCTGCCGGGCAGCCCGGTGACCACGACGAGGTCCCGGGGTCCGAAGAGCAGTGCGCGCGGGCTGCGGCCGGCCCGCGCGCGCAGATCGCGGACGACGGGCGCCGGCAGCGCGCCGCGGGCCCCCCGGGCCCGGGCGGCCGGCTGCTGGGGCAGCGTGACGCCCGTGGTGGTGGCGCACGCCGTGGTCCTGTTCACCGTGATCGTCCTCCCCTGGGGCCGGGTACGAGTACCGATCCCCGCCGAGTGTAAAGAGAAGGTAATGCCGGATGTCTGTCGTTTCCGTCCGTTTCTCGAAACAGGCGTGTCACAGCCCCCTGTGACGGCGCCCGTACACCCGGTGCACCCCCTGTGAAGGGTCCCCCTGCCGCGGCCCCGCGATGCGTGCAATGATGTGCGCGCCAACTGCATACCGGCCGTTTGAATCCGCGCGGGAGAGTCCCCGGCACCGTTTGCCGCCGGGGCGCCGAAGGAGCAAGTCCCTCCCTTGAATCTCTCAGGCCCCGTTACCGCGCGGGCGAGGCACATCTGAAAAGCGGGCCGCCGAAGGGCATGCAGCAGTGCTCCGGCGGCTCCACCCAAGGTGCAAGCCAGGACACCCCCGCGGGGCGGTCATGGCGAACCTCTCAGGTTCCGATGACAGATGGGGAGGAAACGCCCTCGCCGCCCGTCATGCTTTGGGAGACCGACCGATGAGCAGTACCGAACCCCGCCGGACCGCGCTCGACGCCCTGCACCGCTCGCTCGGTGCGACGATGACCGACTTCGCCGGCTGGGACATGCCGCTGCGCTACGGCTCCGAGCGCGACGAGCACAACGCCGTCCGCACCGGGGCCGGCCTCTTCGACCTCTCGCACATGGGCGAGATCACCGTCACCGGGCCGGGGGCCGCCGCGCTGCTGGACTTCGCGCTGGTCGGCGACATCGGCGGCGTGAAGCCCGGCCGCGCCCGCTACACCATGATCTGCCGCGAGGACGGCGGCATCCTGGACGACCTGATCGTCTACCGGCTGGACGACACCGAGTACATGGTGGTCGCCAACGCCTCCAACGCGCAGACCGTGCTCGACGCGCTCGTCGAGCGCTCGGCCGGCTTCGACGCCGACGTCCGCGACGACCGCGACGCGTACGCGCTGCTGGCCGTGCAGGGCCCCGAGTCCCCCGGCATCCTCGCCTCGCTCACCGACGCCGACCTGGACGGCCTGAAGTACTACGCCGGTCTGCCCGGCACGGTCGCCGGTGTGCCCGCGCTCATCGCCCGTACCGGCTACACCGGCGAGGACGGCTTCGAGCTGTTCGTGAAGCCCGAGCACGCGGTCGAGCTGTGGCAGGCGCTGACCAAGGCGGGCGAGGGCGCGGGCCTGGTCCCCTGCGGGCTGTCCTGCCGGGACACGCTCCGCCTGGAGGCCGGCATGCCGCTGTACGGGCACGAGCTGACCACCGGCCTCACGCCCTTCGACGCCGGTCTCGGCCGGGTGGTGAAGTTCGAGAAGGAGGGCGACTTCGTGGGCCGTGCGGCGCTCGCCGAGGCCGCCGGGCGCGCCGCCTCCGAGCCGCCCCGCGTCCTGGTCGGCCTGGTCGCCGAGGGCCGCCGGGTCCCGCGCGCCGGGTACGCGGTCGTGGCCGGCGGCGAGGTGATCGGCGAGGTCACCTCCGGCGCCCCCTCCCCCACGCTGGGCAAGCCGATCGCGATGGCGTACGTCGACGCCGCCCACGCGGCGCCCGGCACCGAGGGCGTCGGCGTGGACATCCGCGGCAGCCACGAGCCGTACCAGGTCGTGGCGCTGCCGTTCTACAAGCGGCGGAAGTGACACCGTCACAGACGGCTCCCACGCGCGCCGGTGAGCACGTCGTGCCTGCTCACCGACGCGCCGCACGCAATCCCCCCAGTCATCCGCAGTCCCCCCGTACAGGAGAATCCAGGTCATGAGCAACCCCACGCAGCTGCGTTACAGCAAGGAGCACGAGTGGCTGTCGGCCGCCGAGGACGGCGTGTCGACGGTCGGTATCACGGAGCACGCGGCCAACGCGCTCGGAGACGTGGTCTTCGTCCAGCTCCCCGAGGTCGGTGACAGCGTGACCGCGGGCGAGACCTGCGGCGAGCTGGAGTCGACCAAGTCGGTCAGCGACCTGTACTCCCCGGTCACCGGTGAGGTCACCGAGGTCAACGAGGACGTGGTGAACGACCCGTCGCTGGTGAACTCCGCCCCCTTCGAGGGCGGCTGGCTGTTCAAGGTGCGGGTCACCGACGAGCCGGCCGACCTGCTCTCCGCCGCCGAGTACGACGCCGAGATCGCCGGCTGAGGAGTCCGTAGCCGCATGTCCGTTCTGAACACGCCCCTGCACGAGCTCGACCCCGCCGTGGCCGCCGCGGTCGACGCCGAGCTGCACCGCCAGCAGTCCACCCTCGAGATGATCGCCTCGGAGAACTTCGCCCCGGTCGCGGTCATGGAGGCCCAGGGCTCGGTCCTCACCAACAAGTACGCCGAGGGCTACCCCGGCCGCCGCTACTACGGCGGCTGCGAGCACGTCGACGTGATCGAGCAGATCGCCATCGACCGGGTCAAGGAGCTCTTCGGCGCCGAGCACGCCAACGTGCAGCCGCACTCGGGCGCGCAGGCCAACGCCGCCGCGATGTTCGCGCTGCTCAAGCCCGGCGACACGATCATGGGCCTGAACCTCGCGCACGGCGGGCACCTGACCCACGGCATGAAGATCAACTTCTCCGGCAAGCTCTACGACGTGGTCGCCTACCACGTCGGCGACGACGGCCAGGTCGACATGGCCGAGGTCGAGCGCCTCGCCAAGGAGAAGAAGCCGAAGCTGATCGTCGCCGGCTGGTCGGCGTACCCGCGTCAGCTGGACTTCGCCGCGTTCCGCCGGATCGCGGACGAGGTCGGCGCGTACCTCATGGTCGACATGGCGCACTTCGCCGGTCTGGTCGCCGCGGGCCTGCACCCGAACCCGGTGCCGCACGCCCACGTCGTGACGACCACCACGCACAAGACCCTCGGCGGCCCGCGCGGCGGTGTGATCCTCTCCACGGCCGAACTGGCCAAGAAGATCAACTCCGCGGTCTTCCCCGGTCAGCAGGGCGGCCCGCTGGAGCACGTGATCGCCGCCAAGGCGGTCGCCTTCAAGGTGTGCGCCTCCGAGGACTTCAAGGAGCGCCAGCGCCGTACCCTGGAGGGCGCCCGCATCCTGGCCGAGCGCCTGGTCAAGGACGATGTGAAGGCCGTGGGCGTGGACGTGCTGTCCGGCGGCACGGACGTGCACCTGGTCTTGGTCGACCTGCGGAACTCCGAGCTGGACGGCCAGCAGGCCGAGGACCGCCTCCACGAGGTCGGTATCACCGTCAACCGCAACGCGATCCCGAACGACCCTCGCCCGCCGATGGTCACCTCGGGCCTGCGCATCGGTACGCCCGCCCTGGCCACCCGCGGCTTCACGGCCGAGGACTTCGCCGAGGTCGCGGACGTGATCGCCGAGGCGCTGAAGCCGTCCTTCGACGCGGAGGCGCTCCGGGCCCGGGTGACGGCACTCGCCGCGAAGCACCCGCTGTACCCCGGTCTGAAGTAATTTCGTACGCTTTCCTACGTACGAACATCAGGGGCATCGCGCACACTGGGTCGGTGGGCGCGGTGCCCCGCACCATGTACCGCCGCACCGACGATCCCCCTTTTTCTGAACCACCCTTTCCGGTGGACAGCGTCGTCCGCCGAACCCTTAGGAGTCCTCCCGTGGCCATCTCGGTCTTCGATCTCTTCTCGATCGGCATCGGCCCGTCCAGCTCGCACACGGTCGGCCCGATGCGGGCGGCCCGGATGTTCGCCCGGCGGCTGCGCAACGAGGGCCTGCTGGACTCCGTCGCCTCGGTCCGGGCGGAGCTGTACGGCTCCCTGGGCGCCACCGGGCACGGCCACGGCACGCCCAAGGCGGTGCTGCTGGGCCTGGAGGGCGATTCGCCGCGCACGGTGGACGTGGAGTCGGCCGACGAGCGGGTGGAGAAGATCAAGGACGGTGGCCGGATCCGGCTGCTCGGCGAGCACGAGATCGCGTTCTCCTTCGACGACGACATGGTGCTGCACCGCCGCAAGGCGCTCCCGTACCACGCCAACGGCATGACCCTGTGGGCGTACGACGCCTCCGGTACGGAGCTGCTGACCAAGACGTACTACTCGGTCGGCGGCGGTTTCGTCGTGGACGAGGACGCGGTCGGCGCGGACCGCATCGTGCTGGACGACACGGTCCTGAAGTACCCCTTCCGTACCGGTGACGAGCTGCTGCGCCTCACCAAGGAGACCGGCCTGTCGATCTCCGCCCTGATGCTGGAGAACGAGCGCGCCTGGCGGAGCGAGGAGGAGATCCGCGCGGGCCTGCTGGAGATCTGGCGGGTGATGCGGGCGTGCGTGGACCGGGGCATGTCCCGCGAGGGCATCCTGCCGGGTGGCCTGAAGGTGCGCCGCCGCGCCGCGAACACCGCGCGCAAGCTGCGCTCCGAGGGCGACCCGCAGGCCCTCGCCATGGAGTGGATCACCCTGTACGCCATGGCCGTGAACGAGGAGAACGCGGCCGGCGGCCGGGTCGTCACCGCCCCGACGAACGGCGCGGCCGGGATCATCCCCGCCGTCCTGCACTACTACATGAACTTCGTGCCCGGCGCCGACGCGGAGGGCGTGGTCCGCTTCCTGCTGGCGGCCGGCGCGATCGGCATGCTCTTCAAGGAGAACGCCTCGATCTCCGGCGCCGAGGTCGGCTGCCAGGGCGAGGTCGGCTCCGCCTGCTCGATGGCGGCGGGCGCGCTGGCGGAGGTGCTGGGCGGCTCCCCCGAGCAGGTGGAGAACGCCGCCGAGATCGGCATGGAGCACAACCTCGGCCTGACCTGCGACCCCGTCGGGGGTCTGGTGCAGATCCCGTGCATCGAGCGCAACGGCATGGCCGCGGTGAAGGCGGTCACGGCGGCCCGGATGGCGATGCGCGGCGACGGCTCGCACAAGGTGTCCCTGGACAAGGTCATCAAGACGATGAAGGAGACCGGCGCGGACATGTCGGTCAAGTACAAGGAGACGGCGCGGGGCGGGCTCGCGGTGAACATCATCGAGTGCTGAGGGAACGGACCCCGGTCGGCGCTTCCCGTGACGAGAGGTGCCCGTCCGGTCAGAGGTGACTGCCGGAACCGTCGGGCAGCTCGCACCACACGGTCCTGCCCCCGCACGCTCCGCGTCACGCCCTGGCGTGCGGTCACGGCGTCGAGCGCGTGACCCCTCACCACACCGCCGGAAGGCATGTGTCTTTTCGAAAAGCGGGAGCATTCCGCCCTTCAGTGTTCATACTCCGCTCATTTGAGTGCACGAGTCACATTTGCCCGCCGGATGTTCACCCTTTTCGGCAGAGTGAGGGGGCGTTCGCTCCCTGGAGACCACCTCAGCGTTCGTCGGCCGGCACCATGCGCTGCGCTCACCCGGACGTCATGCCTCCAAGCGCAGGGAAGCGACAGCGGCCTTTGGGCAGGGTCCGAGGCCCTCATACACGCGCGGTGGTGGGTTTCGGCCCGTGTTCGACGCGCAGGAGGAAGCCGACCGGGGATGCGGTGAGTGTTGAGTCCCGGAGCTCTGTGGGCCGGCACCCTATGGTGTCAGGGGGTCGGGTGTGTCGTCCGGTCGTGTTCCGTCCGTGGCCGTCTCCGCGAGTTGGTCGGGCTCCAGCACCGTGCCCGCCGGGCCGGCCGGGTTGACGTAGAGGGCGTGGCCGGGTGGGAGGCGGTCCAGGAGGGCCGGGACGGTGACGCGTTCGAAGGCGAAGCCGCCTGCCGCGTGGAGATGGGGTGCGGCGGTGAAGACCGGGACGACGAGTCCGCCGTCCCCGACGGAGGCGGTCACCGGTGTGCCGTCCGGCAGGGTCAGCACCGCCACCTCGGCGGTCGCCAGGGCGCGCAGGGCGTCCTCGACCGGTCCGTGACCGGTGACCGCGAGCTGGAGGGCCGCGTCGACGTCGTCGGTGGGCTCGGGCCAGCCGAGCGCTTCCGGGGAGGGGCGGTACGCCTCGTTGTCCTCCCACTCCTCGATCTCACCGGTCGCTCCCGTGCGCCAGCGTCCGACCACGACCCGGTCGGGCGGCACGCCCTCGCCGTCCCAGCCGGGGTCGATCATGCTGATCCAGTGGTCCGGCGCGAGCCGTGCGGCCTCGACGATGTCGTCGGGGGGTGTGGGCATCATCGCTGTCCCGCTCCGGTCACTCATCTCGTTCACCCGTGTTCGCCTTCGTCCGTGTTCGCCGTCCCGAGGGGCGGGAGCCCGAGGATCTCCCGGAACCGGGCGGCGAGGCGCTCGACCGTCCGGGGGTCCGTTCCTTCCGCCGCCAGCAGGTCGGCGAGCCGGCGCACCGCGTCGCGGTACGCCTCCGCCGCGTACCGCCAGTCCGCGAGCACGGAGTCCGCGTCGCCCGGCAGGAGCAGCCCGAGGGCCGTGTCCCACGCCCGGGCGACGTCCGGGGCCGGGGTCGCGGTCTCGAAGGCCGTGAACGCCGAGCGCCAGATCCGACGCGACACCGCGGCCGTGACGGCGTCGAGGGCGTCCGGCCACGGGCCGGGGCGGGCCAGCAGCAGCCGCACCTGGTCGAGCGGCGGCAGTCCGCCGGCCCGGACGCCTCCGCCGAGTTGCGCCTCGACGTCCATTCCGGGGGTGATGTCGATGCCCGCGTCCCTCAGTTCGTCCAGGGTGACGAGGTCGGCACCGGTGAACCCCGGTGAGCCGCCCGGCAGGTCGTCCGCGTTCACCTGGCCGGCGATCCACCGGCGTCGGGCGTCCTCGGAC
Source organism: Streptomyces sp. NPDC018964 (assembly GCF_044390325.1). Taxonomy (NCBI): domain Bacteria; kingdom Bacillati; phylum Actinomycetota; class Actinomycetes; order Kitasatosporales; family Streptomycetaceae; genus Streptomyces; species Streptomyces sp. NPDC018964. The sequence goes on from NZ_JBIRYZ010000028.1 coordinate 57,323, forward strand.
GGCGGCGCCTGGAGCGGGATGTCACCGCCGACCGTGCTGACGTCGAGTGCGGGCGCGTGCGCGGGCCCGGAGGGCTGGACTGCGGTCCCGGGCGCGGGTACAGACGCGGAGGGCTGGACCGCAGACGCGGGCGCAGGTACAGACGAGGAGGGCTGGACCGCGGACGCGGGCGCGGGTACAGGTGCGGAGGGCTGGACTGCGGGCGCGGGTGGGTTGGTCTGTGACCAGTGGGTTGCCGGGTCGTCCTGGGGTGAGGTCAGTACGAGGAGGCTCTCGTTCACCGTCGGTCGCCGGTCGAGGATCCGGAGGGGCCGCGTCGGCAGCCACACCGTCCGGGCGGCCCCCGTCCGGGCGGCGATCGCCTCGGCCAGGGCGGTGTCGCCCGCTCCCGTCCCGACGGGGACGACCGTGACGTCCCGGTCCAGTCGCGCCAGGACGGGGTCGTGGGAAAGGAGTTCGGCGATCTCCTCGTAGGGCACCGGGCGGGTGGTGCCGTCCGGCCAGGGCATGTCGACCCGTCCCGGGGTGGTGCCGCTCATGTCCAGTACGTATCCACCGGGATGGTCGTTCTTCCCGGCGTCCTTGCGGTGCCAGGGCGCCAGGGCCCCACGGCTGTTGCCCAGGCCGCCGTCGGGTGAGATCACGTAGCGGTCCGCCCACATGCGGCTCGGTGCGGGCCTCCCCGTCCAACTGCGGCCGGCCTTCGTGCCGTTCACGGAGGTGATGAGGGTGCGGTCGTCCAGCGCGCCGTGGCGTTCGAGGTCGTACGCGGCGAGCGCGGTGGGGTCGTAGGCGTCGCGGCCGTGGGCCGCCGCCGTGGCCGCCAGCAGGAGCAGGTCCGTCCGCCGGGCCTCGTCCCGCGGGTCCTCGCCGGTGGACAGGTGGAGCGCCTTCGCCGTCAGGGCGTCGGGGTCGGGGTGGTTCTCCACGCTCTCCACGGCCTGGACCGTGGCCCACAGCGCGTTCTGCCGGTCGGTCGCGGTGACCGGCGCCGACGGGTGCAGTCCCAGCACCTGGCGGGTCCACCGGTCCGGGTCGTGGCGGCCGATCAGTTCGCGGGCCCGGTCCACGGAGGGCAGGGGGACGAAGTCGGACAGTGCGGAACGGGGGTCGGTGGACAGGCGCGCCGACGCGGCCTCCAGCATCGTCCGTACGGCGTCGGGGCCGGGCGGCGCGGGCCGGGTACCGGGGGTGGTCGTCAGGCCGTGGTGCGCGCGGGTGACCCGGTCGAGCAGGTCGAGCGTCAGCTCGCCGTACTCCCGCGGGTTCCCGTCCCCACGGCGCATGACCTCCAGGGCGCCGATGCCGCGCAGCAGCCGGTCGTACGTGCCGGCCGGGTCGTCCTTGTCGTCCTCCACGTCGACGCCGAACGTGGCCCGCAGGGCGCGGACCAGTCGCAGCGCCGTGTCCCGGGCCGTCGCCGGGGTGAGCTCCGGGATCGCCCCCAGGCCGGCCCGTTCGGCCAGGGCGTCGAGTTCACCGGGGAGCGGTTCGGGGCGCAGCTTCCTCATGTCCACCGGGTCGTTCGCCGGTGTGGTGCCGATCCCGTGGTCGTGCAGCCTCCCCTTCTTCCCCCTCGTGTAGCGGCTCAGGTGCTGCCTGTCGGGGGCGTAGACCTCGCGCCGTGTCACGTTGGAGACGTCCTGGGCCGCCGACGAGACGGCGAGCGGGTCGGGGACGAACGGGGCGTTCCGCTTCAGGGCGGCCTCGGTGTGTCCCTCCGGTCCGCTCCCCCAGCAGGACAGGAGCACGATCGGGGTGTCCCGGTCCAGCCGGGACACGCTCGGGCGCCGCCGGAGGTAACCGCCGGTCTCCGAACCCCGGACCGGGACGTTGTTCTGGAGCATCCGCTCGACCATGAGGGTCTGCCCCGGAACGCCGTGGACCACGAGGAAGTAGGGCTTTCGGCCCTGCCACGGCACCGGCCGGGGGTCACCGACCGGGTCACCGGTGACCGGGTCGTAGACGGACCACTCCGTCGACCGGACCAGGTCCTGGAACCACGGCTCGAACCGGAGCAGGTCGGTCTCGTTGAGCACCGCTCGGCCGACGGGCCGGCCCTCGTCGGTGAGGGTGACCGACATGACGTCCGCGTCCGGGAGGGTCCTCCCGGCGCTCGTACGCAGGACGCCTTCCCCGGGGTCCGGCCGTCCCCCGTCCGGACCCAGGTCGTCGGGGCCACTGGCGATCCACTCGCCCACCGGCTCGCCCATCATCGTGTCCGCCAGCTCGCCCGACGACTCGTCGCCCATGTACCGGTCGTCGGTCACCTCGACGCGGTGCCGACCGGTGTCGGGGTGCGGCTTCAGGGTGGCCTCGCCACTGTGCGACCACAGCGTCCTGCGCACCCGGGCCGCCACCCTGCGCGGCAGGTCCAGTCCCATGGCGCCGGCGTGCGGCGAGACGAGCACCACCTCGGCGGCGTCCTCACGGCCCGCCAGCTCCCCGTCCTGTGCCAGCAGTTCGGCGAACTCCTCCGGTGACAGCCGCCACCGCTTGCTGCCATCCGGCAGGGCCGGCCGGATCTCGGTGTGGTCGCCGGTCTTCGTCCCGATCACGTACGGGAGGGGGGCGCCGGGGCGGTGTGTCCACGGTGACGGGCGGGGGTCCCGGTCGTCACCGTCCACCACGTCGTACGCGGAGGTGTCCACGTCCCGGGCGGGCCGGCCCGTCCAGTTCCGGCCCAGCGGGGTGCCGTCGGGTGCGGTCAGGCGGGTGGCGTCGGACAGCAGGCCCTGCCGGCCGAGGTGGTACGCGGTCAGTGACGCCGTGCCGGTCGCCCGGCCGGCGGCCATCGCGTCGGCCGTCAGCTCGTACAGTGTACGTACGTGGTTTGACAGGTCGTCGACGTCGAAGCGCACCGGGGCGGGAGGGGAGTCCGTGGACTCGCCGTCCGTGTCGCCGTCCGAGTCGTCGTCCGAGTCGGGGTCGTCCCCGGGGTTGTCGTCGAGGTGCAGGAGCTTCCCGGCGAGCCGGTCCGGGCCGGTGAAGTAGTCCGGTCTGCCGAAGTCCTCCGGGCTCAGTTCCGCCAGCCGTGCGACGGCCTCCGACAGGGGGGAGCGGTCGACCGTGACGACCGCCTGTCGCCGTGCCGCCCGCCCGGTGGCGCCGTCGATCGGGCCGACGGCGCTGATGTCCCGGCCGCCGCTCTCCGTGACGACCGTGAAGTCCTCGGCCCGGACCGTGCCGCCGCGTACGTCCGCGACGTCGCGCACGGCCTGTTCGTTGAGCTCCAGCTGACGCCGGATCTCGTCGAGGAGGAAGGCGCGTACGGCGTCCGCCCGTTGCCGGCCGACCGTTTCGGCGTGCTCGACGGCACCACCGGACAGGGCGAAGCGCGGGCCGTTGCTGTAGCCGGTGACCGTGATCGTGGGGAGCCGGAGTCCCGCCCTGAGGTCCCGCAGGCCGGACACCACGATCTGCTCGGCCAGGCCGGCGAGCCGGCGGCGCTGGTCCGGGTCGGTGATGTCCCGGTGACGGTGCTCGAAGGCGACCCGGGAGTGGGAGGAGGACGGCGCCGGGGCGGGCCCGACGGGGCGGGTGCCGTCCGGTACCGCCGTGCTCTCGGCCTCGTCGTTGTCGAGGTCGACATCGAGGGTGGGGGCGTTGTCGGGGGCGTTGTCGAGGTCGACACCGGAGGCGCGGCCGTCGTCGGAGGCGTCGGCGAGGTCGACATCAGAGCCGAGGTCGCTGTCGGAGCCGGTATCGGAGGCGAGGCCGTTGTCGAGGTCGCTGTCGGGGTCGGGGCCCGACAGCGGTGCCGTGTGCGTCGGGGTCGGGGGGACGGTGGCGGCCGGGGGCGCGGCGGGGGCGGTGGGGTCCGCGGCGTCGGAGGGGTGCAGCCGGCCGGTGCGGGCGGCGTGCAGCAGGTGGGCCAGCAGGCCGGCGGTCAGTGTCCGGTCCCAGCCCTGCCGGGTGGCGTACCGGCCGGCGATGTGCTGGAGCCCGCCCCAGGTGAGCAGGCCGGGGTCGGCGTTGCCGGCTGCCCGGAACCGGAGTCTTTCGAGGGCGCCGAAGCCCTCGATCAGCTCGTGGAACTCCGCCTCCCGGGCGGGGTCGGAGTCGATGTGCACGCCGTGGGTCAGCCGCAGGGCCCGCACCCAGTGCAGGGCGCGGTCGGTGCGGCCCGGCAGGCCGTCGGACAGTCCGCCCAGGTCCGCCAGGGCGTCCAGGGCGGCGGTCCTGGGCTCGGGCGGGAACTCCCCTATGTGACCGGCGGGGTTGTCGGGGTCGTCGTACACGATCAGGTGCGGCGGCAGACCGCCGTCGGCCTCGCTCGGTGTGATCTGCCGGTCGACGGTGAAGACGGTGCGGCGGACCTCGTTGGCGACGTACTGGGCGGAGGAGGGGTGGGTGAGCAGGTCCTGGTCGGGGCGAGTCATGGACAGTTCGCAGATCAGCAGCCACACCGGCCGGCCGGGAGCCAGCGCCTGGAGGCTCTTGCGCCGCGCCAGCACCCTGCCCAACTGCTTCGGGTGCACGGCCTGGTTGGCGTGGGTGCTGCGGCGGGCCAGGGTGGTGCGCCCGCTGTCGCCGTGGCCGACGGCGATGTACGCGTCGGCCAGGCTCCGGGGCAGGGGCAGCAGGCCGCTCTGCTTCCCGGCGTAGACGCCGGGCAGCCCTTCCATGACGAGGGTGTGGTGCCGGATGGCGGACACCACCCGCATGGCCTCGTCGCGCATCGCCATGTCGTGCGCGTCGAGGAACACCCGCCCGGTCAGGGTCTGTCCGTCGACCGTGACCAGCGGATACGAGTGGATGTCGGTGTCGGGGAAGAGGGTGCCGTTCGCGGCCCTGACGGTGGCCTCCGGGTCGTCCGGGACCAGTCCGGGGTCGGCGGGGATCCAGGCTCCGGCCGGCTCGCCGGAGGCGGGCGGGGCCAGGACCGGCACCCGGCGGCCGTCCGGGGCCGTTTCCAGCCGCAGGTCGCCATAACTGAACCAGGCGCGGGTGCCGGTGCGGTCGGCGACGGTCCGGGCGAGGGTCTCGTTGCGGCCGTCCTCGTCGGCGAGCAGGATCACCACGGGCGCGCCCGGCCGGCGCGCCGGGTCGTGCAGCACCAGTTCGGCGAACTCCTCGTCCGACACCGGTGTTCCGTCCGCCAGCAGCAGTCCCTCGTCGTTCCGCTGGGCCAGCACCGGGTGGGCGTCCGGCCCCCAGGGCGCGGGGTGGATGCCGCGGGGGTCGGCGACGACGTCCGTGTTCAGGCGGATGCCGGAACGTCCGGTCCAGTTCCTGCCGTACGGCGTGTTGTCGTCGCCGCTGAGCAGGGTCTGCTGCGGGTAGCCGTGCCGCCGGGTCAGTCCGTAGGCGGCGATGGCGTCCAGGCTGCCGCCGCGGCCCCGGCGGTGGGCGCTGCTCGCGAGGGTGAGGGCGTCGTAGTGCAGGGCCGCGTCCACCGGCGCGTCGGCCGGCAGGTGCAGCAGCGTCCGGGTGATGCCGGCCAGGTCCAGCGGGCCGCGACCGAAGCGCGGGTGCCGGGTGCGCGCGGCCTCGATCACGCGCAGCGAGTGGAACAGCCCGTCGCGCAGTTCCTGCGTGAGCGGCTGGGAGCCGAAGGTGGTGTCGACCAGCGCCCGCAGTTCCTGGAGGCGCTGCTGGACCGCGCCGTCGGTGGGCGGCGGCGCGGCGGCGGACCACGCCTGTGGTGGCGGGGCGGGGGACGGTGATGGCGACGGCAACGGCGCGGGGGTGTGCGGCTGGGGCGTGTGCGTGCCGGTGGTGCCGTCCCACAGGGCGCGCACGGCCACGGAGGAGTCGCCGCCGTCGCCCGGGCCGCCCTCGGCGACGTCCCACAGGGCGCGGGCGCGGGCCAGCGCCTCGTTCTCGACGTCGGTGGCGTCGACGGGGTTGACCTCCGCGGCGCGCACTCCGCGCGGGCGGGCGGGTTCGACACTGCGCGGATGACGGGGGCGGGGCTCGGGGCCCTCGCCGTACAGCCGGCGCAGCAGGGGGTACAGGGCGGGCTGGCGGGTGCGCACCCACTCCGGTCCTGCGTTGGTGCGGGGCAGCCCGGTGTAGGGGTCGTTGCCGCCGTTGGCCATGAGGTAGACGTTGGTGAGCTGGGCGAAGAACTCGAGCTCGTTGCGGCTGCTGTAGTTGGGGGCGCTGCGGCGGCCGTCGGCGGCGCGACTGTAGAGGGGGCCGTCGGGCCAGTTGCCCGCCTCGCCGGCCCGGGTGGTGGTGCGGAAGGTGTTGGTGATGCGCTGCCGGTCGACGGGGTCCAGGCCGTGCTGGTGGATGGTGTGGGCGAATTCGTGCAGGGTGGTCGAGTAGCCGTCGGGGTAGGCGGACTCGCCGGTGCCGACGGTGGTGCGTTCGCCGAGCAGGTTCTCCTCGGTGACGGCCGCGGTGCGCGTGCCGACGCCGCGGACGTCGTCCCAGGGGCGGCCGTCGCCGGTGACGGCGTCCCGCAGGAAGCGGAAGGCGTCCAGGGAGGTCAGGGCCTCGCCCTTGGGCACCACCAGGACCCGTGAGCCGCGCTTGAGCAGCCGCGCGGCGACGTCGGGGTCCCGCAGCATCCGGGCGATCTGGGCGCGGGCCCGGTCACCGGCGGAGACGGGCTGATCGACCCCGTCGGGCACCTGCGTCATGAGGTGCGCCGCGACCGTGGCGAACTCGGCCGGGTCGAGCCCGTCGCGCAGGGCGTCCACCAGCGCGGGATCGGCGGCCAGCCGTTCGCGGTCCGCGGGCGGCAGCGACGCCAGCGCCGCCGCGCGGTCGGCGGTGGACAGGCCGGGCAGCCGTGCGGCGAGCGCCCGGACCGGGTCCGCGGTCACCCCCGGAAGAACCCGCAGTCCGTCGGCCAGCGTGGTCAACTCGGCTTTCAAGTCGGTGAGTTCCACTTCGGTGACGCCGAGGGCCCGCCAGGTCTCCTCGTGGCGGGCGAGGGCTTCGGGGTCCAGGGTGACGGAGTCGAGCAGTTCGCTGAGCCGTACGGCGAGGGAGGGGGCGGCGCCGGCGGGCCGCGCGGAACGGTAGGCGTCCTCGTGTGCGAGGAGCGGAGTGACCGGGCGGGGGCCGTCGGCGGGGGTGCGGTGCAGCGCCCACAACAGGTCGAGCAGGTCGCGTCCGCGCAGCTCCGGGTCGGTCCCGGTGGCGAGGGCGAGGGCGGCGTCGGCCAGGGACTCCGCGGGGGCCGGCACGGTGAAGCCGTCGGCCGTGACCGTGCCGGGGGCCGGCCGGTCCACCGCCGTGACCGTGATGTCGACGCCGTTCACCGACAGGTCGAACACCCGGCCGTCGCCCGTGCCGGGCCGGACCCGCACCGACGCCCCGGGCAGCTCCCGCTCCAGTGCCGCACGTATCCCGGAGGCGGCGGGCGGGGCGGCCGCGGACAGCTGGAACTCCACGGTGCCCAGCGGCCGTTGCTGGCCGAACTGCACCCGTCCGCGGGCGGCTCCGGACAGCACCACCGGGTGGCCGAGGCCGTGCAGCACGGCGCCGACCCGGCGGGCGACGTCCAGCTTGCCGGTGTCGTCGCCGGACGACGTGGCCGGCGTGGTCGAGGGGGCCGGCGTGGCGGTGGGCGCCGACGGCGGGGGCGGGGGCGCGGGCGCCGGTGGAGGCGGGGGGACGGTCGCGGCGGTCTTCACCTGGTCGGTCCGTACGACGACGCCCAGCCGGGCGCTGAACAGGGCCGCCACGTTGGTCAGCCAGTCGGCGGCCTCCGCCGCGTCCAGACCCGGCCGGACCGTCTCGCTCATGTAGCGGCCCGACTTGTCGTTCACCACCCAGGAACGCAGCTCCGCGCTCCAGCGGAACTCACCGGACACCCGGCTGCGCCCCGGCAGCGTCCGGCCGGCGCCCTCCTCGCCGGCGGCGACGTGGCCGGCGGCGATGCCGGTGTGGCCCAGGCCGTCCAGCGCCTTGCGCAGCGCGTCCGCCGTCAGGTCGGGGTCCTTCTCCCGCATCCCCGCCAGCAGCGCGTCGAACTGCTCCGGCGTGATGATCCCGCTCAGGTCCTCCGTGCCCAGGATCACCCGCCCGTCATCGGTGACCGTGTACAGCCACACGGCGTCGCGGTTGCCGGTGATCAGCAGGTCCGGGTCGACCTCGTCCAACGGCACCCACAGCGGGTTGAGCCGTACGTCGCCGTCCTGGTCGCGTTCCTCGGCCTTGACACGCTTCGGGAGGACGGAGTCACCGAACCGGTCGCGGGCCGCGGCGTCGCTGCCGTCGTAGTGGTTGACGCCGTTGTAGTAGACCTCCGTCTGCCGGGTGGCGTTGTCGGGTCCCGCGCCGCTGATCCGGCGGGCGCCGGACGGGAAGGAACGCACCACATCGACCCGCAGATCGAACGCGTGCGCGAGCAGGGGCAGGAAGATCTCTCCCTCCGGGGTCCCCCAGCGGCGTTCCCAGTTGACGACCGCGTCCATGAGCCTGGCTGATTCCGTCTCGTCCAGCGGCGCGGTGCTCTGGGTGTAGGCGGTACGGAGGAGACGGGCCAGGGCGGTGTCGTCGAGGTCGCCGGGGGTCGGCAGCAGGTCGTGCCGCGCGAGGTGGTCGAACATCTGGCGCGGGCTCAGGTCCTCGGCCTCCGCCGCCAGTACGGCCCGGGCGTCCTCCGGGGACGTTCCCAAGTCGGTGGGGCGGGCGGCCATGCGGGCGTCCACGTACCGTCTCGCCAGGTCGGCGGGGTCGAGGGCCTCGGCCACGGGGACGCGCCGGATGCCGTGGTGGGCGAGGAGCGCCAGCATCCCGGCCCGGTCCATCCCCCGGACGCGGGCGGCGAACTCGTCGGCGACCGTCTGCCGGAACTGTCCGACGATCTGCGGGTGCAGCCGTCCGCCGCTGCGGCCCACGTAGCCCTCGACGTAGGACCGCATGGCCCGCAGGGCGACCCGCGAAGGGCCGCTGGTGGCGCCGGAGGTGGCCTGCCGGCTCAGTTCGGCGCGTACGGCGTCGGGGTTCCCGAGCCAGTCGTACGCGGCGCGGTCGGTGGCGGCGAGTCCGGACAGCCGGGTGCGGATGTGCACGGGGTCGCCGGCCATGAAGGAGTACAGGAGACACTCCCCCGTCCCGGGCACCCGCACGCGCCGGCCCCTCGCCGGACCGTTGTCGCCCTCCGGCTCGGAGAGCGTTTCGGCGGCCTTCGGCTTCGGAGCCACGGCCTTCTGCTTCGACACCGTCGGCTTCGCGCCCGGCTCCGGGACTTCCGTGCCCTTGGGCAGGGGTTCGGCCCCCTTCGGCAGGGGGTCCGTCCCCTTCGCGAGCGGCTCCTTGCCCTTCGCGAGCGGGCCCGTGCCCGTCCCCAGGGGATCCGTCCCCTTCACTAGGGGATCCACCCCCTTCGCGAGCGGGTCCGTGCCCTTCGCGAGCGGGTCCGCCCCCTCCGGCAGCGGTGTCGGCTTCGGGGGTGTCGGTTCCGTCGGCAGGGCCAGTTGGTAGTGGCGGTCGTCGAGGCTCAGGACCACGTGCGCGTCGGAGTGGGGGGACGGGCCGACGAGTCCCTGGAGGTTGCCGGTGCCCGCCGGGTTCTCGGGAGCGAAGTCCTGGAAGGTGCCGTCGCTCCCGACCACCGTGACGCGTACGCCGAAGGTGCGGGCGGCGAGCAGCGGGAGCAGGTCGGACGCGGCGTGGTTCCAGCCGGCCTCGGACGGGGCGTCGCCCCGGCGGAGGAGCTGGGTGATGGCGAGTTCGGCCCGTACCTCGGGCGTCAGGTCGACGGCGTGCGGCATCAGACCGCCGAGGCCGTCGAACTCACGGCGTGCGGGGGTGTCCGTGCCGAGGTCGAGGCCCGCCGCGGCGATCTCCTCCGCGGTGAACGCGTCGGTGTGGTCGGGGGCGACGGCGGCCAGCAGGTCCTCGTCGGCGTGGTCGGTGAGCCAGGAGGCCATCCTCCGGCGCAGGTCGGACATCGCCCGCGGATCGGCGGGGTCGATGCCCTGGGCGGCCAGCAGGCCCGGGGCGGCACGCTCGAGGCCCTGGGCGAGCGCGCGGAAGAACGCGTCGCCGTCCCTCGGTACGTCGTGGAGCGTGTACGTCCGACCCGTTGGCGAGGTGAGACCAGTACCGGTCCTGGTGTAGCGGGGCGGGGCCGGGGGCTTGGGCTTGGGTGCCTTGGGCGGGGCCTGGTGGGTCACCGCGGGCGGTTCGGCGAGGCCGTCCAGCTCCGCGCGGCCCTCCTCGGTGGCCGCGAGCCGGTGCCAGCGGGTGAGCTGGTCCGCCCCGGACCGTACCCGGTGGTACTCCGCCGCGGCCTTCTCCGCCGTGTCCCTGAGCGTGTCCAGCTCGGTGCGCCGGGTGTCGAAGGCGTCGCGTGCCGCGTCCCGGCGGGCGGTGGCCTCGTCGAGGGCCCGGCCGGGCGCTTTCGCGGACAGCAGGGCCGCGTCGAGCCGCCCGTCGGCCAGCGCCTTCTCGGTGCGCGCGGTCTCCAGCCGCAGGTCGGCCGCCTTCCGCAGTGTCCCGGCGGCCTCCTGCGCGTCGGTGAGGCGGGCCAGGGCGGCGTCCTGTTCGTCCCGCAGGAGCTCCGCCCATCCGTCGTGCTCGGGTGCGGCGCCGTACTCGTCGTCGGTGAGGGCGTCGACCTCGGCCCGCGCGGCGGCCACGTCCGCGTCCGCGATGCCGTGGTCCCGGCGGGCGTCGGCCTCGGCCTGGGTCAGGGCCCGGTCCGCGTCCTCGACGCCCTTCCGGGCGAGGTCGACCGGGCGCGTGGCCGCGCGGGCGACCCCGGCGGCCTCGTCGAGGGCGGCCTGCGCGGCGTCGAGGTCCGCGCGCAGCCCGGCGGAGGCGCGCCGCTTCTTCCAGTAGGCCTTGTCGGCGTCGACCCACGCCTTGCTCGCGCTCTCGACCGCGTCCCACGCCTTCGAGACCCGCTCGGGGAAGTTCGTGTCGGTGATGATCCGCAGTTCGCGGGCGACGTCCTCCCGGATCCAGGTGACGACGTACGCCTCGGACTCCATCGCCTGCGGACCCGACCGGGCCTTGGCGAAGGTTCCGCCCCGGATCCGGTTGGCGAGCTTCGAGTCCAGGATGCCGCGGTGCACGTCGCCGACGCCGATCCAGGTGGCCGGGACGGCGAACAGGAAGGACCGGCCCGTCTTGGGCTTGAGGTTGCGGGAGGTCAGGTGGTCGTCCCCGACCGGCATGACGTCGCCGTCGAGGTCGTTGGGGCCGGGGCCGAAGGCGCCGATCTGGTTGAGGCCCGCGTTGTCGGGCGAGTCGTACAGGAAGCCGCCGCCGAGGCTGGAGGACTGGCTGTGCTCGACGGACGACGACGTGCCGGCGTTGTCCCCGTACCGCCTGAGCACCTCCAGCTTCTTGCCGTCGGCGACCGTCAGCAGCAGCGCGCGGCTGAAGTCGGGTGCCGAGCGCAGCGTCAGCTGTCCGGTGTCGGTGCCCACGAGGGACTTCTCGGTCAGCCCCGCCACCTGGTAGCCGTCCGGTTCGGTGGTGCGCGGGAAGAACGCCGTGACCGCCGTGGAGCTGGTGCCGTCCTCCAGTGCCTGCGCCGAGCCGGTGCCGAGGCGGGTCAGCCCTGTCTCCCTGGTCCTGCGCAGGAGTGCGGTGAGGGCGGCGGCGTCGGGGCCGTCCTCGGTCTCCAGGGTGTGGAGGGGGAAGCCGACGTCGTACGCCTTCGTGAGGAGGAGGTCGCCGGCCGTGCGGATGTTCTCGATGCCGATGATCCCGCGCGGGTGCATGCCGTTCTCGGGGAAGGTGAACGGCCGGACGACGCCGTCCCCGTCCCGGACCGTCAGTTTCCCCTCCACCTCGGAGAGCGGCACCGGGCGGGGCGGGCCGGCCAGGGCGGGGTCGGCCGCCGGGTCGGGCGCGGGCAGCAGCCGGCCGGTCCCCGCGTCCTCCCGCGACCGCGCCGGCTCCATCAGACTGAGCGGCACGTGCTCGCGCAGTTCGCCGACGTCGTCCTCCTCGACGATGGTCAGCCGGCCCCGGAAACGGTCGAGGGCCGTGGACTCCGCCTCCTCCAGGTCCGGGTCGGCCGGCCCGCCGGTGTGGGGGGTGTCGTCGGCCTCCAGGGTGATGCGCATCCGGTACGGGGTGACGACCTCCGCGTGCGGTTCGGTGGACGCCGCCCGGTAGATGGTGACGGTGGTGACCGTGTGGCTGGAGGCGACCGTCTTCCGGTTGGAGCCGCCCTCGGTGTACGTGGGTCCGGCGGCCGGGACCTGGGTGTTGCCGGTGTACACCATCTGGCTGGTCAGGAGGCCCAGGTCGGCGCCGGCCGAGAACTCGGAGTTCTGCTGGGCGGTCTCGATCGCCCGCCGGTTCTCCTCCATCTCGGCGCTGTGGTCGAGTCCGTCGAACACGGGCGTCCCGGGGATCAGTTCGACGCGTACCCGTACTCGCCGGCTGCCGACGCGGACGCTGTCCCAGCCCCAGCCGCCGGCCTTGACCAGGGTCGACGGGCCGGTGGTCGTCATCTCCCCCTTGAGCGCCCGAGTGGCGCGGCCCGTCACCAGCTGCCGGATCCGCTCCCGGCTCGCGTCGTCGAGTCCGAGTCTCCCGATCCGCTTGTCGAACGCGAGCAGCACGTCGGTGGGGTCCAGCGCGTTCACCGCGTACGTGCCGAAGGCGGTGCCGCGCATCCAGGGCTGCGGTGTCCAGACCCGGCCCGTGTAGCGGGGGACGTCGCCCAGCCCGTCGTCGATCAGCCCCATCCGGTGGGCGCTCTTCTCCGGCAGGTGCCCCAGCAGACCGCCCGGGCTGGTCAGCGCGGTCCCCGCGGCCCCGGCGAGGGAACGCGGCACGAGGGCGCTGCCCGCCGCGGCCGTGCCGATCCGGCCCATGCCCAGCCGGCTGGTGAGCAGCGCGAACCAGTGCTGCACGTCGCCGGCCACGAGCACCTGGTGGGTGAAGCCCTTGCGGTTCATGTCCGCGACGACGGTGCGGACGACGCTGAGACTGCGCGTGCCGGTCCTCGATACGGGGTTGGCGACGATTCCGTACGCGCCCATGAGTCCGTGCCCGGGGTTCTGGGCGACGGAGTAGACCAGCTGGCCGCCGAAGACGAAACTGGTGCTGTTGCTGATCTTGCCGGCCGCCTGGCGGGTGCCGCCGAGCGTCATCTCGGTGTCCATGGACATCGGCGGGGTGAGGGCGCGCAGGTTCCCGACCGTCGTGGTGTACCGGAAGGTTCCCCACAGCTCGCCGTACGGCCCCTTGCCCAGCAGGCCGCTGCCCACCAGGCCGAGCGGCCCCGAACTCTGGTCGAAGCCCGACGTCAGGTGCTGGGGGGTGAAGGTGCGGACGATGGCGTCCCGGGTGGGGGCGCCCTCCTTCACCAGCTGCCAGGCGCTGCCCGACGCCGCCCGCAGGACCCGGTCCACCTCCGCGGTCAGCGTGGGTGACAGCACCACGTTCACGATGACGAACGGGTGCTGCCGGAACTCCTTGAACTGCGGTGTCCCGCGGTCGGCGAGCCGTCCGGCGGGCTGCTGCGCGTCGGGGCCCGCGGGCAGGACGAGGTCGCCCTTCGCCAGGGCGAGGGCCCGCTCGGTGTTCATGGGCGTGGGGGCGGGCTCGTCGGACAGGTACGGGTTGAGCGCCCCGTCCGCGTACGGGTCCGCGTCGGGCGTGTGCTGTACGGGGACGCCGATGAGCACCTGTCCGGTCATCGGGCCGCCGCCCCGCAGCCGGCCCTGCGGTGTGCGGCCGAAGAGCACGTTGACCGGCTCGTCGAGGACCAGCAGTCCCGGCAGGCCGAGGCCGAGGCCGCGGATCAGGCCGCGGGGCCGCCAGTAGCCGCTCAGGCTCGCGACGAGGGCGAGGTCGTAACGGTACAGGTGGGTGGGCTGGTTGGTCACCGACATCGGCTCGTTGGTGACCGTCGAGCCGAAGGTGGTCTCCGCCTCCCACTGCCAGCCCTGGCGGGCGCCGAGGGTCAGCCCGAGCGTGTTCCGGCGCAGGCCCGCCATCTCGTCGACGTTGTTGTCACGGCCCGAGAGCGTGCCCTCGAAGCCCAGGTCGAAGCCTCGTTTCACGCTCGTCTGGCCGTCGATCCGGTCGACGCCCTGGGCACTGAAGCGCATGCCCTCGTCGACGTCCTTGCCCTCGTAGCGGCGCCCGGTCAGGCTCCCGTGCACGCGGAGGGTGTAGTAGACCGTCCCGACGGAGTCGGGGTCGGTGAGCCTGACCGGCAGGCCGACCGTGGTGAGCGCCTCCAGGTTGGCGGTGACGTTCTGCTGGGACAGCACACCGAGGACCTGCAGGGTGTTCTGGAGCGCGATCCGGTACTTGACGGGATCGGTCCACCGGGGCGGCACGGGCAGGCTCTGGGCCGCTTGGAGCACCTGGTCCGGCCTGCGCTTGAGCAGATCGTTGAAGCGGGTGCGCCAGCCCTTCGGCAGGTTCGGCGGCAGCAACTGGTCCAGGGGCACCACCAGGTCCTGGTTCAGGTGCGCGAGGGCGTCGACGACGCCGTCGGCGAACTGGTCCAGCAGGGTGCGGCCGACGCCGTCCGCGGCGTCCGGGGTGACCCGGGTGCGCAGGCCGTCGTCGAAGGTGAACTCCTTCACCCGGTGCATGCCCAGGGTGCGCGGGCGGTCCACGGTCAGGTAGGGCGGCACGAACGGCGGTGCGGCGCCGTTGCGCAGGGCGAGGGTGGTCCCGTCGTCCCAGCCGGCCAGCCGCCGCGCCTCGGAGCTGGTCATCCGGTCCAGGCTCCAGGTGAGGAAGCGCGTCGGCGGCGCGTCGTCACCGGCCCGCCGCACCCGTACCGACTTCACGACCAGGTAGAGGGCGGTCCTGGGGCCCTTCACCTGTCCGGCCGACTTGAGGGTGCCGGCCGCGCCGAGTCCGACCGACCAGGTCTTCGCGTACGAGTACTGGGCGGTCGGACCGAACTGGAACCGCAGGTCGAAGGGGGCGGTGCCGGGGTCGAAGAAGTTGAAGGCGGGGCCGGCGACGGCCTGCAGCAGCAGGCTCCTGCCGTCGGCCCGGCTGCGCTCGCTGCGGACCGTCGAGGTGTTGATGTCCCGCATCTCGGCCTGGTCGGTCTCGCCGACGAGGATCGCCGTCCGCGGGATCAGCTCCTCCACGACGAAGACGCCCAGCGGTGACTTCTTCTTGTCGTCGGCGAACAGCGGCGGGGTGGTGATGCGGCCGCGCGCCATGGTGCCGCCGTGCCGCTGGAAGCTGTCGGCCGAGAAGAAGATGTCCAGTTCGGTGTAGGCGGAACTGCCGGGGAGGGCGCCGATCTGCCGGGCCGCCCAGTCGCGGATCGCCGCGACGGGGCCGAAGCCCTCGATGCGGACGAAGCGGTACTGGGAGTTGCGGTCCAGGTCGATGGAGCGGGGAATCCGGCCCGGTTTCGGGATCTTCGTGACGCTGTCGGGCAGGCGGACCAGGAGGCCCTTGCGGACGCCGAAGGAGAACCGGGCGGGCACGGCCCGGTCGGTCTCGGGGTCGGGGGTGGTGCCGGGTTCGGGGTCGATGCCCGTGACGGTCCGTCCGGCGGGGTCGGTGACGCGGAACTCGTAGTGGACGTCGTCCAGGAACGCCCGCGACTTGTCCAGCGTCCGGGTCTCCATCTGGTTCATGCGCTGGTCGGTCAGGGTGTAGCCGACCTTGTTGATGAAGCCGAACCGCAGGGCGAGCCGGCCGAAGCCGCCGAACGCCGCGGTGCCCGCCGGGCCGATCGGACCGCCGAGGCCGTACTGGGAGTTGGCCTGCATGTTCTTGGTCAGCCCGAAGGTCGCGGCCGCCCGGTGCATGCTGTCGATCTTCGTCGAGTCGCCGATGCCGTCGTCGAACGGGGCCCAGTTGCCGTAGTGCCGCGCCCTGACCCACAGGACGCGCTTCCTCCCGTCCGCGGTGACGTACGGGAAGGGGCGTCCCTCGCCGTCCGCCAGCGTCTTCGGCTTGTCCCGGAGCGTCTTGCGGACGTCGTCCAGCAGCCCTGCGCCGTCCGCGGGCCGGGCGTCCGGCCTGCGCTCCAGTTCGCGGTCGACGGTGTCCAGGGCCTGTTCGGTGCCGCGCAGGAGGACCGTGCTCTGACCGAACGTGCTCGGGTTGGCGAGGAGTTGTTCGATCTCCGCGGGGGTCAGGTCGGGCGGCAGCAGCGACGGGAGGTCGTCGACGTACGCGGGCATCCGCCGGCCGTCCGGGAACCGGGCCGGGGTGCGGCGCCTCGGCGGGGGCGCCATGGCGGGGTCGAGGCGCGGGGCGTCGGGAGACGCCGGGACCGGCTCGGTGGTCAGTGTGACGAGGGCCGTCGTCGGGTCCGGCTTCGGGGGCAGGGGCGGGCCGGGAGGAGTGACGGTTTCGCCCCCGGCCGTGACCGTGGTGGGTGACAGGTGGGCGTCCGCCGGGGACGCGGAGGCCGGCCGGGCGGCCGACCAGTCGTCGGCCTGCTGACGACGGCCGTCCGCCATGGGCAGCAGGGAGAGGACGTGCGGCAGCGACGGGTCGCTCTGTGCGAGCAGGCCCACGGGCCCCGGTGAGGTCCACACACCGCGGCCGGTCCCGGCGCCGACGAGGGCCCGCCGGTCGGCGACCCGCGGATCCGTCGGGGCCAGGGTCGGGGTGGGGGCCGTGGAGGCGAGGACGATGTCGGCCGTGCGCGGGAAGTCGTTCAGCGCCGGGTCCACCGCGAGCAGTTCGGCGATCTCCTCGTAGGGAACCCTGGCGCGGAATCCGCCGGGCAGCTCCATGATGAGGTGGTCAGGACCGGCCTCGCCCCGCACCAGGTACGGGGCGGGCTTGGTGGTGTCGGTGGTCCACGGCATCTTCGCCCGGCGCAGCGGACGGTGGCCGCCGTCCGGTGTCGCCGCCATGACGAGGGCGGCGTTGACGTCCACCGCCGCAGCCGGTGGACCCGGCGCCCAGCTCCGGCCGGCCGGGGCGTCCGAGTCGTCGAACAGCAGGGTGTCCGGCGCGAGGGCGCCCAGGGTCTCCAGGTGGAACGCGCCCAGCGCGACCGGGTCGTCCACGTCGACGCCGACGGCCGCCGCGCGCGCCACCAGGTCCAGGAGGTCGGACAGCCGGGACGGGTCGGGCCGGTCCAGGTGCAGCACCCTGCCGGTGAGGGCGCCCGGGTCGGGGGTCCTGCTCTCCCACTCCAGGGTCTTCACGGTCGCCCAGAAGAACCGGGCCCGCTCGGGCGCCCCGATGACCACCTGGTCCGGGTCGAGCCCCAGGAACCGGGCGGCCTCGTCGTTCACTTCCTCGTCCGTGAGACCGTCCAGCCCTTCGGCCACGGTGGTCACGTGCGGCAGGGTCACGAGGTCGGTGAGCACGGCGCCGGGGTTCACGCGCAGGGCGTCGGCGGCCCTGGCCAGCAGGTCCCGGTAGGCGTCGGGTCCCAACTCGCCGGCCGGGTCGCCGTGTTCCGTCGCGCGGATCTCGCGGGCCGCGCGCTCGAACAGGTCCATGGAGAAGGGCACGGTGTCGCGCAGCACCGGATCGGCGGCACGCAGGGACTCCAGCGCGCCGATCCCCGCGAGGAGTTCGCCGTAGTGGCCGTCGTCCTCGATCGCCACCCCGAACGTCAGCCGCAGCGCGCGCACCAGCCGCAGCGTCCGCTCGCGGACCTCCTCCGAAGCCGGTCCCACCGGGTCGGTGTGCAGGCCCGCCGCGCGGGCGCGGTCGTCGAGCGCGGCGTCGTCGGGTTCCGGCCGGTGCTTCACCCACTTCCCGCGCCGGCCCCGCGAATCCATGATGATGTAGTGGCCGACCCGGCCGTCCTTCTCGAACTTGAAGCCGACCTCCTGGGTGGCGCCGTAGACGGTGCGGCCGGTCTCGTTGGCCGCGTCCTGGCTCTGGCTGACGTCGGCCAACGGGTCGGGGACGAACGTGTCCGTGACCAGCTTGCGCCTGCGGGTGATGCCCGGCGGTACCGCCGCGAAGCACTCCTGCATCACGATGGCCTGGTCCTTGGGGAGCCGCGCCACGCTCGGACGGCGCCTGAGCATGCCGCCCGCCGCCCGACCCCGTTTCCGGTGGCGGGGGTTCGACCGGGTCGGCAGCGCCGTCTCGCCGGGCGAACCGTGCGCGGCGAAGACGTACACCGGCTCGCCGGCGAACGGGACGGGCTCGTCGTCCTTGACCCAGGTCCCGTCCTGCCGGTTGACGTGGTAGAGCTCGGTCGCCGTCGCCGAGTGCCGGATCCCCGGCAGCAGCCGCGCGCGTTCGCCGTCCTCGAACACGGCCCTGCCGATCGGCCCCTGGTCGGTGACGATGGTGTGGGACCGCAGGTCCTGTTCCCAGAAGGGGGCGCGGGCGGACTCCGCGGGGTCGGGCAGCAGGCCGGGGGAGCTGCGGATCCAGTCGGTGCGGTCACTGCCCCGGCCGCTTCGCAGGGGTACGACGTACGGGTGGGAGGCGCTGCCGTCCGGGCCTTCGGCGACGTCCACGGCCCCGTTGGCCGCCCAGACGTCCCTGCCGGTCCGGTCCGCCGCCCGCCGCGGCAGCTCCAGGCCTCCTCCGCCGGCGTCGGAGACGAGCAGCAGCACCGGCACGTCCGCCGGGAGTCCGCTCAGCTCGGGGTCGAGGGCGAGGAGTTCGGCGAACACGCCGAGGGGAACCTCGCGCGGGGCGCCGTCGTGGCCGCGTACGACGACGTGGTCACGGTCGCCGTCCGCCCGCACGACGTAGGGGTCCGGGCCGCCGGGCCGGTGCCAGGGCGCGGGCCCCACCTCGTCGCGTGACAGGCTGCCGTCGGCCCGGGGTCCGGTCCTTCCCGTACGGGTGAGGTCCAGGTCGTCGATCCCGTCCTTGCCCCGGGTCCAGTCGCGGCCGCGGGGGCGTCCGTCGGGGCCGGTGGTCAGGGCGTGGGTGGGCGACAGCACGCCCTGGCGCTGGAGGTGGAGCGCGGCGAGGGCGGCCAGACCGCCCGCCGCCCGTGCCTCCTGTGCCGTGGCCAGCCCCAGCAGCCGGCTGCGCTGCACGTTGCTCACCGGATCGGCGGGGTCCAGGAGCAGCACCCGGCGGGCCACGGCGTCCAGATCGAGCGGGCCGGATTCCAGCAGGGGGTCGGCCCGGCGGAGCCGGTCGAGGCGCGCGAGCCCGTCGCGGATGTCCGGGTACAGGGGACTCGACGTGACGTCGGGGCCATAGATGTCCGCCAGCAGTTCCCGGTGCCGGACCTCCTCCGGGGTCGGCTCCTCCCCCCGGTCCCCGTCCGCGTCGTCGTCCTGGTGGTCGGACAGCGGCGCGTCGAAACCCTCCAGCAGGCCGTCCAGGCTCGGCAACGGGATGTCGAGGCCCCCGACCGGTCCGGGATCGAGAAGGTCGGCGAGTGCGGCGGGCGGCTCGGCCGGGACCTCGGTCACCTGGCGGTCCGCGAAGGTGACGTCGTCCACCCCGGTGCCGCCGGTGCCGGGCGCGGTGAGGTCGCCGGGCCGGACCGCCGCCCAGTCGGCCGCCGCGGGACGCCCCGGCGCGCTGGGCAGGAGGGAGGGGACGTACGGCCGGGACGGCCCGGTCGGGGCCAGGCTCACGCTGCCCTGCGAGGCCCATACGGTACGGCCGGTCCCGACGCTGACGACGGCCCGCGGATCGGTGTCCGGGGTGCCGCCGGCGGCCGGTCCGGTGGCGGCCGGGGCCGCCTTCGGGACGGCCAGGACGACGTCCGTGGTGTCCTGCGGACGGGTGTTGAGCACCGGGTCGCGGGCCAGCAGCTCGGCGACCTCGTCGTAGGGGACGCGGGCGCGGAAGCCGCCGGGCAGGGTCATGAGGAGGTGGTCCCGGCCGCCGCCCGCCCACACCAGGTAGGCCGGTGATCCGCCGGGGGCGCTCCACGGCGGGCGTTCCTGGCCCACGGCCTGGTAACCGCCGCCCTGCTGCGGGGCGGCGACGACGACACGGTCGGTGAGCGTGGTCGTAGCCGCGTCCGGCGGGGTCGGGGACCAGCGTCGCCCGGTCGGCACGCCGTTGAGGTCGAGCAGCTGGGTCCGGGGCGCGAGGGCGCCCAGGGTCTCCAGGTGGAAGGCGCCCAGCTCGGTCGGGTTGTCCACGTCGACGCCGACGGCCGCCGCCCGGGCGACCAGGTCGAGCAGCTCGGGCCGTCGGGCCGGGTCGGGCCGGTCCAGGTGCAGGATCCTGCCGGTGAGGGCGTCCGGGTCGGGTGTCCGGCTCTCCCACTCCAGGGCCTTGACCGTCGCCCAGAACAGCCGGGCCCGCTCGGGCTCCCCGACGGCCGCCGGGCCGTCGTCGAGGCGCAGGACGCGGGCGGCCTCGGTGTCCAGGTCCTGGTCCGTCAGCCCGCCCAGCCGCCGCGCGGCGGCGGTGACGTGGGGCAGGGAGACGAAGTCGGACAGCACGGTGTCCGGCCCGCGGCGTACGGCGTCGGCGACGTCGGTGAGCAGGCCCCGGTAGGCGTCGGGGCCGGTGTCACCCGGCCGGCGGGCGTGGGCGGCGCGCTCGAACAGGTCCATGGAGAACGGGCCGAGGTCGCGCAGGGCCGGGTCGGCCGCCCGCATGGTCTCCAGCGCGCCGATCCCGGCGAGGAGGTCGCCGTACCGGCTGTCGTCCTCGACCGCCGCGCCGAACGTCAGCCGCAGCGCGCGGACCAGTCGCAGGGTCCGTTCGCGGGTGGCGTCCGTGACCGGCTGTTCGGGGTCCGTGTGCAGGCCGGCCGCACGGGCGCGGTCGTCGAGCAGGGCGCCGACGGGTTCCGGCCGGTGCTCCACCCACTTCCCGCGCCGCCCCCGCGAGTCCGTGTAGAGGCGGTGGACGAACGTCCCGTCCGGTCGCGTCGCGAAGCTGACCATGTGGGTGCCGCCGTACGCCGTGCGGCCGGTCTCGTTGGCGACGTGCTGGCTCTCGCTGACGACCGCCAGCGGGTCGGGGACGAAGGTGTCGTCGATGCCCCTGCGGGTGCGGACGATCCCCGGCGACGCGGCGCTCGAGCACGCCTCCATCAGGACGGCGTGGTCCTGGGGGAGCTGAGCCAGGCTCGGACGCCGCCTGAGCATCCCGCCGGTCTCCCGCCCGCGGGTGTGGTGCCTCGGGTCCGCCGTGGTCGGCACCCGGGTCGCGCCCGGCCGGGCGTGGCCGCTGAAGACGTACACCGGCTTGCCGGCGAACGGGACCGGCTCGTCGTCCTTGGCCTCCTCCTTGGTGACCGGGTTGTAGTGCCACAGCTCCGACGACTCCGTCGCGAGCTTCAGCGCCGCGATCCGGCGCGGGGCCTCGGAGTCCTCGAACACGCCTCTGCCGATGGTCGTGCCCCCGTCGCCGACGACGCTGTGCGACAGCACCTCGCGCTCCCACTCCGGCGCGTTCTCGCGCTCCGCCGGGTCGAGCACCTGGCCGGGGGTGCTGCGGATCCAGTCGGCGCGCGGCACCCCCTCCCCGTACAGCAGGGAGACGACGTGCGGCCGCGACGGGTCGCGCTGCGGGGACACCTTCACGGTGCCGTTGGCCGACCAGACCTCCCGGCCGATCCGGTCCGCCGCCTGGCGCGGCAGGTCCAGGCCGCGGGCACCGGCGTCGGGGACGAGCAGCACCACGGGGGTGCCCGGGGGCAGCCCGGCCAGCCGGGGGTCGCGGGCCAGCAGTTCGGCGAACACGTCGATCGGCACCTGGCGCGGGGCGCCGTCGTAGCCGCGTACGACGATCCGCCGGTGGTCGCCCTCCGCCATGACGACGTACGGCTTCGGCTCGCCGGGCCGGTGCCAGGGCGCGGGCTCCACGTCGCCGCGGCCCAGGGTGCCGTCGGGCTGCCGGAACACCTTCCCCACCTCGGTGAGGTCGAGGTCGGGGATCGTGGCGTTCGTCCAGTTGCGGCCCCATACGGCGCCGTCGTCGGCGGTCAGCGCCTGGGTGGGGGACAGTGCGCCGCGGAGCTCCAGGTGGAAGGCGGCCAGGGCGGCCAGGCTGCCCGCCGACTCCACCGCCGGGTCCATCGCCACCCGGAACAGCTCGCCGCGCTGCGCGTGGGTCACCGGATGGGCGGTGTCCAGGAGCAGCACCTCGCGGGTCAGGGCGTCCAGGTCGAACGGGGCGTTCCGCAGTGCGGGATGGGCCTGCCGGAGCTGGTCGAGGTGCGCGAGGGTGTCACGGAGGGCGGGGTGGAGGGGGTTCGCCGCGATGTCGGGGCCGAACACGTCCGCCAGCAGCCGGTCGTACAGCGCCTCGGTGGCCGGGTCCGGCCCGGGTTCGCTCCCGGACTCGGACTCGGACGCGTCCTGGCCGTCCTCCCAGTCCATGATCATGTCGAGCGAGTCGGGTGACCCCGGCTCGGAGGACAGGTCCGCGGGGAGCCCGCCCGGCGCCGGGGAACTGAGCGGCGTCTCGTCGACGGTGACGGGCCGGGTGACCGGCACGTCCCCGGACTCGGTGCGGACAGTCCGGCGGGGCTCGGGGATGTCGGAGGTGTCCCGGTGCGTCTCGGTCTTCGGCGCCGCGGTGGACGGTCCGGAACGCCCGGACTCCTCGGTCCCGGGGGTACGGACGTCGTCCGTGCCGGGGGTGTCCGCGGGCGACGGGTCGGGGGTGGCGGCCGGGTCGTCGGAGGGTGTGGTCTGCGGCCGCGGCTGCGGGGTGGTGCCGTTCGGCGAGGTGTGGCCACCGGGGGACGCGGTGCTCGACGGGGCGGGTGCGGTCGGGGTCGCGTGGGGCGCGGGGGTGTCCTGCCGCTCGGTCCCGTCCGCCGTGAGGGCGCCGCCGCCCGTCCGCGTCGACGACGGCTCCGGGACGGAGGAGCCGACCGTGGAGGGCCTGCTGAACGGCAGCGAGCGGTCCGTGTCGTCGGTCCGGTCGGTTTCCGGGGTCCGGGTCGCCGGCGGGTTGAGGGTGGAGAAGACGGTGTCGGTGTCCGGGGTGTCCGCGAAGGAGTCCCGGTAGGCGTCGGCGTACGCGTTCGGCACGGAGGTGGCGTACGGCGGCTTGAACGCGTTTGTCACGCCCGGGAGTTGGTACGGGTTGACGGGGCTGGTGACGGGGTTGGTGAGGCCGCCGGCCGGGTCCGGGTCCGGGAGGGAGGAGAGGGACGAGACGTCACTGATGTCGCTGACGTCACTGACATCGCTGAAGACCGACGAGGTGTCGCTGTAGACCGACGAGGTGTCGCTGATGTCGTCGGTGGAGGAGACGGAGTCGTACGGCCGGTACGGCGAGGCGGAGGGGGAGTCCGTGACGTCGTAGATGTCCTGGTACGTGCCGGGGTCGTCGTAGGTGCTGTCGTACGGGCTGTTCCCGTACCGGTTCCCGTACGTGTTCGTGTGGTCGCTTCCGCTGTCGCGGTCGTACCGGTCGCCGCCGCCCGGCAGGTCGTTGATGTCTCCGGGACCGAAGTCGAGGTTCTGGAAGAACTTGTTGTTCAGCCATTTCCCGCCGTACTCCGCGCCCGTGGAGGCCGCTTCGAAGACGAGGCCGCTGAGGCCCGCGCTGAGGAACGTGCCGGGGTTGAGCGTGAACGAGCCCAGGAAGACGAGGCCGGTGAAGGCCTCGGCGAAGGTCTCCGCCTGCCCCTCGTTGAGGAAGCTGAACGGGAGCTCGGCGGCTTCCTTCCAGAAGTTGTTGTTCTTGAAGTACTTGTTGATGAACTTTCCGCCGATCTCACCGAAGATGCCTCCGAAGAGTCCGGCGAAGGCGCCCGCGACCGCCGACTGGCCGATGTCCTTCCAGTCGAACTTGTAACGCCGGCGTTCCGGGTCGTCCGGTGCGGTCATGGAGATCAGCTGCGAGGCGAACGCGACGAACGCCTCCTGGATCGCCTCCAGCAGCACCGACAGCGGCGTGGGGACGGCGCGTCCCAGCCGCTGGAGGAGCAGCAGGATGGTGAGCGCGGTGCGCGCCTTCTGGATGGCGATCTCGGTGAGTGACGTACCGCCGGTGAAGACCGCCAGCGCGGCGATCAGCGCCAGCTCGATGTTCATCAGGATGAACTCGATGAGGATCTGGTACTTCGCCTCGGACAGCTTGATGGAGCGGTCGATCTGCCGGGAGCCGATCTCCCGGAGCTCGTCGGAGAACTTCTGCAGGTGGTTCTGCCCGTTGTCGTCGACGAAGAGCTTCATCGCGGCGACGAACTCGTCGGCGATCCGCGGCGGGAGCGAGTTCCCGGCGGTGGAGATCGCTCCCTTCATCGCGTCGGACAGGTCCCTGACGTCGTCCGCCAGCCGCTTGTAGGGGTTGCGGCTGTCGAAGCCCAGGTCCTCGTTGCCGGTGGCGACGTTCGCGCCCACGTAGACCTCGAGGAACTCCCGCAGGGCGGGCGAGAACATGATCGCCATTCAGCGCCTGGTCTCGCTCTCCGAGCCGTGCGCCTCGATGTCCTCCAGCGCCTGGGTCTGCGGCCGCTGCACGTGGTCGGCCTCGGCGGCGACCGCGTCGACCAGCGCCATGAACCCGCCGGTGATGGCGAGGACCGTCTCCGCCACCTGCTGCTGTTCGCGCCGGACCTGCTCGCCGACCGCGTTGGCGAAGTCGTCGTCGCCGCCCTCCTCGCCCCACCAGCCCGAGTACTGCGCGCAGCCGTTCTCGAAGCGGGGCAGCATCTCGTCGCCGTAGCGCACGGCGTCGGCGAGGTGTCTGGAGCCCTGCAGGATCGCCTGGATGTCGGCGGAGTAGTTGCCGGCCATGGTTACGCGCCCCCCTGCCGTCTCTTGTCGTCCTCGTCGTCCTCGACGATCTCGTCGCGGAGCCTGCTCATCGCCGTGGGTCCCTCCGCGACGGAGGTCTCGCGGAGCAGCGATCCGAAGAGGGACTCCCAGTCGACGCCCATCCGTTCCGGGGCGGCGCCGCGCGCGGTCATCCTGGTGAGCGGGTCGAGCGTGGCGACGACCCGGCGGGCCATCTCGGCCCGCGCCTTGTTCGCGGCCTCCAGCACCGCCGCGGAGAGCTGGGCGGCGGCCATGGTCCGGTACTTGCCGTCGAGGAACTCCAGGCCGGTCAGTTCGCCCTTCGCTCCGACGGAGACCCGGACCGACCGGTCCGCCGAACGCGCGGTGACCGAGGCCGCGTCCAGTTCGGCGCGTGCCGAGGCCGCGGCCTGTTCCGCCGCCTTGAGGTGGGCCATCGCCTGGGCCACCCGGTCCTCCATCGGCCGGTTCATCCCGGTCCCCTTCCTCTCAGCGTCCCAGGGCCTGCGGCGCGCCGCCCTCGTCGGTGCCCCAGACGTCCTCGTCCTCGGCCAGCCACGTGGTCCGTTCCCGGTCCCCGCTCTCCGTCTGCGGCCTGTCCCCCGCCCCCGCCCCGCCCATGGGTCCCATCGGCGGCATGAAGGGCGTACTGCTGCTGGTCTGCGTGGACCTGGGGACGACGCGGTGTTCCTCGTCGTCGACGGTCGGCGTGGTGGCGGCCGTGCGGCCGGAGCGGCCGACCACGGGCTCGATGACGGTCCTGGCGCGCTCGCCGGAGCCGCCGCCGGCCTCGCCGCCCGCGCCGCGCATCATCGGCGGGTACATCCCCGGCGAGCCCGCTCCCGTGCCGGTGCCGCCGGCGGAGGCGCCCGCCAGGGCGTCGCCGCTCTGCGGGCGTCCGAGCGCCGAGGCGAGGTCGTCCTGGTTGTAGAGGTTGTCGCTGAACGCGGAGGAGTACGCCGAGCCCGCGGAGCCCGCCGAGCCGCCCTGGCTGTAGGCGGAGAGGTCGGGGGGTTCCGGAAGGTCGGCGATGCGCTGCCGGATCAGCTCGTCGATGTCCTTCTGCTCGGCGCTGATCCGGTCGTACTCGGCCTGGATGTCGCCCATCCGCTGGTCGTACTCGGCCTTGGCGTCCTTGCGCGCCTGTTCGGCCTCGGTGCGCGCCTCCTCGCGTTCCGCCTGGGCGTCGGCCTTCGCCCGGTCGTACTCGCTCCTGGCGTCGGCCTCGGCGGCGTCCGCCCGGTCGAGGGCCTCCCGTTCGGCGGCGTCGATCTCCGCGATCCGCCGGTCGTACTCCTCGCGGGCCTCGCTCTCGGGGGTGCCGGCGGCGATCTCCCGCTCGTACTCCTGGCGTGCCTCGGCGCGTTCCTGCTCAGCGTCCTGCCGCGCCTGGTCCCGCTGCTCCTGGGCTTCGGCCTTCTCCTGCTCGTACTCCTGCCGGGCCGCCGCCTCCTGGCGGTCGGCCTCCTGGAGGGCGGCGTCGCGCTCGGCGCGGGCCTCGGCCTTCTGCTGCTCGTAGTCGGCCTGCGCCTCGGCCTTGGCGTTCTGGGCGTCCAGCCTGGCCTGCTGCTTCTCCTGCAGGGCCTCGCGGCGGGCCTCCTCCTGCCAGGCCTCCGCATCGGCCCGCGCGTCGGCCTGTTCCCGCTTGGCGGCTTCCCGCTCGGCGTCGGCCTCCGCCTTGGCGGCCTCCTGCTCGCGCTCCGCTTCGGCCTTCGCCTGGGCCTGTTCCTGCTTGGCGGCTTCCTTCTCGGCGTCGGCCTCCGCCTTCGCGGCTGCCTGCTCGGCCTTGGCCTCGGCCTTGGCGGCCTCCTGCTCCGCCTTGGCCTCGGCCTTCTCCTTCCCGGCCTGTTCCTTGGCGGCCTCCTGCTCGGCCTTGGCTTCCGCCTTCTCCTTCTCCTGCTCGGCCTTGGCCTCCGCCTTCTCCTTCTCGGCCTCCGCCTTGGCGGCCTCCTGCTCGCGCTTCGCCTCGGCCTTCTCGGCCTCCTGCTCCGCCTTCGCCTCGGCCTTCTCCTTCGCCGCCTCTTCCTTGGCGGCCTCCTGTTCGGCCTTGGCCTCGGCGCGGTCGGCTTCGGCCTGGGCCGCGGCCCGTTCCCGTTCCTTCTTCGCCTCGTCCTGCGCCTTCTGGTTCTGCGCGAGGACGAACGCCTGCTGCTCGGCCGCCGCCTGCTTGGCCTCGGCCTTCTCCTTCTCCTGCTCCGCCTTGGCCTCGGCCTTCTCCTTCTCGGCCTGTTCCTTGGCGGCTTCCTGTTCGGCCTTGGCCTCGGCCTTCTCCTTCTCCTGCTCCGCCTTCGCCTCGGCCTTCTCCTTCTCGGCCTGTTCCTTGGCGGCTTCCTGCTCGGCCTTGGCCTCGGCCTTCTCCTTCTCCTGCTCCGCCTTCGCCTCGGCCTTCTCCTTCTCGGCTTCGGCCTTCTCCTTGTCCCGCTCGGCCTTGGCCTCCGCCTTCTCCTTCTCGGCTTCCGCCTTGGCTTCGGCCTTCTCCTTCTCGGCCTCCGCCTTCTCCTTGTCCCGCTCGGCCTTGGCCTCCGCCTTCTCCTTCTCCGCCGCCGCCTTGGCTTCGGCCTTCTCCTTCTCGGCCTCCGCCTTCTCCTTGTCCCGCTCGGCCTTGGCCTCCGCCTTCTCCTTCTCCGCCGCCGCCTTGGCGTAG